>NZ_BDEL01000001.1:1894062-2216250 GCF_001685485.1 Formosa haliotis | reverse complement strand
GGGTTACTCGCTTTATATGTTCGTTGTGACCTAAGTAAAACCCATCGGCTTCGAATGCCATGAGTTGTAATATTTTTTCGAAATCGTGAACCCATTCTACACGAGACACCCCTGAGATTTCTGAGGCTTGTGCTTTGGTTAATTTTTCGCCGTCCCAAATCCTCATTTGTTCGTTAGTTTCAGTAATAAAGAGGATGGCTCGGTTTTCCGGCTTCTGTGCTTCAGGAAATAAAACCAAGATTGTTTCATCCTGGTCTATACCGCTTAAATAAAACAAATCGTTGTTTTGGGAAAAGCCCATTACATCATCTGCATTATTATGTTTTACATCGTTCGAGGTTAAAATAGCCATAGTATTTGATACCATTTTAGCCGTAAAACGTGCTCTGTTTTTTATAAATAGTTGATTTGATATTTGATTGTATCTCATATTAAAAAGTTCTATCTGGATGGAAAGCCTCCAGATCTATTGTTGTTTTTTTGTTAGCAATAACTTCTGAAACTAGTTTCCCTGTCGCCGGTCCTAAACTCCAACCCATCATCGCATGGCCGGTGGCAATGGTTAAATTTTTACAGCGCTTAGATTTACCAATATAAGGTAGTCCGTCTGGAGAACAGGGGCGTAAACCACAATCGGCTTGAGCTTGTTCTGCGGTGGTAATTTTTAAACCTTCATAATACGAGGCAGCAGCATCGGCAATGGCTTGTATACGTTTAGGATTGATGTTATGATTAATTCCGCTAAGTTCCATAGTTCCTGCAAATCTAGTAAATCCTTGCATAGGAGTTACAGCAACTTTCGCTTCTACCAAAATGGCTGGTGTTTGAATTTTAGTTGGCCGCTTAACGTTTATACAATAGCCTTTTCCGGCTTGGATAGGAATTTTTAATCCAAATGTTTTAGTTAATAGCGGACTCCAAGATCCAGCGGCTAAAACCACTTCGTCGCAAGGTAATTGCCGGTTGTTGGTTTTAATGTGTTTAATGGCGCCATGGTTTAGGGTAATATCTTCAACCGTTTCGTGAGTGTAAAATTTAACGCCATTTTGTTTTAAATACTTCAGTATTTCACGCATAAATGCACTAGGAGTTGTATGGGCATCACTATCATAATATACGGCACCTTTTATATTTAATGCTATATGGGGTTCGTACTTTATGACGTCGTTTTGGCTTAGATGTTTTACATGTAAACCCTCGGTCATGGCCCGTTGACCTATTTTCCATTCTTCTTCACCAGCTTTATCGGTTTTGTAATACATTAAAAGCCCTTTCCGTTCGTAATGAAAATTGAAATGGTTTGCCGCTTTTAAATCTTCGTATAAATCTCTTCCGAAGCAGTTAATTGATTTAATTATAGGAATGGCACGTGCCACTTTTGAAGCAGAAGCGGATTTGTTAAAAGCCCAACCCCATTGCAAAAACTCTTTGTCTAATCGGGGTTTTACATAAAACGGACTAGAAGCGTTAAGCATCCATTTAATACCTTTTGAAATCATTCCCGGAGCCGCTAACGGAATAATATGACTTGGTGTAATATAGCCCGCATTTACAAATGATGCCCCTTTGGAGATATCTGATTTATCGATAACCGTAACCTGATGCCCATCTTTTAAAAGGTAGTAAGCAGAACAGAGTCCGATAATTCCACCACCAATAATTACAATGTTTTTTCCCATATTAAATCACTTGAAATCCGTGTGCGTATGGATCGTCTTCATCGTCGATAATGATGGTGTTATATCCAAAAACTTTGGCCCAACCTTGAATACTTGGAATTATAGCAGGTTTTCCGTTTAAACTTGTTTCTTCCACAATACGACCAATAAATTTACTCCCAATAAAGCTTTCATGAATAAAGGTTTCACCGATTTTCAATTTTCCTTTAGCATGTAATTGAGCCATTCTTGCTGAGGTTCCTGTGCCGCAGGGCGAACGATCTATGGCCTTATCGCCATAAAACACTGCATTTCTTCCCGACGAGTTTGGGTCTATAGGATTGCCTGTCCATAGGATATGCGATACATCGCGAATGGCTTCGTGCTCTGGATGAATAAATTGATTAGGGTATATCTCGTTAATGCGCTGCCTTATAATTTGTGAATATTGAATAATGGTACTTGCCGAAAAGTTATGAATACCAGAAAAATGTGCTTGCGGATCTATAATCGCATAGTAATTTCCGCCATAGGCCACATCGAAGGTAATATCACCCAATTCAGGGCAATTTACGGTTAAACCTTCGGCTGCTAAATAACTTTTTACATTGGTTATGCGTACCCAATCTACTTTCTTTCCGGTTTGTTGATATTCTACTTTTACCAATCCAGCTGGGGCTTCCATTAAAATTTTGCCAGGTATTTTAGGTGTAATTAAGCCTTCTTCTATAGCGATAGTTATACTGCCAATGGTGCCATGACCGCACATGGGTAAGCAACCTGAGGTTTCTATAAATAGAATAGCCAAATCGTTTTCAGGATTTTGAGGCGGTAATAAAATACTACCACTCATCATATCATGACCCCGAGGTTCGAACATTAATCCTCTGCGAATCCAGTCGTATTCTTTTAGAAAATGCTGACGTTTTTCGCTTATAGAATTTCCCGTTAAAAGCGGTCCGCCACCAGCCACAACACGTACGGGGTTACCGCAGGTATGGGCATCGACACAAAAGAAAGATTTTCTTGCCATAGGCTAAATTTTAGCTGAAGTTTGCTTGTTGTTTACAAGTCGAAGTATACCAAGCGGATTTTCATTTTGTAACTCTAGAGGTAATAGTTTTAATGGCCAATCTTGAAAACAAAAGGGTCTTACCCAGCGTTTTATAGATTGTGTGCCTACTGCTGTAAATCGGCTATCTGAAGAGGCCGGATAAGGTCCTCCATGCACCATAGACGGACAAACCTCTACACCTGTGGGTACGCCGTTAAAGATTAATCTGCCTACTCGATTTTGGACGGCATTCATCACATCTAAATGCGCTTCTAGTTCGCCATCGGAGGCCAAAATAGTTCCTGTTAATTGGCCTTCTAATTTATAAATTATGGTTTTTAATTGCTCTAAATTTTCGCATTGTACAACCATAGAGAATGGTCCGAATACCTCCTGGTGTAAGGTCGTGTTTTCTAAAAAGGTAGTGCCCTCTACAGTAATTACAGCTTGTTTGGCATAATTAATTTGTACCTCCTTATCGTAATTGGCAACTATAGAAATATGGTCTTGATTTAAAGCCCGGTCTTTATTTTTTTGGTAAGCCGATTTTATATTAGGGTGTAACATGCATGTCGGTTCTATGTTTACAATTTCTTTGGCAAGTACATTTATAAATTGCGTTAAATCGTCTCCTTTTACACCGAAAAGTAAACCAGGATTGGTGCAAAATTGTCCTGTTCCTAAAGTTATTGAGTTGGCGTACGTTTTTGCCCAAGAGCTTCCTGTTTCGGCAAGAGCTTTTGGTAACATGACTACGGGATTTATACTGCCCATTTCTGCAAAAACAGGAATAGGTTCTTCACGTTCGGAAGCTAAATTGTAAAGCGCACGACCTGCACGAATACTCCCCGTAAAACCAACGGCCTTTACCGCAGGATGTTTTACTAAAGTTTGACCAACTTCAATTCCGCTACTATTTAAATTTGAAAATACGCCGTCTGGCATGTTCGTTTTTTTCGCAGCTTTAACAACTGCAGATGCTACCAAAGCTCCCGTGCCGGCATGCATGGGGTGAGACTTTACAATTACAGGACAACCGGCAGCGAGTGCAGCTGCGGTATCTCCACCAGCAGTGGAATAGGCTAAAGGAAAATTACTAGCGCCGAAAACAACTACAGGACCTAAACCAATATTCAGTTTACGAACATCGGGTTTTGGTACGGGCTGTCGCTCCGGTTGAGCGGTATCGATAGATGCCTCTACCCAAGACCCTTCTGCTACTAATTCTGCAAAGGCACGTAACTGTCCGATAGTTCGATTGCGTTCTCCTTGTGCGCGACCTTCAGGTAGGCCAGATTCTTTACAATAGGTTTCTATGAGTGTGTCTAGCGCTAAAATCTCTTCGGCGATAGTATTTAGGAACAGGGCTTTCTCTGTTCCAGATATTTTAGAATATGTTCTAAAAGCTTTGGAAGCTAAAGCCACGGCTTCATTAATTTCTTCGGAAGTAGCTTCTGTAAATACGTCTTCATTTTCTGCGTTTAACTGCGGATTGAAGGTTTTATAAGTTTTTGATCCTTTGGCTGAAGGTGTGAAACCAACATAATTTTTTCCTGTAATCATTTTTAGTTTTTTTTTTACGTTCCGACTATGACGATGTTAATCTTAATGTTTTTTGTGTTAAGGATTGAGGCTTTGTTTGAGCTCTTTTTTAGGGCTTTGTAGACCTAAAAAAAGCGAGTGCCGAAAGCCTGACCCGCAGGGGAACACCCAAATACTACACTAAAACACTTAAATTTTTATAATCTGGCAAGGTTGGTCGGTGTTTTAAGGCTTGCTCTATAACGTTTAAAACATGGGTGCGTTCTGTGCCTTGTAAAGGGATTCGAGGCAAACGCACGTGTTCTGTGCCAATACCGGTTGCAACTTCTGCCAGCTTAATGTTTTGTACTAATTTAGGGCTAATATCTAACTCTAGCAACGGCATAAACCAGCGGTAAATGTCTAGCGCTTCTTGTATGCGGCCAGCTTTTTGAAGTTCGTAAATGGCGACAGTTTCTTTTGGAAATGCGCAAACGAGTCCAGCGACCCAGCCCTCGGCGCCTAATAATAAACTTTCTAAAGCAATGGTGTCTACACCGGTCATGATTTTTAAACGGTTGCCAAAACGGTTTTTTATGCGGGTTATATTTGTGGTGTCTCGGGTAGATTCTTTAACTGCTTGAATGTTGTCGCAAACTAGGATCTCTTCGAACATATCGTGAGTGACTTCAATTTTATAGTCTACCGGATTGTTGTAAACCATAATGGGTAAGGACGTATTGTTGGCCACAGCTTTAAAATAAGCCACAGTTTCTGCATCGCCAGATTTATAGCGCATAGGAGGTAACATCATGAGGCCTTTGGCACCATCGATTTCTGCTTTTTGTGCGGCTAAAATGGCTTGCTTTGTGCTTTGCTCGGCAATATTTATAAATACAGGGACTTGCCCTTTTACGATATCGACAGTAGTGGTGGTTAAAGCTCGTTTTTCTTCATCGATTAAAGTGCTTGCCTCTCCTAAAGTCCCACCCAGTACGATGCCATGTACCCCAGCATCGAGTTGCGCTTTAATGTTTGTTTCGAACATTTTAAAATCTAATTCATCGTTTTTTGTGAATTTTGTGGTTACTGCTGGCATAATGCCTTTCCATTGAATACTCATAATCGTGATTTTAGTTTTTACAAAGCTATAGGAGAACGGCAATTTGAAATACATAGGTATTATCCGTTTTTGATATAATGTTATCCAGTAATTTCATTTTATTGACTTTATAGCGTATTATTTGCGTAATTTTGAACAATTAATACGGCAGAAATGAAAGTTTTACCATTTAAAATTCCGAAACCTCAGCAGGATGCGTTGGTGTTTCAAGAGGATTTAGAGGATGTGTTTTATGATAAACTACATCAGCATGAAGAAATACAGTTAAGTGTAATTGTATCTGGCGAAGGGGCTTTAATTGTGGGTGATACCATACACCAATATAAAACCGGAGATGTTTTGATAATAGGTAGTAATTTACCTCATGTTTTTAAAAGTGATGAACATGGAAGTGGGCCATCGCATATGCTAACCTTGTTTTTTACTGAAAATGCTTTTGGGACTCACTTTTTTGATTTGGTTGAATTACAGGAATTAGCGCCTTTTTTTAAACGGGTAGAGCAGGGGTTTAAGCCTACATCGCAGACAGCAGATATAAAAGCCTTGTTTTTTAAACTGAAAGAGGCCACGAAATTAGAGCGGTTTATTATTTTGTTAGAATTACTTAAGTTAACATCGAAGGTGTCTTACGAGAGTTTGTCATCGTTTATTTATGATAAAAAATATACGGATAATGAAGGTAAACGCATGCGTGATGTTTTCGAATTTACAATGACCCATTATAGTGAAGAGATATCTTTAGAAACAATTTCTGAAATTGCAGTAATGACCAAAAATGCCTTTTGTAAATATTTTAAAAAGCGAACCAATAAAACCTATTTTCAGTTTTTAAATGAGCTACGTATAGAGCAGGCGTGCAAGCTTATTTTAAAGGAAAATGATTTATCGATTTCTGAAATAGCTTACCAATCGGGGTTTAAAAACATATCAAATTTTAACCGACAGTTTAAAGCCGTGAAACATTGTATTCCATCGGCTTATAAAAAACAGGTATAATTCGTGTCGTTTATTTAGAAAATTCCGGTACGGCTACATAAATATAGTCGCCATGAACTCCGGTAAAGTAACTGCTATAACGCTGGTCCATACGTTTTTTATCCGATTCGTTTTCCCAGGCCTTAGCTAGTAATTCTTCATTTTTAACAAACATCTTCTCTAAATCGGAGTACGATCGCACGTAAAAGGCCTCTATAAATTCTGTTTTATCTGAACCCCAAGCATGAATGTTAGCATAATAGCCTTTTATATAATCGTTCTTTTTAAAAACTTTATCAAGATATAGTTTTTGTAGCGATTGAAATTCTTTGTCTGGGCCGTTTCCGTCTTTCGAAAAGTGACTGCGTCTTACATATAATAACAACTCTTTGTCTGGTGTTGCAAATTCTGTTAGCGGTTTTATTTGTGGGAGAGAAGCGTAAATTTCGTCAGAATGATATAATTGATAAAAAGACGCTAATTTCTTTATAAAGGCGTGTCTTTCGTTTTCGTTGGGCCAGGCTTCGCGTTCTAATTCGGTATTTCTGTTGGCAGATTTGTCGATATCTTCCCAAGAATTAAAGGACTGTACCATAAGAATTTCGCTACTATCATCGGAAAAGCGATGTAAATAATAGGTAGACGATCTGATAAATTCATTTTTGCTAGTTACTTTGTCGAAATATTCTTGTTCTCCCATTTTCCAAGCGTTCAAGTCTAAATCTGAACCATGCTTGTCCCAATGATAATAAGTGACAGTAACATATTTGGGCGATCCAACTCTTAGGTTTTGGGCATAGGTACTAAAAGAACAGATGCAAATAAAGAGAAGAATACGACTTAGATTGAGAAATGATTTCATGATTGATAAGATTTAAAATTAATAACAGTACACGTGTAAACCGCTTTACATGACGTAAAGGCTTAAAAAATATCTATTAATTTCAAATTCTTATAGGGAGGAATTTAAACTACAAATTACCAAAAAAATAAATATCAGCCTACTGATTAACAAATACTTATCATTTTTATAATGTATCTCGTAATTTTTTTGGTAAACCTTGCACCACCAAATCGTAGGAATGGTCTATAAGTTCTAAAACAAAGGGGATTTGTAAGTCACCTTGATTGAGTTTTAAGGTGTTCCAGTGTTTTTTACTCATGTGGTAGCCAGGAATTATACTATTGTAATTTGCTCTTAAATTTTCAGCTTTTTCAGGATCGCATTTTAAATTTATTGAAGGCGTGCCTTCTTCCCAACCTTTTAAAGAGGTCAGTAAAAACATCTTTCCAAAAACTTTTAAAACAAGGGTGTCTTTATCGAAAGGAAAGGTTTCTGTAACACCTTTCTTTTTAAGGCAATACTCGTAAAGTTGTTCAATGTTCATCATGAGGCTTTAGATTTTCCTATGTATCCTAAATGTGTATTATGAAAACTGTCGTTGTATTTCAATCCGTATCCAAAAAGGCGGTCGAAAGCTGCATGACCAAACATAACCAATCCGGCTAATTGTAATATTTCAATATGCCAAAACGTTCCAGCGATATAGAGCACAATTGCAACCCCTTTATGATGTAAAATATTATATAGAAACGCTCCTATTTTATTGCTAAAAACATAGCCTACAAATCCGGCATCTGGTAAAAAGAATAAAGCTAAATACCACCACCAGGCAAAGGATAATTGACTAAATAGATAGATAGCGAGTAGGAGCATGCCTACTTCTTCTAACTTTAACAGCGTCTTCATTAAGGTTTTAATTTAAAAAGTTCTTCAGAAAATATAAAGTTACAAAATCAATCTGTAAGCACTTGATATAAAATGGGTTTACTTGGTGTGGCATCATTTTCAATCGGTGCAATTTGCAGATTTAAAAAATAGGTGCCGTCTTGAATATAATTATGTACATACACAAATTCTGTTACTGTAGCATGTTTTCTAAGCTCGCCTTTAGTATCCCAGAACGCATGATGCGCCAACCACTGTCCGTCGTCTTTTTCCTTGTCGATACTAGGCAAATCGACTAATAAATGATCTACACCTTTTTCTCTTAAATACACCGCTGCATCTTCTTGCAAATAGGGCGGGTTGGTATGCGAATATTGTTTACTTAACTTTTCTAAAGTGTTAGGAATGGTTCTAATAATTACTGCTTTCCGCTTTTTGTTTCCTAAAGCAAACTGCAACTGTTTTTTAGAAATGACCAGGTCATCTCCAAATTTTTCTACCACAACAGTAATAACTTCTGCTAAAAAGAAATATTCTTTTAGATTTTGATTTACGGAATGTACGTCTTCTGTAATATGCCCAACACATTCGGTATGCGTCCCGTGAGAATGCGGATTGAAAGAAATATTATTAAAGTTTATTGAAGCACCTTCCGATACTCGTGCAACAGAACCTTCGTCGTCTACAACAGGTTCTATTTTTGGAGGATCTACATACCAAGCCGTAACATTTGTTGATGAAGCACTTAAGGGGATAGAAATATCTAAGGGCTGTGTGAAATCTATTTTATACTTTTTTGAATTTGTTTGAATGGTTGCAATCATAATAAAACTAATATTTTAAATCTTAAACAAATGGGATGCAATGCCATCGCTTAAAAATTTGCCTTTTGGGGTTACTTTTAGATTTTCACCATCAATATACAACAATTCTTCCTTTAAATATTTATCAGATTGTGCTAAAAGATAGCTTTTATATTCTGAGCCAAATTCGGTTTCTAAATAGGTTAAAGACACCCCCCAAACGGTTCGAAGACCGGTCATAATATATTCGTTGTATTTATCTTTAATAGTTAGAATTTCAACCTCACTAGGTAAAATATGTTGCCGAAGGCTTTTTACGTATTTTGTGTTGTTTGCAATATTCCAACTGCGAGACTCGCCCGAGTAAGAATGTGCCGATGGCCCAATACCTATATATCTTTTTCCTTGCCAATACGCCGAATTATTTTTGCTGTAGTATCCGGGTTTACTGAAATTTGACAATTCGTAATGCTGGAACCCGGCAGTGGTTAAGGTCTCGATTAATATATGAAACTGCCTCTCCGCTTGGGCTTCATTGACATCCTCAATTTTTCCTTTTTTTATTAAGGCGTCTAAAGCTGTTTTAGGTTCTACTGTTAAGGCATAGCTCGAGATATGTGGAATATTGAAATCTAGAACAGTTTGAATATTTTCGAGCCATTGCTGATCTGTAGCACCAGGAATCCCATAAATTAAATCGACAGAAATATTATTGAAATACTGAGTTGCAAGCGCTAAGCAGGTTTTGGCCTCTACAGCATTATGGGCACGATTCATAAGTTTTAAATCGGCTTCGAAAAAAGATTGTACTCCAATACTTAGCCTGTTAATTTTACTTTTTGATAGTTCTATAATTTTCGCTTCCGATAAATCATCAGGGTTGGCTTCGAGTGTGATTTCCGGATCTTTAATCACCTTGTAATTAGAATACACGGCATTTAGAATACTATTAATTTCTTCTAAAGACAAAACGCTTGGCGTTCCTCCACCAAAATATATGGTCGCTACCGTATCGTTTTCAAATTCATTTTTTCTTAACTCTAATTCAGTAATTAGTGCTTCAATGACTTCGTTTTTCTTTTTTAATGAGGTCGAAAAATGAAAGTCGCAATAAAAACAGGCTTGTTTACAAAACGGGATATGAATATAAATGCCAACACCAGTACTCGTTTCTTTGGGATGGATGTTTAAGGTCATTTTTTAATTTGTTTTACACCTGTTTTAATGCTTGTTTTTTTTACCGTTGTAGTGGTAACTCGAGCTTCGTTTTGCTTTACAAAACTAGACCACCCCGAATAACTTTTACCTATTTCTACGCGGCCTTCGTTATAAAAATGACATACCGCTGCGGCCAGTCCATCGGTGGCATCTAGGTTTTTAGGCAAGGTTTTTAGTTGTAACAAACTTTGAAGCATTTTGGCAACTTGCTCTTTACTAGCATTACCGTTTCCGGTAATGGCCATTTTAATTTTTTTCGGTGAATATTCGGTTATGGGAACTTCACGCGATAAACCGGCAGCCATGGCAACACCTTGGGCACGACCAAGTTTAAGCATACTCTGAACGTTTTTTCCGAAGAAAGGCGCTTCAATAGCAATTTCGTCCGGATGATGGGTTTCTATGAGCTCGATAGTACGTTCAAAAATGAGTTTCAGTTTTAAATAATGATCGTCGTATTTTTTTAAATCTAATTCATTTAATTGTAAAAAAGTCATGGTTTTTCCTACAACTTTAATTAGTCCGAACCCCATGATTGTGGTTCCGGGGTCAATCCCTAAAATAATACGTTCTTTACTCATTAATTACAAAAATAACATCCGCTCAAAGATAAGGAAACCCCAACGGTAAATGTTAGCATACTACCATTAAAAGCACCCAAACCTTCTGAAGGTGGCGCATAGGTGTCCGGATTAGAAAAACCATGAATGTAGGAAGCATCGAAAAAGACGCTCGTATTCCTGCTAAACATATAAAGAATCTGTGTGCCAAGTATGGCGTTTAAATAATTTTGGTCGTTATCGTTTATGGTTCCTAAAGGTCTCACGGCCGAAAATCCAGGTCCGGCATGTGCTAATAGGGTAACTTCTTCCGGAATAAAACCTATAAAGCGAGAATAGTCGTAAACCACTTGAGCATTAATACGCGTGTAGTTAATTTTAAATTCGGGTGAATCATTAGCGCTGAAAATTCGACTAAAACCTATATCTAATTTCGCTCCTAAGGTTTCGGAAAACATGTATTGACCACCAAAATTTAGGGTTGGCAAATTAAATCCGCGGCCTTCGGTTTTAGGATCTTCGGAAGCATAAATTTGTGCAAATCCACTAGTAAAAGCATGGTTTCCACCAAAACTCAATTCGATGCGTAATACATCTTCATCTTTTTGAGCATATCCTTTTACAGAAATTAAGAATAAAAAGATGAGCAGACCGGTTATGTATTTTTGTTTGTTTAATTTAGAAGACATCTTACAATAAAAGGTTTAATTTGCACTATGTACGCCAAGGCACTTACTTACAAATCTAATCAATTCTTAACTTATCTGCTTAAGTTATCGATAATTGGCAGTAGTTTTTATTTCATCTATTATAAACTGTCGCAAACAGATGGGTTGTCGCTTATAGATTTTAGTGCGCTTTTGGCATCTAGTACGACGACCTTTAACGTTGTTTTTGGCTTAGTTTTATTAACTATTTTAAACTGGTTTTTCGAGATTTTAAAATGGAAAACCCTTGTAAATACAGTCTGTGAAATCACATTAACTACTGCAGCTAAGCAAATTTTAGGCGCCCATACCGCTTCCCTTTTTACTCCAAATCGTATTGGCGATTATGGTGCAAAAGCCTTGTATTTTACTAAGCCCTATAGAACTCGAATTTTGGGCTTAAATGGTGTTGGAAATGTGGCGCAAATGCTAATAACCACGTTTTTTGGCTGCTTAGGCTTGCTGTTTTTTACTTCGGAATTTCCCTTGAATATAAGTTTTAGAGTGTTGCATTGGTCGAATTATGTTGTATTAAGCGTATTAATTTTGGGCTTATTTATCCTGATGAAAATGTATTTGAAGCCAGAAAGATGGATGCCAAAAATTAAGAATTTTTTTAAAAGTATGAGCCTAAAATTGTTTGGAATAACCTTATTACTCTCGTTTATACGCTATGTTATTTTCTCGTTTCAGTTTTATGTTTTGTTACAGATGTTTCAAGTCGATATAACGTATTTAAAGGCTATGATGCTTATTTCTAGTATGTATGTGTTAGCATCCATTTTACCTAGTATTTTTATTTTCGATGTTGTCTTAAAGGGCAGTATTGCGGTGTATTTGTTTTCATTTTTCAATATTAATGAAGTGGTTGTACTGAGTTGTATTTTACTTATGTGGATTTTAAATACGGTTCTTCCAAGTGTAATAGGAAGTTATTTTGTGCTGAATTTTAAACTTCCAAAGGCCTAATATATGATGGTGTTGAGCGTAACTCTTTTAATGTTTTATACGGTTTTAATTGGATGTTTTTATTTCGGATTTTTAAAAGTTCCTGATTTTAAAACGAAAAGAGAGGTGTATGCAACAGGATTTTCTGGAGTTATTCCGTTTAGAAATGAAGCGGATTATTTACCAGAGTTATTACAATCTATAGCAGCCTTAGATTACGATGATAATAGGTTTGAAGTGTTACTGATTAATGATGGCTCTACGGATGAGTCTGAAGCTTTAGTTCATGATTTTATTAAGACACATTCTCAACTCCAAGTAAGGTTACTTCAAAATAAACGAGTTTCAAATTCACCAAAAAAGGATGCCATAAGTTTGGCTATTTCTCAAGCTAAATTCGACTGGATTCTAACTACAGATGCCGATTGTAAGCTTCCAAAAACGTGGTTACGTTGTTTTAATAGTTTTATTCAGCATAATCCTTGTCAGTTTATCATTGCACCCGTAACCTATTTTACCACATCTCGTTTTTTGAATATTTTTCAGTGGTTTGATTTTATGAGTCTGCAAGGGGCAACTTTAGGAGGTTTCGGAATTAATAAACCCTTTTTATGTAATGGCGCGAATTTGGCATACACCAAACAAGCCTTTAATGGGGTAAACGGATTTCAAGAAAACGATAGTATTGCTAGCGGAGATGATATTTTTTTACTAGAAAAAATTAGTGATACCTATCCCGAATCGGTTCACTATTTAAAAGCTCAAGATGCTGTAGTTTATACGCACTCCCAATCTTCTTTACAGGGTTTACTGAATCAGCGTAAACGTTGGGCATCGAAAACCAAAGCTTATAAAAATACATTTAGCCAACTAACAGGGCTTTTGGTTTTTAGTATGAATGCCTTGTTACTATCTCTTTTTATTTTGATGTGTTTTGGCGATTTTTCACCGCTTTACTTCTTAGGAATTGCTCTGGTGAAATGTGGTATGGATTTTGGCCTAATATATAAAAGTGCACAATTTTTTAACCAGAAAGGAACATTAATTTGGTATCCATTCGCGGCTATTTTGTATCCTATATTTTGCACATTTGTGGCGGTAAGCTCGGTATTTACGACCTATAAATGGAAGGATCGCGCATTTTCTAAATAATGAATGGATTAATTGTTTTTTAAGTAGAACCAATGACTATGTTTCTGACTTTTAGGTCTACTGAAAAAGATTTAATTTACTTTAATAATAATAGGTAGCGTGAACTCGCTATTTACTTTTTGTCCACGCTTTATTGCCGGTTCTATTCGGGGAAGACTATCTAAACTAGAAGTAATTAAAAGTTTTATGTTTGGAATTTCTGCTTGGGTTGTAGAGTCGACTTTAAAATCATGCAAGCTTAGTTCTCCAGTATCAGAGATTTTAAATTGAATCTTAATAGTGTCTAATACATCATGGTTTACAATGATGCGTTCGGCTTCTAAATGATTTAAAATAACGGTAGCTAATGTTTGTTCAAAACATACTTTTCTGTCCTGTTGGCTATTCGAGGTTTCACAGGAAGAAAAGGTAGGGTATTCATCGACTTCATTCCATTTAAACGACTGTAATTCTTCATTTAAAATAGCTTCTGTAGATGTTTTTTTCACCTTTAAATCGTCGCACGCACAGATTAACAGCAATACAAGAATAAATACGAAATGCTTCATAGTTTAAGATGAAACTCGAAAATACAATATTTTTGGTATTTAACACTTTTTCCGAATCAATTCTTAACCGAAAAGCTTAAAGTCTTTTGCTTTTAGAAGTTTATAAAACCAAAAAACCGAGACTTAGGCCTCGGTTTTTTAACTGTTTTACTTTTATTATTCTGCGATCTGAAATACAATTGGTAAGGAGTAGGCTACAGTTACGTCTTTTCCTTTTTGTTTTCCTGGTATCATTTTGGGTAGCAAATTTACTACTCGTTCAGCTTCTCTGGCTAAAGGCTCTTCAGAGGCTCTTGCTTTTGCGCCTATAATATTTCCTTGATTATCAATTTTAAACATTACAATAATACGTTGTCTGCCTGTAGCTCCTATTTCTGTTGCTAAATTAGTATTGTAATTCTTTCCGACAAATTGAGAGATTTTAGTAGCCATACATTTTCGTTGTTCATCGCTAGTTAAATTTTCGCAACCTGGAAATACAGGTGGTTGTTCAACAACGCTATACGGCACTTCTACGTCGTTTCTAATTTCCCCTTCTAAATCTGATTCCGTGCTTGTTGCTTTTTTTTGTTCAGGGTTGCTTAAAGAATAACTTGTGGCTAGTATAGATATTATGGCCTCTTGTTCTTCTTTAGAAACTTCACCTTTTGCTTCGATAGATTCTTTTAAGATTTCAATATTTTGTAAAACATCTGTGCGGTCTGCATTGTTTTCTATTGACGTTTCTGAAATAGCACTATCGTTGTTACAAGATGTATACAATAACATGCTAGACACCATAGGAATTAATAGCGCATACTTTAATAAATGAATTTGTTTTGATTTTGATTTTGTTAACATAATGATTCGTTTTTTGATTAATGATTGTTTAAAAAATGGATTGATGAATGAAATAGCATTGACTTCGAAAACCTGACTTAATAAGTTTTCGTAATAAGTTGTTTTATCTTGATGTTTTACCACCAATGCATCGGCGATATATTCGTGAAGCGTTACCATGCGGTTTTGGTACATATACACTAACGGATTAAACCAAAACAAGATTCGAAGTAGTTCGAAAAACAGTAAATCGAAGCTGTGTTTTTGTTTTATATGAACACTCTCGTGAGATAAAATTGTAGCATAAGTGTCTTTTGGAATGCAGTCTCCTAAAAACACATAATTAAAGAATGAAAACGCGGCTGTACTGTTTTTAATCGTTACAAGGGTGAGTCCGTGCTCTTTATTTTTATTGCCGTTTATAATGGTTTTTATAAGTCTGGATATTTTTATCAAAAAGATGATTGCCGCCATAACAATACCTAAATAAAGTATAGTTTCCCAGGACCAAAACGAAGTGCTGTTTTTAAGATAAACAGTTGGCAATAATTGCGTTTGTAAGGTATTTGCATCGGGATTTAAGATAACTTCGGGCAATTGAATGACATACGATTCTGGGACCAGTTGTTTAAAAGAATTTATCTTAATTACAGGCAGAATTAATGAAGCGATAGGGGTAAATAACAAGTAAAATCGGTTCCAATTAAAGAAGGTTTCGCGTTTTAAAAATAAATCGAAAACCAATAAAAAGAACAACTGGAACGCTATGGTTTGTAAAATGTAGTGTAACATAATTACTTGTTTTACGGTTAATATTCAAATTGTTATTTTGAAACACTAAATATTATGGGTAGTGAATAAGGGACAACTACTTTTTTTCCTTTTTGTTCACCTGGTATCATGTTTGGTATCATTGCTATAACACGTTTAGCTTCATGCTCTAATGTTTCTGATTTTGATCGTGTTGCAATACTTGTAATATTACCTTTTTTATCAATTTTAAATATGACGTTAACTCGTTGAAGTCCCGTTAATCCTTCTTTCTTAGCCAAATTGGTGTCGAAGTTTTGAGTAACAAAACTTGATATTTTGTTAGACACACATTTCATCTGCTCTTCTCTTTCTAGGTCTTCGCATTCAGGATATGACGGAATTTTGTCTACGACACTAAAAGGAACCTCAACTAAATCATTTTGTTCTATTTGATCTACTTGGGGCTTTGTATTAACAGCAACAATCGTTTTTACTGAATTTTCAGTTGTTCCTGAAACATGTATTTTTGTTGCTTCCGAATTTAAAATGACTTCCTTCTCTGTTAGATTTTGAGGTTCTGCAGGCGCTGATTCTATAGTTTGTGAATACCCTGTGTTAGAGGTGTAAAAGAGCATTATTGTAATTAAAGGAATAATTAAAGCATACTTTAATAAATGAATTTGTTTTGATTTCGATTTTGTTAACATAATGATTCGTTTTTTGATTAATGATTGTTTAAAAAATGGATTGATGAATGAAATAGCATTGACTTCGAAAACCTGACTTAATAAGTTTTCGTAATAAGTTGTTTTATCTTGATGTTTTACCACCAAAGCATCGGCAATATATTCGTGAAGCGTTACCATACGGTTTTGGTACATATACACTAACGGATTAAACCAAAACACGATTCGAAGTAGTTCGAAAAACAGTAAATCGAAGCTGTGTTTTTGTTTTATATGTACACTTTCGTGAGATAAAATTGTAGCATAAGTGTCTTTTGGAATGCAGTCTCCTAAAAACACATAATTAAAGAATGAAAACGCGGCTGTACTGTTTTTAATCGTTACAAGGGTGAGTCCGTGCTCTTTATTTTTATTGCCGTTTACAATGGTTTTTATAAGTCTTAATATTTTAACCAAAAAGATGATTGCCGCCATAACAATACCTAAATAAAGTATAGTTTCCCAGGACCAAAACGAAGTGCTGTTTTTAAGATAAACAGTGGGCAATAATTGCGTTTGTAAGGTATTTGCATCGGGATTTAAAATAACTTCGGGCAATTGGATAACATACGATGGAGGAACTAGTTGTTTAAAAGAATTTATCTTAATTACGGGTAAAATTAATGAAGCGATAGGGGTGAACAACAAGTAAAATCGGTTCCAATTAAAGAAGGTTTCGCGTTTTAAAAATAAATCGAAAACCAATAAAAAGAAAAACTGGAACGCTATGGTTTGTAAAATATAGTGTAGCATAATTACTTGTTTTTTTCGATTTCCTTCATTACAGCTTCTAATTCTTTTAAGCTCATATCATTCTTTTTAACAAAAAAGGATACTAAACTTTTAAAGGAACCTTGAAAATAATTATCAACCAAAGTGTTTAAGGACTGGTTGCTATAATCTTGTTTTGAGATTAAAGGAAAATAAAAGTGACCTTTTCCTTGTTTCTCATAATCTACAAAGCCTTTACTCTCTAATATTCTAACAATAGTAGATACCGTATTATAGGCTGGTTTTGGGTCTGGTAATTCTTCTATAATGGCTTTTACATTGGCGTGTTCTAGTTGCCAAAGTACTTGCATGATTTCTTCTTCTGCTTTTGTTAATGATTTCATTCAACTAAGTTTTTAGTTTTATCTTAATTCAAATATAACTAAATTTTTAGTTTAAACTAATTTTTTAGTCGTAAAAACTGAAAATAAAATATGTAACTTCGCTATTCACTTAAATTTAAACTATGGATATAGCATTAATTATTCTGGGTTTTATATGTATGATAGTTGGCATACTAGGTAGTTTTTTACCTGTTTTACCAGGGCCACCAATAAGTTGGTTAGGGTTGTTGTTATTATATTTAACCAAGACCATACCTAATAACTGGACCGTTTTAGGTATTACACTTGTTATTGCTATAGGTATTGTGCTTTTGGATTATGCAATACCTGTAATGGGAACGAAGAAATTTGGAGGAACCAGATCTGGAGTTATAGGAACCACGGTCGGGTTAGTGGTGTCTATTCTGTTTCCTATACTAGGATTTATAGGAATCATTGTTTGGCCATTTATAGGGGCATTTGTAGGAGAAATGATTTATAAGGCCAATCATAAAACAGCGGCTAAAGCAGCTTTTGGATCGTTTTTAGGCTTTCTTACAGGGACCTTATTAAAGTTTATAGTTGCTATGGTGTATTTTGGACTTTTTATTCGGTTGTTTTGGAAGTATAAAGAAGGCTTCAATCCGTTTTAAAAAAGAAAACCTTATAGAGGGGATCTATAAGGCTTAGTTGTAATTTGCTATTATCAAACAATTAATTACTTGAGGGATTAATTAATTATGTAGTAGTTGATACTGTTACAAAGATAATAGGTATAAATATATTTTACTTACGGTAAAACCGTACTTTTCTCATTTTTTTGGAGTTTTTTCAACTTTTTTTAGGGAATTCACTAAATGAATCCTAGTTTTCTTGCTTCTTCAATTAAGGTTTCATCTTGTCCGTCTTCAATGGCGAATAACATTTTTAGTTGTTTTTTTCGTTTTTCAACACCACTTAAAGATAGATCGACATGTTCTGCTAAGTTTTTTGTTTTTATACCTTGTGAGAGTAAATAGAGAATTCTACGATTTTTATCGTCTAAATAAATATCACTAATAATGGTTTGTTTTAAATACCTGTTTACACTTCCGCTGTAAAACGGAGGATGATGTAATATGGCTTGGAAAGCACTTGCTAATTCACGAGACGTTAAATCGCTTTTAATAAGAAAACCTTCGGGTTTAAATTCTTCTACTATATTATGTATACGGTAAGTTTCGTTAAACATGGTAAGGATAACAATTTTTGCCTTGGGTAATATTTTACGTGCTAATCTAGCTAAATCTTCACCGCTGGTATATTTCCCATCTTCTGATGGGGGCATTTTAATATCTATAAAAAGCACATCGTAAGGTTGTTCGGTATGTATACTTTTGTACATGGCTTCAACAGACTGGTCGCAATTGTTTGCCGTGTCGATATGCAATTCTTGCTGAGGTTTCTTAGTCGATAATAATGTGTTTTGATACCCTTCTAAAATCATAGGATGATCATCTGTCATTAAAATTCTAATCGTCTCTTTCATGGTAGTTCTTTTTAATTATATATAGGTGTGCTAATCGTAATTTTGGTGCCTTGATTTTTATCCGAATTAATAACCAATAACCCGTTAATTTCTTTCACTCTCGAGGTCATGTTTTTTAAACCTATGCCTTTTTTAGATTTGGTGAAATTAAAGCCTACACCATTATCTACGATGTCTAAACAAATGTCGTTTTCTTTGGTGTAGAATTCGATATAAATCTCGTCTGCTTCGGCATGTTTATAGGTGTTTTGAAGCGCCTCTTGAATAATTCTATAAAAATGGATTTTTATTTTATTTGAAACCGCATCCCAATTAATCGTGTCGTCGTGTTTTAAATGACATTTTAAATTATAAGCCAAAGTTTGTTTGTCTAATAGCGTTTTTATGATGTCTATATAACCGGAGTGCGATACAAAGTCTACATTTAAATCGTGAGAAACCTTGCGTACCTCAAATTCTATAGCCTTTAATTCGTCAAGATAATTACTTCGAGTTGCTATATCTTCTTCTCTCGTGCTGGCATTTAAACTATCTAAACTTAGACGTGTGCCAAACAATCGCCCTAGAATACCGTCGTGTAGTTCTTCCGAAATACGTCGCTTCTCTAAGGTTCGTGCTTCATCAATTTTATCTTGTTGAGAAAGCATGAGGTTATAAATCTCCTCGTTGGTTTGTTGTTGCTGCTGTTTAAATTGAAGGGATTTGTTTTTATTGCGTTGAGATACGATAATGAATACCAAGAAGGAAGTAAGTAGTAATCCTAACGAAAGTAACATAAACAGCAAGCGCTCTTTAGAAATTTGTTGATTTTTTAATTCAATTTCCTTGGTTTCATATCTAATTCTGGCAAATTTGTTTCTTACGGCACGTTCACTTTTTTGAAGGCTATCGTTAAGTTGGATATACGATTTGTAATGGGTTACCGCTTCGCTATCGCTTTCAATTTTAGAGAGCAATAATAGTGATTTTAGTAAATCGTCGTTATGATACGCTTTAGAAATATCGTAAGCAGCATAGGCGTAATACTTAGCCGAATCTGTTTGTTTTTTATCGTAATAAAATTCAGATAAATGCTGATTTATTATGATGGAATTATAGGTTGCACCAATACTATCACAAATGTTTAAGGCTTTTAAATAGAGGTTTGGGAGCTGGGTTTTGTCCTTGGTTAAATATAGGGTGTGTGCGTAATTATCTAATACCAAAGCATAAAAATCAGGTCGGTCTTCAATTAGTTTTGAATTATTTAAGATGTCGTTATAGTATTTTAAGGCAATTTCATATTTCCCAGAATTCTTATAAGCTAGAGCTAAATTATTAACCGAATTGTCTATAGTTTGTAGATTTTTTCCTTTTAAATTTCGTTTTAGGCTTAATGCTTTATTATGGTAATTAATAGCATCTTCGTATTGGTCTAACTGGTCGTACACTAGACCCAAATTATTATATAAGTATGCTTTTTTTTGGTTAATTTTATCTAAGGAAGGCAGGGAATCTAAGAGTTTTACTCCCTCAAACGATGTGACTTCACTCCCTATAAAATCCTTTTCGTTTTTTTGGATTAGAGCGATGTTAAGAAGAGCTGATGCTGTATTAAAAGAATCTTGAATAGCACGATATATTTTTTCTGCTTTATGATAATAGTAGTAGGCACTATCAGTAGACCGTTTGTAATAATAATTACCTCGGTTTTCGTAAACTTTAGCAAGACTAATAGAATCACCATTATGTTCTGCAAATTCAAGGTTTGACTGATTCGTTTTTAAAAATAAATCATCCAAACTGAACTCTTCATATAAAGCTTCTTTTTGTAAGTTACTTTTTAAAACTAAAGAATCAATTTTAAATTCTTGAGCCAACTCTTGGGCTTTTTGAATGAATGCAATACGATCATTATAATTATAAATTTGACTGTTGGAAGCTTTATCTAAGAGTTTGTGAATAAAATCTATAGAATTACCCTGTGCAGATAATTGCAAGCTAAAACAGCTAATAAAAACTAATAAAAATTTATGAAAATAATTCAAGTGCCTAATCTTAGTAATCTCAAATGTATTTATAATTTTTCAATTAAATAAATAAGAAAAGCCCATATCTTACTAGATATGGGCTTAAACACTATTTTTAATTATGTGTTACCTTTCATCAACACCTCCACCGGTGAAAACAGTAGCTTCAACATCGTCCGGTGCAACTAGTACATCGTCGTCTAATTCTTCGTTTACACATGCAGTTAAAGATCCGAATAAAACAAGGGCAATTACAGTAATTTTTAGGGATTTCATAAGGTTAATTTTTTTAGGTTATATAGGTTTAGTTAAAATTCTAAATAGTCATGCTAGAGTTTAAAAAGAATAAAATCTTTTATGGGTCCAACATGTGGTTATACCTAAAATATCTTGAGGGAAGCGATATATGGATTAATCGTTACTATATTAAATAGTTACACTGCTAATATATGTTAAATATTTGGTAAAAACCAAATGTCGTACAGGTAAAATACAGTATAAATCGATGAAATACATATAATTTTAACATTTAGGGATTTCTGTATGCTGTTTTTTATTGAGTTGCTGCAATTATAGCTAAGGTTTATATTTTATAATTGGAAAATGTAGAATGTTTTAAAGCCTTGTAAATAAGTATTATTAACACTAAAAATTATGGTTTTACTCCGAAAAAAATTAATTTTAACAGATTAGACCTTACAAACAATCGATAACCAAAAATTATATTATTATGCCAGCATTAAATCCGTATCTCACATTTTTAGGGAATTGTGAAGAAGCTTTCAATTTTTATAAATCTGTTTTTGGAGGCGAATTTTCGTATTTAGGTCGGTTTGGAGACATGCCACCCCAAGAAGGTGTTGAACTGTCTGAAGCCGATAAAAGTAAAATCATGCATATGAGTTTACCAATAGATGATTCTACAATTTTAATGGGCAGTGATACCGTAGGAGATTGGGGTGTAAAAACCATTATTGGAAACAATATTAGCTTATCTTTAAATGTAGAAAGTAAGGCTAAAGCCGATGCTTTATTTGAATCGCTTTCTGCCGGAGGCAAAGTAACTATGCCAATGGACGATACGTTTTGGGGTGACTACTTCGGAATGTTTACAGATAAGTTTAATATCAATTGGATGATAAGTTATTCTAAAACTCAGGAATAATAAGTTTAATTGAGACAAATTTTAAATAGCACTAATAGTTGTATTTTTTATTAGCCTTGGCATAACATTTGCGATAAAAAATCGGCTTATAACAGTTTAAAGTGGACTTGTTTATCTTTAGATGTTAAAATAAATTTTAACATCTAAAATATTGTTACTCATATACCAAAACATCCGTTTCAACGTTTTTAACGTAAATAAAGATAGTGTAAGGACGTAAATTAATTTGCTTCAATGAGTTAATTCGGCTTTATAAAAAATAAGTTAAATTTTTATTTTATTAATCTAATTTAAAGTAATATTACACTCGTATTTAATGCATTGCATTCTATGAAAAAAGGCAGTAAAAAACATTTTAAATCCTTGTTTTTCGGAGCACTGATTTTAACTTCATCCATCTTAGGGACAAAAACTTTAGCAAAATATAAGGTTAACCCAAATAACTTATCTTCAAAATTAGAATATTCAGGAGCATTTAGTGCCGATGATAATTATGCAAATCTGCCGTTTACTGCACCCGAAGAAGATTTTAGACCTTTAGATTTATATAAAAACAATGCTTTTACAGCTAATCTTAAGGAAGAGATTTTTAAAAATAAAACCTGGAAAAATCTTATTCTAAATAAAAAGATGGCTATTGGTGTGGTCGATTTAAACGATCCTGAAGCTCCAAGATTTGCCAATCTTAACGGGGATGAAATGATGTATGCGGCTAGCTTACCTAAAATAGCGGTGCTTTTAGCTGCGGAGGATGCTATTGAAAGCGGAGAATTAAATGAAACTTCTGATGTTAAGAATGATATGCGGATCATGATTAGTAAATCGAACAATCAGGCTACAACTCGAATGATTGATCGTGTAGGGTTTCAAAAAATTGAAGATGTTTTAACTTCAGATAAATATCACTTGTACGATAAAGAGCAAGGCGGTGGATTATGGGTAGGAAAGCGTTATGCGGCTTCTGGTGCAACGAATAGAGAGCCGTTGAAAAATTTAAGTCATGCAGCTACTGCAGAACAAGTTTGTAGGTTTTATTATTTAATGCTTCACGGAAGATTGGTAAGTCCGAAACGTTCTAAGCATATGCTAGACATGATGGAAAATCCTGAATTGCATCATAAATTTGTGAACACACTAGAGAAGTTAGCGCCTAACGCTAGATTGTTTAGAAAATCTGGTTCATGGAAAAATTGGCATGCCGATTCTATTTTAGTGTGGGATGCAGAAAGAAAATATATATTAGTAGCTTTAATAGAAAATGAGAATGGCGAACAAATTATTCGTAATTTGGTATCTCCAATAGAGAAAGCTATAAATATAACCCCTAATGCGACTAATACAACCAGTTAAAACCTACTTATTAAATGTTTTCGACTTAAATGAGGATGAGTTACAGAAAACATTATTATTACAACTTAATGTATTTTTATTAATAACTACTTTACTTGTTGTTAAACCAACAATAAATTCGTTATTTCTATCTACTCTTACAGCCAATGCTTTACCATTGGCTTATATATTAACAGCTATTTCTGCCGTAATTGGATCTTATTTTTACGATAGATTCTTAGAACGCTTTCCCTTAAATCGAGTTATAGAACTCACGATTTTAGGGTGCCTGTTATGTCTTATAATTTTTGGAATTGCACTAAACCTTCATGTCGATTTAGGCTATTTACTTTACATTCCATACATCTGGGTTGCCATTTATGGCTTATTAACCACATCTCAATTCTGGATTTTAGCCAACTTAGTGTACAACATTCGCGAAGCCAAGCGTGTTTTTGGGTTTATAGGTGCGGGAGCTATTGCTGGGGGTATTTTTGGAGGATATTTAACTTCGCTGTTAACACGTTTTTTAGATTCAGAAAATTTATTATTTGTAGCTGCTTTTATTTTATTTTTCTGCCTTCCTATCACACGTTTTATTTGGAAGAAAAATGTTGTTAAAACCGGTGTTTTACCAAGAAAACATAAAATTGCACATCGCGGAGAATCTCCGTTTACCCTAATTAAGCAATCTAAATTATTAAGCTTAATGGCGGTTGTTATTGGAATTAGTGTAATGGTGGCCAAATTGGTAGATTATCAATACAGTCATTATGCTTCAGAGCTCATTTTAAATTCTGAAGATTTAACCTCCTTCTTCGGGTTTTGGTTTTCAACCTTAAGTGTGGTGTCCTTGCTTATTCAATTGTTTTTAACAAAGCGCATCGTGGGAACCTTTGGAGTAGGTAAATCGTTGTTATGGTTACCAACAGGTATCTTAATAGGATCTATAGTGTTGCTTTTTGTACCTCAGTTAGGAGTGGTTGTATTTATAAAAATTGTTGATGGGAGTTTAAAACAATCGGTAAATAAATCGGCTACAGAATTACTCTCTATTCCTATTCCTATAGATATAAAGAAAAAAACCAAAACGTTTATCGATGTGGTGATAGATAGTATTGCTACGGGACTAGCAGGACTAATTCTTATATTCTTTATTAATGGTCTTAATATTCATTCTATTTATGTAAGTATTATTACCATCGTTCTAATTGTTATTTGGATAGGATATATTTTTAAACTTCGAATAGCCTATATTAATGCATTTAAAAATTTATTAGACACATCGGCTGCTAAAGGTGTCGATAAACCTAAAAAGGAGGAACGTCCGGTTACGTCTATTATCAATAGTATAAAAGATGTGTTCGAGCATGGTTCCGAAAATCAGATATTACATATGTTAGGGAGAACACTCGAGGCTCCAGACGAGCGTTTGTTTGCTTCAACCAAATCTCTGCTAAATCACAACTCGGTTAAAGTAAAAGCCTTGGCTATAGAAAATTTATATTTTTTAAAAACCGAAGATCTTTCAGATCAAATAGAGCCTTTAATCCACGATCCCGACCAAGACTTAACAACTAGTGCGTTTCGATATCTTATTCATAAACGAAAGCGGGATACCTTAGATCTTTTTGAATCGTATTTAAATAGTGGGGAAGAGTCTGTTAGAAATGCCACGCTTATTGGATTGTCTTTAGAGTTAAAAAACAATCATATTATTCAAGAGCGCTTTAACTTTAATAAATGGTTGCAAATGGCGATAGACGAATGGAGTATGGCCACAGATACAGAGCTTAAAACCATAAAAATACAAACCATTTTAGAGGCTATTGGTAACATTCACGCCAAATCCTTTTATTATATCATTAGTAATCAATTACAAAGTAAGGACATTGAAATTGTGAAAGTAGCCATAGAAAATGCGGCGAAAACTAAAGACCATATGTTTTTAGATGATATTGTTTCTTGGTTATCTAAAAAGGAAACTAGACAACATGCCATTGCAGCACTTCATGAATACGACGAGCATATTATTGATGAGCTCACACAAAAGACTATGGAGGAGCATTACGATTTAGATGATGCTCATGTTATCCCTGCCGTTTTAGAAACTTTTGCCTCCCAAAAGGCTGTGCACGCTTTAATTAAACTTATAGATACCACAGAGCATTCTGTAACCATAGAGGCTATAGAGAGTTTAAAACATTTAAAATGGACGCATCCAAATCTTAAAATAAAAGACCGTTTTGTGGTTGATAAAATTCTAGATGAATGCCAAGTCTATCAAAGCACGTTGTCCTCCATACACTCTCAAATTATTATTAATTTTAAAGAGAAGAGCGATCGTGTTAATTCGAAAGCGGAAGACGAGGCTAGAAATGGATTAATGCACATTTTAGAGCAACGATTAGATCGTCAGTTACACCGTATTTTTAAGTTTTTAGGACTTAAATTTCCTCCAAATGATATCGATCCTATTCTGGATATTATAATCAATGGTGAAGAAGAACAGCGAGTAAATGCTATCGAGTTTTTAGATAATATTCTAGATTATCATTTAAAGCGCGAATTAATACCTATAGCAGAATCGGCCTTGTACAACAATGAAATCTCTGAAGAGATTATTAAAAAACTGAATCTAAAAGTGTACAGTGAAGCCGAATGTTATAAAATATTACTGCAACGTCACGATATAAAAATTAAGCATGCCGTATTGTATTTAATAGAAAAAACCAACAGAAAAACATTTATTCCGTTGGTTCAGATGGTATTAAACGATCATAGCGAAAGTATTCGAAATCAAGCTCAGCAAACACTAGAAGTGTTGAAAAAAGCGTCTTAATCTTCGTCTTTCGGATCCATAATCGCATCTATTTTTGATGCTAACATTAAATGGTCGTAAGCAGAGTTTTTATGTAATACGTTGGTCATTAAACAAACTGCATAACGGGTTCCGTCCGGGTGTTCTACAATGGCAACTGAGTTCATATAATTCCATTTATTACCGGCGTATTTACCGCAAGGACCTGGCTTGTTTTTGTCGCAAGAATATAAACTACCCGATTTAAAATACACCGCAGCGCTGTCTAAAGATTTTGAAGCTGCATAACGAATACGTCTATCGGTCATATACAAAAGACGTTTCATTTCTAAACTCGATTTCTCATCGACAACCTCGCCTTTTTCAAGTGCAATAACAAATTTTATCAGTCCTATCGGGCTTCCAATACTTCCATCTCTACCAGGAATGTAATTTCCGGCTCCAGTGGTGAAAAACTTTCCTAATCGCCATTCGTCCTCAGTAATTCCTAACTCTCTTAAAGGCGCATTAACCAAGTCGATTGCCATTTTAGACAGTTCGCTTTTTGGCGTGTTTTTAAAATATTCCTCGCCTTCTTCAAAGGTTAAATCAGGATAATGGCCTTGAAAAACATGCATCAGTACAGCTTCTCTCCACACCACACTTGCTGCTCCGTTGTTACTCACAGAAACCATGTGGTCTAGCCATTCGTAAAGTGTAAACTCGTCTGTAGCTCTTATTGTTCTTTTAACAAGTTTTTCGGTTTCTAAATCGTAAATAGGTACAGTATGATGGTCGTGTAATGCCCAGTTTCCAGCTTTTACAATTTTCTTCTTCAATAAAGCACGTCGTACTTCAAAATCGCCTTCCGGAAAAATTTGACACAATTGATTGAAAAAAGCTGTTAATACAACCAGTTTACCAACACTTCCTGGTTGGTAGCCTGCCGTTTCGCGGTGTTGTGCATAACGTAAAGGTCTTCCCTCAGTCATGTCTAAAACCGTCATAGAATAATTCTTATCTAAACCTCTAAATAAACCCTCTATACGGTCTTGTAATTCAGGATCTACTTCTGGAACATCTCCAACTTCATGGCGTCTATCTACTAAGTTTAGTTTAATAGAATCTAAAGGTCTAAAAGCTCCTGGTGGAATTCTATGGCTTTTAATTTCGCCGCTTTTAACACGTTCTAAATAGGCCAATCGTTTAATTCCTGTTAAAGCATAACCATCGATTGGATAGTAATAATTGGCTGTAAAACCAAACGATGCTAAAACGACAATTAGTAATACTATTTTTTTCATAATTATAATGATGTGGTGTTAGAGATGGTTTTGTTAAGGTCTACTTTAGGCGTGATCGATTCTAAATAGGTTGAACTTTTTGCATTTTTATTTTCAACAAAAGGACGTACTTGGAATAACCATATTTTGTCATCTTTAAAGCCAAGTTCTACATCGTATGGCCCGTGGATTCCTTTTTTCTCCATTTTTTTAGCGAGTTCCTTACTAAACGCATTTACTGTTTTTATGTTTTTTGAACTGACTATTGGCGTTTCAAAAGTAGTAACGTTTCGTTTAGTTCCTCCTGTACTTGGTAACGATAAATAGTACGGCTCGCGAGATGGTGAAATTAAATGATGGTTGCCATTGTTTTTTATGGTCCAGGTTTCTGCTGCTTGACCATCTACTGCACCACCAACACCGCGGCTAAAGGCAACAGTAATTTCATCGGTTTTACCGGTAGAAACTCCCTTAGTAATCATAACTCCAGAATAATCGTTATTTACCCCTGGAATAACCACGATAGATGGGTATACATTTTCTGGATTTGTTAGGTATTTCTGGCGCCATTTAAAACTACGTTCTGTATAAGGTGAAGCCCAAACGGTTTTGATACCTTCTATAATTTTGTTGCGTTCTAAGACATTGAATAAGGTTAAATTTAAACCAGCACCAGTAAAACTTTTTAAATCTTCCATATTGGTGTCACTTCTTAAAAACACAGAAGTACCGCCCAATTTCGTGCCTAATACCGATTCGAAATTGCCTTCCAAATCAGAAATAAAGCCATCTAAAAGTGGCATGTCTATAATTAATTTACGCAGTTTACCTAACTCTGTTAGTTGGAAGGTTTCAATATCTTTTGCAGATTTTCCGTCCTTTTTCATTTGTCTAGCATCATTAAAAATACTGTTTAAATATTCCCAATACGTGGTGGTTTCGTTAGGAATAGTTTGCTTCATATGATTTAAAAAGATACCAAACGGAATAACAAATCCTTCTACAACATGGTCTGGGAAATTTTCTTTTAACTCTCCTAGATTGGCTGCTTTTGGTCCGCAATAAATACCAGACGATTTCGCGTTAACTTCTCTTAAATTTAGAATCGTAGTACGGTCTAATCTAATTTTTTCAACAGGAACAGTTATCATATCATGTGTTTGTTCTGCTTTAGAAAATAGATTTTGCTCGTCTGCTGTCATGTCGCTTTCCTTTTCATAATTACCGTTCCTTTGTTAGATACGGCATAGAAAACAACTTGACCAGAATGTTTTTTGAATTCTTGAACATTATCCGAAGATATTGCGGCATTAGGAATTCCTAAATTTCGTGCTAATAATTGTACGTGAGACACTAAATTTCCTTCCGATACAGTTAAAATTCCAGCAATAGGTTTTAAATCGGATGGTGGTCTTTCAAAAATATAAATGTTATTTGGGTTCACTTCCATATTTTCGCCAGAACCTTCTACAACGATTAATTTTCCTTTAGCATATCCTGGGTTTAAACCGTGTATATGACTCTGGTTGTCTAAATTTAAAACACGATTGTTTAGAGATGATTCTGAAGTGATAAAGGTTCCTAGTTTTCCGATGCTATTCCCTAACGGAAGTGCTACCGAACCACGAATTCTGTCGTCTAAAAAGTTATGAACTAAAGGTTCAAACCCTTCGTAAAGGGTAACGACATCTCCAAAAATAGCACTGTTTTTGCCCGTTCCCCATTCTAATTGTTTGCGGGCTGCTTCTAAAATATTATTTAATGTTTCTAAAGTTAATTTAGGATCGTCTGATACAGATAAAGCCCCTTTAACTTCTTGCCATTCCCAGATTTCTGTATATCCAGAGGCCGCAGAAGCATTGCTTAAGTAACATATTTTACTTATTAAATCTTTTAGTGTGGCTTCAGGGTATTCGTTAATTTGTTTTGTAATTAATAATTCTAATTTTAAAGATAAATCGAATAAAGCCAAACGTCCTGCAGCCGATTTTTCGTCTAGAATATGTTCGCGGATATACCACATGGTTTCTGCAGAACCTTCAATTTTAGTAGCAACGTTTATGTTTTTATAACCGTCTATAAAATCGGTTAATTTCGATTTTATATCGGAGTTTGTAAGTTCAGGTAAATAAGCCGATAAACTTTCTATTTGTACAGGCTCAAAATACGTGTTCATGGTTTTTATTAAGGCGTCTAACTCCTTGTTTAATTCTGGAGTTAATTTGCTAGCGTGGTCTTTTTTAAACTGTTCAACTTTAGCGATATCTGCACGTTCTGGTTGTCCGTGAATTTTAATTCTAATATTCATAAACGGATCGTACTCTTCGGCTAAAACTTTAGACTGACTACGCATCAGTTGGGCAACGTTATCATCTTCAGAATGCGGAATGTCTTTAACGGCCTGGCGAATTAAATAGAAGTGTTTCGTAATATATTCTTCATTTTGTAATAACCACTTAAAAAATGATTTTCCCCAAGCTTCTTCATCTTCTACCTGAAAAGCGCCACGGTAAAACTGTGCCCGTCTATTAATCCAACCATCGTCTACAGATTTTAAATATTTTTCAACAATATATTGCTTTAAACGCGAATGGTAGTTGGCTTTATCCCAAAACGCTTCAGGATCTGTAGAGGCTAAAATCTGACCTAAATAGACATGGCTTTTTTCGCCTAATGCAACCACTTCGTCTTTATAACGAGCATGCTGTACACCTCCGTTTTCACAAGGTTCTTTAGGCATGTTTAATGTGCCATCGTCGCAAAACCATCGAATATCCCGATAAGGACCACGAACATCCTTTTTATATTTTGAAATTAAGTTTTTAATGTATGCGTTATCTACCGAGGGTTTTTCCTGTGCAAAAACAGCACATGTTAATAAAAAACAGATAGTTGCTACTAGAGATTTTTTCATTTTAGAGTAAAATTGGTTTGCAACGAAAATATATAATATCTGCTAAAATCATAGAAGAAATTACATAAAAATTGAAATTCGGAACTTCCATTTTTAGACCAATTAAAAAACCTGCATTAACTATCTGTGGTATTAGATAAAATTAATACAGGTTTCGGAGTAAAATTAAATAAAGAAGTATGCTTGTTTAGAACTTAATTTTCGTCTTGAATGTTTACGGTTAGGCTTGCTATGTTATCTTGTTTTAAGCTTAGTATATGATAGGTGATATTTGGCGAAATAGTAGCGGCATTTAAAAGAAATGTAACATTTAAAATTAGCTTTTGGGTCTCACAGTCTTCAATTAAATCGTAAACGATAGCATCTATTCCTGAGTTTAATTGATGTTTACCAATAATTAAATCGTATTTGTCAAAATCAATTTCCGGATAACAACTTCCGGTTACTCTGCTTTCAAATTCTTCTGTGGTAGAGATAATAGTAAAAGTATCCGTCAAATCTATGTCCATCTGGTAAGGAGTATCTACACAGCCATAGGTGTCTTCTAAACTTGTAGTTGCCAGGTTTTGGTCTTCACAATTTTTATCGTTGTCATCATCATCGTTACACGCCATAAAAGCAAAAGCGAGTAGAGTGATTAGTAGTATTCGTTTCATGGTTTTTGGTTATTCTTTATTTATAGATGAAAGAAAAACGAAATGGTTGCGTCCCCAACTATCAATTATTTTTAACAAAAGGTAATCCTCGCTAAAATCCTGAAAATAATAGTGTTTTAATAACTTTTTATATTTTTGAACAAAACTTATACTTCTATATTCATTTTATTCATGAGACAAATATTACTATTAGGGATCTTAATATTTAGTTTCCAAAAAATATCGGCCCAAGTAAATGAAAAGAAAATAGGAAGTTGGTACGTGTATGCCTTTAATGCCGACTTAAACAATAGTCTTTGGGGATTTCAGGGCGATGTGCAGCATAGAAATTGGAATGTTTCTAGCGATTTAGAACAACTTTTGTTGCGAGGAGGTGTGCATTATACCCCAAAAAATACCCGTTTTAAACTGACACTAGGTTATGCTTATATACTTTCTAGTGCTTATGATTCTCGGAGTTACAGCAATCACGAAAATAGAATATATCAAGAGGTTCGATTTCCACATATCGTGGGAAAACGGTTTCATTTTAGTCATCGTCTAAGGTTTGAACAACGTTTCGTGCAACGACAAAATTTTAGAACACGCATTCGTTACGCGTTTGGAATTGATATCTCTTTAAACAGTACCTTAATAATCAAGAAAACTTGGTTTGTATCTCTTTATGATGAGGTGTTTATTAATGGTCAGAAAGCCATTAGCGATACAGTGCAAGTGGACTATTTTGATAGAAATAGGGCTTATGTAGGGCTGGGGTATGTGATTTCTGACCACCTAAAAGGGGTGCTCGGATTTATGCATCAAAATACCGAGCGATATGCTAAAAATCAATTGCAGGTTAGCTTGTTACATTCGTTTTAATAATTATTCTATTACTTTTTCAACCCGTTCTACAGTATCTTGAAGAGACAGTGTTAAGCGTACGATACTATCTGATTTCGCCAATAAATCATGTGGTACGTTAGCCTCTAAAGTAAGGATATCTCCCTTTTTTAAGGCATAGGTTGTTCCTTCAACTCCAAAATCTATGTCTCCCTCAAAAATCTCTACCACAATGGCATTTGGTGCTTTGTGTTCTTTCATGAGTTGGCCTTTTTTTAGAAGAATGCGAATTTCTTTACTAAATGCAGTTTGCAATAAGACACTAACAGCCGGTTTTTCGTCGTTATACTCTAAGTCTTTGTAAAAATTGTTTGTAATCATCTTGCTAATATTAATGGTTTAATTAAACTTTTTTAATCTTAACTAAGGTATTAAAAATCAGTTGTAAGCCTTTGTCAATTAACAAAAACATAAGAAAGATAAATATTTGAAAATCGGTTTTAAACACATTTTATCCAAAAAAAATAATAGCACCATTTAAGTAAATTAAATATGATATTTTTGAAACTCCTAGACGAATTACTTTGGAAGAAAAAAAAGAGCTAAAAAATAAACCAACTAAAAAACTTAAGGTATTAAAAATCTTAAGAAATATAGTCATTGTCCTTTTTGTTCTGTTCCTACTTTTAGTGTTGGTAATTAGAAGTCCGTGGGGGCAAAATTTAATAGTAAATTATGCAACTTCATTTGTGTCTAATAAAACCCACACAACAGTAGATATTGAAAAACTTTTTGTAACCTTTGGGGGAGATATTAAGTTAAACGGACTTTACCTTGAAGACACTAAAGGCGATACGTTAATCTACTCCAAATCGGTTAAAGCAGATATTCCGCTTTGGCCTTTAATTACGGGGTCTGGTTTCGATTTAGATAATCTTGATTGGGAAGGTTTACGAGCCAATATTATTCGGAAGGACTCAATTGCGGGCTATAATTTTCAATTTTTAATCGACGCTTTTGCCTCGGCAGACACTCTACAAACCGAAACAGTTCCTGAACCCGATGCCAAACCTTTTAAAATAAACATTGGCGATATTCATTTAAAAGACATCGATTTGGTGTTTAACGATGCTGTATTAGGGATAGAAAGTTATTATAAAGTTGGCGAGCTTGAATTGGATATGAAAACTTTCGATTTGGATGCCATGAATTTTAGAGCTTCCGATGCTAAAATTATAGATTCCGATATCAGTTTTATTCAAACTCCTGTGCCACCGTCAAAAGATACAACGGCTACAACTTTACCCTATATATCTGTAGACGATTTTATAATTGAAAACACAAAAGCACATTATGCGTCCTCAGAACTAGGCATAAATTTAAGAACTAACATTTCCAGTTTTTATGCTGAAGATGGTGAATTCGATGTTTTAAATTCAAGTTTTTCTATAGAAGAGATTGGGTTAAAAGATTCCGAAATTGTATATCAATCAACAACCCAAGCTAAAGAAGAACAAGTTTCTAGTTCATCATCATCATCATCAATAGAGTGGCCAGAAATTCAGCTAAAAGTCGATCAAATCGATTTCGAAAATAATGCTGTTCAATACACGGTAAATAATGCCAAACCACTTAAAAATAAATTTAATGGAGATGCTATAGTTTTAGACGACTTTACCTTGCAGGCCAATGATTTTTATTTAAAAGATAAAACCGCAGGATTGCATTTAGAAACTTTACATTTTAACGAAGGCTCGGGGTTAAACATAAGTAAAGGTGAGTTTACGGCTGAAGCTACGGACCAGTTTTTAAAATTATCGGGAATAGATATTGCTTTAAATAAGAACCATGTAAAAGGAGACACGCGTTTAGATTATTCAACTATTTCAGCTTTGGCGAAATCGCCAGAAACATCGAAATTAGAACTTTCTTTTCCTGTGCTACAATTAGATATTAACGATGTGTTTCGTTTTCAACCAGACTTAAAAGCTAATCCGTATGTCGATAGTTTAAGTCAGAGATTAATAACGGGGCATCTCCATGCAACAGGTTATTTATCTGAGATAGCTGTAAAAAACACGGCTTTAAATTGGGGGAAAACCACAAGTATTTCGGCTTCAGGTTTAATCAAAAATGCAACCGATGTTGATAACCTTACACTAGATATCAATCCAATTAAGGCGCAATCGATAAAAGCAGATGTGCTCCATTTTGTAAACGAAAAAGATTTGGGAGTTAATCTTCCTGAAGAGATTGCCTTGTCGGGTACATTAAAAGGCACATTAAATAATATTAGTACTCAAGCCGAGTTAACAACTTCTCAGGGTGTTGCCGAATTAACGGGGAGTTATAATGGTGAAAACGGGCTGGATTTTACATCTGATATTGAGATTAAGGACTTTAAACTGAACGAATTTTTACAGAACGAAAGTTTAGGACCTATAAGCATTTCCTTAAAAGCCAATGGTTCGGGAAAAACCATGAACGATTTAGATGCCAATTTAGATGCCGTAATTTCAAGTTTTAAATTGAAAAATTACGAGATTGTAGATTTACCTATTACCGGCGAACTTGTAAATGGTAAAGGTCATGTATCTTCGACTTACAAAGACAAAAACATAAATGTAGACTTGCAATCGGATATTGTTCTAGATAGTATAGCACCAGAAATTATTGCCGATTTAGATGTTATTGGGGTCGATTTACAAGCCCTTGGTGTGGTGCAAAAAGATATTCGTGCTGGTCTAAAATTACACGCCGATTTTAAGGGGAATGCAGATGCTTTTGATGTAACAAGTACTGTAGATAATGGGACTATAGTTTTTAATAAAAATACGTATTTACTGGGAGATATTAATGCGGATGCACACGTAACTAAAGATACCACGGCATTAAATATTACTAATAAATTATTGAGTTTAAAGTTAGAATCTAACGCTAATCCACAAACCTTTAGTGCCGCATTAAAAAACCATGTATTAAGTTATTTTTATTTAGATTCTACCCAAGTGATTCCTACCAAACCTGTGCAGTTAAAATTAACAGGTAAATTGAGTGAGGCTCCAGTTTTAAACGATGTGTTTCTGCCTAATTTAAAAAATATAGATACTGTAGATATTGCAGTAAATTTTAATGAATCAGATAAAATTTTAAATGCAAATATCGTAGCACCACTAATTAATTATAGTGGAAATGAAATAGATAGTTTGGCTTTTTCGTTAGACACCGATCCCGATAAATTCGTATTTAATTTAGGGTTTAAAGAAATCTCAGCAGGACCAATACTTATTAAAAAAACCAATATTTCTGGTAATCAGTTAGACAACGAAATGGACCTAACCATGGTTGCTTACGATGGCGATGAGGTTTTAATGCAAATGAAATCTAAAATATCTGGAGAAGAAAGCGGTGTACGCTTTCATATTCTGCCAGAAGAGTTCATTGTAAATCGAGAAAACTGGCAAGTTCCAGACGACAATGCATTTACTTATAGTAAACATATTTTAGGGTTTAAGAATTTCAACTTCAGTAAAAATGAACAGCATATAGCCATTGCTAATTCCCGCGATGATCAAGCAAAGAAGGATAATATTACTCTAGATTTTGAGAATTTTAAACTGAACGAATTCCTAGCCTATTTAAACCCCGATAAAGAATTAGCTAGAGGTGATTTAAGTGGGGATTTTACTGTGCAAAACCCATTTGAAAATATTGGGTATTTAGCAGATTTAAACATCACTAATTTTAACATATTAGATACTAATTTTGGAACACTAACCCTTAATGGAAATTCTGAAAGCAGTAGTAAATACACCTTTAATTTAGCCACTAAAGAGGGTGATGTCGATTTAGATATGAATGGTGATTATTTTGCATCGCAAACCAACCCAAGAATAGAAGCCGAACTCACTATAAACGAGTTTAAAATGACAGCTTTACAAGGGCTTTCGCTTGGTGAAGTTTCAGATGCTTCAGGGGCGTTTACCGGGCACTTTATTATTAAAGGATCGCCTTCAGATCCGCAATATAATGGGGAGTTGGTGTTCCACGACTCTAAATTTAAGGCTACAAAACTAAATAGCGGTTTTACGTTGTCTGATGAAACACTTGCCATCGATAACTCAGGAATTCGACTTAATAATTTTACCATAAGAGATGAAGACCAAAGTACTTTTGTGCTAAATGGTTTAGTGGGGACAGAAGATTTTGCAAATCCAACTTTCGATTTAACTATAAATGCAGACGATTTTCAGGTGCTAAACGCTACGAAAGAGGAAAACGACATCATTTATGGTTTCCTATCTTTTAATGCACAAGGGACTATAAAAGGCGATTTAAATATTCCGGTTATAGATATTAATGCCGATGTAAATCCAAAGACAGATGTAACTTATGTGATGCCTTCGGCAGCTGTAAATATAGAAGAGCGAGATGGCGTGGTTATTTTTGTAAATCGCGATAATCCAGATGCTATTTTAACCAGAAATCAAGAAGAAGCTTCAGAAGTTACAGGCTTCGATGTTAAAGCTAATTTTTCAATTTCTAACGAGGCTAAAGTAACTTTAATATTAGACGAAAATAGTGGGGATAATTTTGAAACTTCTGGAGAAGGTGATTTTGTTTTCAGAATGGATCCTAACGGAAGAATGAACCTTTCTGGGGTGTACACGGTATCTAGCGGGCATTATGAGATGAGTCTTTACGAACTGGTAACAAGACGATTTGAGTTAGTTTCTGGAAGTCGTGTATCCTGGTCTGGTAACCCATTTGATGCCGATTTAGATGTAAAAGCTCTGTATAATGTTAAAGCTTCCTCTCTGCCTTTAATGGCTTCACAAATTTCGGGATCAGACCCGGCTGTAAAAAGTAAATACAAACAAACCTTACCTTTTGAAGTGTATTTAAATATAGACGGCGAATTAATGCATCCAAAAATATCCTTTAATTTAGATATGCCTGAAGATGACCAAGGAGCTATTGGGGGGCAAGTTTATGGGCGAGTTCAGCAAGTGAATGAAGAAGAAGGAGAGCTTAACCGTCAGGTGTTTTCACTTCTGGTTATGGGACGTTTTTATCCAGAAGCAGGAAGCGATGGTAGTAGCGGTGGATTTGTTTCTATGGCGAGAGATAACTTAAACGATGCCATTTCCGATCAGCTAAATATGTTTTCAGATAAATTATTAGGAAGCACAGGTTTAGAGTTAGATTTTGGTTTAAATAGTTTTACAGATTACCAAGGCGACTCGCCAGAACAACGTACACAATTAAATGTGGCTGCTCAGAAAAAATTATTTCACGATCGTGTTATTGTTCGTGTTGGTAGCGAGGTTGATATCGAGGGCAGCGGATCTTCTAGTCAAGACACACCTTTTATTGGCGATGTTAGTTTAGAATATTTAATTACACCTACCGGAAAATATAGATTGCAAGCCTTTCAGAAAAACCAGTTCGAATCGGTTATCGATGGGCAAACCGTAGTGAGTGGATTGGCTTTAATATTTACTCAAGAATTTAATAAATTCAAAGAGTTATGGAGAGCCATGTTCCATTCCGATGAAGAAAAAGCTGAAAATAAACGCCTTTTACAAAAGGAAAAAGAAGAGGAAAAGGCGCAGAAGAAACTATTAAAGAAAAAGAAAAGGAATCTCGTAAATAAATACATTGAAGAACATTTTTAACATATCGCATCAGTCTAAATGGTACAATTTAAGTTTTGTATGTCTCCTCATTGTACTGTTTCAAGCCTGTAGTATTACCAAACACATTCCCGAAGATGAGTTGTTATATACAGGTGCTAATATAGAGATGGAAACCGATACCATAATTGAAGGTGAATCGCAGTTAAAATCTGAATTAGAAGCCACCGTAAGACCTGAAGAGAATACTAAAATCTTGGGTATTTATCCTGGCTTGTACTTTTACTATAAAATGCAAAAGGAACATCCCGGATTTATAAACCGCTGGATCTATAAAAAAATAGGCGAGGAACCTGTGTATCAATCGTCGGTAAAACCATTTAATGTAGAAGAAATTCTTGTTAACCGTTTAGAAAATCACGGTTTCTTTTACAGTAGTGCGTCTTCCGAAATTGTAAAAGATGAAGAAAATAAAGAGGCCTCTGTAAATTATACCGTTAACGTAAAAAAGCCATATAAATTAGCCACCTATCAAGTAGATTCTTTACCAGAGCCCATTTTTAGAGAAATTAAAGAAAGTGTAGGAAATACCAGTTTTAAGCCAGGTATTCGGTTCGATTTAGACTTTTTAAAAACCGAACGTTTACGCATTGATACCGATTTAAAAAAATCTGGATATTATAATTTTAACTCCGATTTCTTGATTTTTGAAGCCGATACAACGCGTTACGATAATAGGAAATTCGATTTGTATTTAAGGCTGAAAAGTGCCGTGCCAGAAAAATCTATTGTGCCTTACAAAGTGGCAAAAATTAACGTGTATACCAATTACGATCTTAAGAACGATAGTATTAAGCAGAAAGAAACACGATTTAATAACAAGAGTTATTTTCAAGACGAAGAGTTTTTTAAAACCAAACATTTAGATCCGTTTATTACGTTGCAAGAAGACTTTTTTTACGACCCTATAGAGTCTAGAAATACCGCACGTCGTCTGTCTACTATTGGTACCTATAAGTATGTTAACATTCAGTATGAAGAACAGGATAGTATTATGCCAGATCGTGTTGCGTTGTTAACAGCTAATATTTTCCTGTCGCCATTAAACAAACGGGCAATAAAAGCCGAAGTTCAAGCAGTAACTAAATCTAACGACTTTTCGGGGCCGGCTTTTCAAATTACCTATAGCAATCGAAATATTTTTAACGGTGGAGAAACCTTTAGGTTAAGTTCTAATTTAGGATACGAGTTTCAATCGGGAGGCGGAAAAGATAACAGAAATAGTAATACCACTGTAGGTATTAAATCGGAATTAATATTTCCTAGGGTTATTTTTCCAATAAAAATTAGCGACGATTTCTTTAAATATTCCATTCCTAAAACAAAAACAAGCCTAGGGGTAGACTATTTAAACCGAACAGATTTATATTCTATAGTTTCGGGAACAGCTCAATTTGGATACTTGTGGAACGAAAACAGATTTACAACACACGAGCTATCTCCGATTTCTATTAACTATAACAATCTTTTAAAAACCACGCCGGAGTTTGACGAAATTCTTGCAGATAATCCTTTTCTAGCCCGTAGTTTTGAACAGAAATTTATAGCCGGATTAAACTATTCTTTTATTTATAATGATATGGTTGATGTTAAGAAAAAGCATCAGTTTTATACCAATGTTACTTTAGATATAGCTGGAAATTTTGTGAGTTTATTTGGATCTAAAAACGATGCAGGAAATAGAACTTTTCTTGGTTTAGAATATGCGCAGTATGCTAAAGCCGATATTGATTTACGATATCATTTCAACTTCAAAAAAGAACAAAAAATTGCCACTAGAATATTTGCGGGGTATGGATTGGCTTACGGAAACTCAGAGCTTATGCCGTATATTAAACAATACGCTTCTGGAGGACCAAATAGTGTGCGTGCTTTTAGAATCCGATCGTTAGGACCGGGAAGTTACGATGGTGGAAATAACGAGGAAAATAATACGTATATAGACCAAACAGGGAATATTAGGTTAGAAGCTAATATAGAATATCGATTCCCTATTTATTCCTTTTTTAAAGGTGCCGTTTTCGCAGATGCTGGTAACGTGTGGAACTCCCTAGAGAACGATGCAACTCCAGGAGGAAAATTCACGTCAGATTTTATGAGTGAATTAGGTGTTGGCGTTGGGGCAGGACTTCGTGTAGATGTACAAGGGTTTGTCATCCGATTTGATTTTGCAGCACCGCTTCAAGATCCTTCTTTAGAAAAAGGCGAGCGTTTCGATTTCCAATATAAAGAAACTACCTTCAACTTTGCTATAGGCTATCCGTTTTAATATTTTAGGCGTTATATTTTATTTAAAACCTATCTGCCTTTTCGTGTAACTTATTGCTAAATTTACAATCTAGTTTTTCAAGTATGACAAATAAATTTGAATTGAGACATGTAAACGTGACTCGGTATATTATGCCATTGCGTGAGGGCGGATCGTTGCCAGCATTGGCAGAAGCCGACGACGATTTTAAATATGTTTTAAAATTTAAGGGTGCGGGACACGGTACAAAAGCTTTAATTGCAGAGCTTATTGGCGGACAAATAGCGAAAGCTTTAGGTTTAAAATTACCAGAATTGGTGTTTGCTCATTTAAATGAAGCGTTTGGGCGTACCGAAGCCGATGAGGAAATTCAGGATTTATTACAAGGCAGTCAAGGGTTAAATCTTGCTTTACATTTTTTATCGGGTGCCATCACTTTCGATCCAACTGTAACTAAAATCGATGAAACCTTAGCTTCTAAAATTGTATGGTTAGATGCTTTTATTACTAATGTAGATCGTACGTTTAGAAATACCAATATGCTTATTTGGCACAACGAATTGTGGTTAATAGATCACGGTGCATGTTTATATTTTCATCATTCTTGGAAAAATTGGGAAGAGGCTGCTAAAAGTCCGTTTAAACTTATTAAAGATCATGTTTTGTTGCCTCAGGCCACTCAAGTAAGACAAGTGGATACAGAATATAAAGCCTTATTGTCTACAGCGCTATTAAAAGATATTGTAGCGACCATACCAGATGCCTGGTTAGCATGGGAAGGTACAGAGGCGAGCCCGGACGATATTCGAGAAGTCTATTTTAATTTCCTTAACACCCGCTTAGCTCATTCTGAAAATTTTGTAAATGAAATTGAACATGCAAGATCTTAAATTATACGAATATGCTATCATTCGTGTTGTACCAAAAGTAGAACGCGAAGAGTTTATTAACATAGGAATTATTCTGTTTAGTAAGCATGAAAAATTTATTTCTGTGTTGTATGCGATACCTTCAGAAAAAATCAAACTTTTTTGCGAAGATTTCGATTTAGATCAGTTGCAAAAAAACATGAAGGCTTTTCAAAAAATTGCAACAGGTAGCGCCGATGGTGGTCCGATTGCTTTAATGGATATTCCATCGCGGTTTCGTTGGTTAACGGCCGTAAGAAGTTCTTCTATACAAACATCTAGACCACATCCAGGTATGTGTGCCGATTTAAATAAAACAGCACAGCGCCTTTTCGAAGATTTAGTATTATAAGGTAATGGATGAATCAAATACATCGCTGGCTCAAATTATAAAAGTGATTTATAACCCTTTAAATTTAAAAATCTCTAAGTTCGAACTTGAGCAAGAAAGTAAAGCTTATAAGGCTTGTTTGTTTGAATTAAGCGGACGGCATATCTTATGTCGAGAGGCTAAAATTACCCCAAAGAAAAAGGGACAGTTTGTTACGTTTTGGAAACGAAATATTGAAGGAGTAACCACTCCTTTTAGTATGGATGATAGCTTCGATTTTTATGTGGTTAATGTTAGAGACCAAGAACAGTATGGGCAATTTGTATTTCCAAAATCTGTTTTGCTTAAACACCGTGTCCTTTCTTCAGAAAATAATCCAGGGAAACGTGCATTTCGTGTGTATCCAGATTGGGTAGAGCCAGATAATAAGCAAGCAAAACGTGCGCAAGAATGGCAAATTGACTATTTTTATAGAATCAATTCTCAAACCAATTTAAATAAAGTTTCAGCTTTATACCAATTGGCTTAGGCTAGGCAGTTAAAGATCGTGAAGTTTGCCTGACGTACTGAAATAGTAATGTTGATTTTACAGAGGAAGTAGGTGCATTTTAAGTCATTTTGGATTGATTTTGTATATCGAAACAAGCGCAGTTTCTTATTTTAACCATTTCAATTGATAAGATAAAGACATAACAAACTAAATTAATATGGATTATAAAACATTAGGACATTCCGGATTAAAAGTATCTACATTATGTTTGGGAACCATGACTTTTGGGAATGAAGCCGATGCACAAATGTCTGAAGCTATCTATAATGAAGCACGAGATAAAGGTGTTAATTTTTTCGATTGTGCCGATATTTATGCAGATGGAGCGTCTGAACGCATTTTAGGGAAATTAATAAAACCGCATAGAAACGAGGTTGTTATTACAACAAAGGCATATTTTCCAACTAGCGATAATATTAACGATAGCGGATTAGGAAGACGACATTTAATCAACGCATTAGATGCTAGCTTAAAACGTTTAGATACCGATTATATAGATGTGTATTATGCTCATGCTTTTGATCCTGAAACGCCATTAGAAGAAACGCTTTATACTTTAGATAATTTTGTAAAACAAGGTAAAATTAGATATATCGGTTTAAGTAATTTTGCGGCTTGGCAGGTTATGAAAGCGATTGCTGTTACACAACACAATCATTTTGCACCAATAAGCGTCATTCAACCCATGTACAACTTAGTGAAACGACAATGTGAGTCTGAATTATTGCCTATGGCGATTAGCGAAGGTTTGGGAGTTACACCTTATAGTCCTTTGGGAGGCGGATTATTAACCGGAAAATATAAAACCGGTAAAAAAGAAGGGCGATTTGCTGAAAGCAGCATGTACCAAAAACGTTACGATGATGAAATTACAGATAGAACGGTAGATGCTTACGTCTCTTTTGCACAAAAACATAATTTTAACCCTGTAAGTCTTGCTATTGCTTGGGTGAAATCGCATGATGCGATTACCTCGCCTTTAATAGGTGCTCGTAATTTAGAGCAACTTAAACCGGCCTTGGCGGCATTAGATATAAACATGACATCAGAATTAAGAGCTGAAATAACAGCCTTGTCTCCAGAGCAAGTTTTGGCTACAGGGCATAAACAGAATGAAAGAAGTTAAATGTTTTATTCCGAACCTTTAGCCTTTAGCTTAAGATTCGGGATAAAATTTGTATGCTTAGAGTCTTCAGGAATTCTTGGAGACACTTTTTATTCGATTTAAAAACAATACCTCAAAGCGTCTTTGTTTAGCTGATTTGTTTTTCTACTTTTTATCATAAACCACCGTGTCTATATTCAGAACCACTAGAACAATAGAAGTATCTGATTTCTTTTTATAGTGAAAGCTAGTGGTTTCTAAAGGTCTTTTAATTGTGAATTTATATTCGGTATCTGTACTTTGTTCATCCTCTACAGTGATTAATCCCAAAGATTCTTCTACGACGGTTTTAAAGCAAACGTCGTTTCCAGTTACGATATTACAGTAATCATCGGCTTTAAATTTTACACCTACACCAACCTCATCTATTAAGTCGGCTTCCCATGTGCCTTGTATCCAAGCTGGCGGATTAAATGCTGCTTTATTTTGGTCGTCGTTATCGTCATCTGAAGAACATGAAATAAAAAAGGAAGTGATAACGAAAATTAAAATTAATCTTTTCATAAGTTTAGTTTTTGGAAGCAATTTACAATTTATAACCAAACAAAAAAGCTTCAGTTTTACACTGAAGCTTTTTAAGTTGTTAAATATGTATTTGAGTTATTGCTTGTTATAAGTTAGGCGTTCTAAACCGTCTACAATAGATACCATTTGCGTCTCAGAAATCTTTCTGTAATGTAAATATTCATCGCGCTCTACACCTGGTTCTCCTCTATAAATTATATTAAACTCATAATCGGTATCTGTACTCACTTCACCTTCTATATTAATGTCGAGATCAGATTGTTCTATAATGTTTTTATAACAGGTTTCATTACCCGATGCTATAGTACAGTAGTCATCTGAAGTAAATCTAACACCCGCTAAATCTGAACCAGCAACATACCATGTGCCTTGAATCCAAGAAGGGGAGTGGAATGAAGTGTTTCTTCCTCCATCGTCATCAGAGTTACAAGAAAAACATACAGCCACTACAAGTAAAAAAAATATTTTTTTCATAAAAAGTCTTGTTTTTTGTGCAATTTACAAATTTATCGGTTTCTAGGGTTATCACATTAAAATTATCTAAAAAGAAGTGTGGAAGTTTTGATCTTGGTGTTTTAATAAGGTAATAGCAAATAGGCAGTAGTTTGTGGATTATAAAAAATCAGCACAATTTTAACTTGGTACAAATCGTTACATTGAACTTCTTTTAGCTTCTATTTTCATGTTTTTCATAAGAAAAACGCCCAACACGATAAAAATGTTGGGCCTTTATACTATTAAAAAAATGGGTTGTTATAGCTTAATAAGCTTTGCTGTTTGTGTTGTGCCTTGATTATTAGTAATATTTACGAGGTATAAACTAGCGGGTAAATTTGAAATATTGAATTGATGCTGGGCGTTAAAACTACCCGAAAAACGTTTTACTAACTTTCCTGTAATATCGTATATATTAACAGTTTCAACAGCTTGGTTTACTTTAAAACTGTTTTGCGATGGATTAGGAAAAATTGCAAACGACTTTTTTAAACTATCGTCTTCAACACTTAAACTTTTAGGAAGATTATTTCCGTAAATTTTAAATGCTCCAGGTGCTAAAGTTATGGCATTGGTTGCGGAAATGGTTGTAGACCCTGTTTCGTCCATTAAATCGTACCATGTGCCATTGCTTGGAAAATCTGGATCTACAGTTTTTGTAGTCGTATCGAAGTTTGAAATAATCACTACTTCTGTCAATTCAGACGATGGCAATGTTGTATTCCATACCCTTATATTTGGAGTTAAAGTTCCAGATGTAATCGTATAATCCCCTTCAAAAACATCTTCATTTATTTTTAATGCATTTATGCGTGACCAGGTTTTGTAAATCGCATTTCGGTTTGTGTTTCCTAACCAGCTTTCGGTCCATTGTGGTTGAGGTTTTGTGCTGAGTTTACAAGAATCGTCTGAAGATACACTACCATCTGTACATGTGAAAATAGAATTTTCCATACCTAAATCTCCAAAATGCCAAACCATTTTAGGTCCAGGAATGGTTAAGGTTACGGCACCTAAAGCTTCCATTCTTGCTAAAGCTGTATTTAGATCTTTTACATTATAAGAACCCGATGCTGCTCCGTATTGTAAATTTTTGTACATCAGGCGTTCTTCGTCATGACTTTCAGCATAACCCAATAAACGTTTAGCGGTAAAGCCATGAGCTTCATTCCCCATTCTGTTGAAGTTCGAATTTGAGGCATAACCCATAGTTAATTGGTTGTAAGAATCTGTCATTTTTCCCCACATCATAATTCCTTTGCCTTCATCAACTCTGTAATTCGCCCATTGTTGTTCTTCATTGTCTTGACCTAAATGTTCGAAAATAACGTAGTGTGAGTCATCTAAATTCCAAGAATAATCGGCGTATTGTTTTAAAATATCGACACGATCTTGTTGGTATGTATTTGTGCAATTTTCATCGGAAGGTGTACAGTTTTGAGTAAATCCTTTAGTTAAATCCCAACGGAATCCATCGATGTTAAAGTCTTCAATCCAATGTTTTACCACGCGCTCTACGTAATATTGTGTTCTTGGTTGTTGATGATTAAAATCCATACCTACACTGTAACTGTGTTTGGCTTCTTCGTTAAAATACGGACTTTCGCTACTTGGACTTCCCCAACCGTCTCCATCGGGATCATTCATCCACATGCGTACCATCGGATTTCTGCCATAAGCGTGATTTAAAGCTAAATCTAGAATAACGGCAATACCATTTTGGTGACAGACATCGATAAACTCTTTAAACTTGTCTTCGGTACCATAAAATTTGTCTAAAGCCATATGGAAGGCTGTATTATAGCCCCAGCTTTCGTTGCCTTCGAATTCCATGACAGGCATAAGTTCAATGGCATTTATATTTAAATCTTTAAAATAGTCGATACGATCTATTAAATCTTGAAAATTACGGTCTGTATCGAAATCACGAATTAAGACTTCGTAAATTACTAAGTCCTCCTTTTTAGGTTTTTCAAAATTAGGGACTTGCCAATTGTAAGCTGTTTTACCTGTTTGTAACACCGTTACTTCACGTTCCTGTCCGTCAGGATACGCTGGTAAATTAGGGTAAGTAGAAGCAGGAATATACGGATCGTCAAAAGGTGATAGTACTAAAGTTGAAAACGGATCGGCAGCTTTTACCATTACAGGAGAATCTGTAATAGGGGTTTCGTCGACCACCCAATATTGGTAGGTTTCAATTTTTTGAGCTGTTAATCCGGTAAGTTCTAACCAGAATTTTTCAGTACTCGGATCTTTTTTCATGGCATGGGCAGAGGTCGGATTCCAATTGTTAAAGCTTCCGGCTACGTAAACGAAATCTTTTAAAGGCGCGTCTAAAACGAGTGTTGCTTTTGTAAGATCTCCAGAATAATTAATTCCATTTTCCAATCCGCTAGGCATCGCTTGCATTACCGTACCGGGATTTACAACAACAGAAAATGATTTTTGAATGCTTTCTGAACCTTGAGAAACGGTTAAGTTATAATTCTGATTACTTGTTATATTTGAATGCGTAAAAGCATAATTTGTGATATTTGTTTGGGAGTCGATAGTTACACCATTACTCGTTAAGGTGTAAGTTGCATTTCCATTACTATTTGAAGCTGTTATCGAAAGGTTTTCTCCGGAAGCAAGTATGGTTGTACTGTTGGCTTTAGGCGAATTTAGAGTCACTTGAAAGTTTCCCACGTTTAAATAGAAATCTGCACAACCAGAAGCTTTCATTTCTTGATTTCCAGCAGCATTTCTAAAGACCAACCCCATCTTGGTTGCTGTATTGGCTTGCGAGTCGCTTAAATTGTAATATGTTTTTGGTGTTATGGTAATGCTCCATAGACCATTACCTTGGTTAGACATTTCTCCAATCCCATCGTCTTCGCCCCAATTGCCAATCACGCTATATCCCCAAGGATTGGAGTCGTCTCCAATTCCAGAATGCATATAAACTTTTGTTGGATTACTTAGTGAATTACACCCGGTAGCGGACGAAATGTCTACCGTTATAGTAACCGCATCTGTAGCGTTAAATGCGCTTGGATTGGTGGTTATTTGAGCATAACCAAAGTGCGTTATTATTATGATTAAAAATGTAAGTAAAGTTTTTTCATAAGAATTAAGATTAAAAAGAAAAAGGGCTGTCCGAAAAGTATTTAAATCCGTCGTTCTGAATTTAGTTCAGAATCTTATTGCTCTGATTAGCAATTTTATGAGAGCTAGAATTGCCGTTCCTCTCGGCTAGCAGAAGCTCAGGTTGACGAAAACAAAACTTTTTAAACAGCCCTTTTTAACTAATTAGTTTTTAGTAAGGGTATACGTTGGGTTACTAGCGTCTGAAAGGTTTAAAACAATATTGTAATTACCCGCAGTAATTGGAATGTTGGCACCACCATCTTCAAGAGTACCATCGTTACCATCATCTCCATAATTAATACCCCAGTCGTTGTTGGCTCTAAATTTCATTTCTCCGTTAGTAAGGGTTACATCGTTTAAATACCAAACCCCTTCTTGTGCATAATCTAAATTCATTACGGTGTCTGGACCGTCCCAACCATTAGGAGTGGCATCTCCAACAAGACCCCATAATTTTTCAATAGGCTCTAGGGTATAGGTTAAATCGTTTAGGTTTAAGGTTACCAAATAATTGCCAGCAGAAACAGCGATGTTGTCTCCACCATCTTCTAATGACCCGTCTGCACCTGTATCCCCGTAATTAAACGCCCAATCGTTATTTTGTCTAAACTTCATTTCCCCTTCAGTCAGCGTAACAATGGCACGCCATTGATCTGATGTAGGATCGTAGCTAAGAGGCATATCTGGGCCATCCCAACCGTTTGTGGTTGCACTACCTACTAATCCCCATGTGTAAGGCTCTATGCTGTAAGTTAATGTGCCTTCGTTAAAAGTTACTTTGTAAGTACCAGCATCAACAAGAATATTATCTCCACCTGGTTCTAAAGTACCATCGGCACCTGTATCACCATAGTTTACATCCCAACTATTGTCTTTTCTAATTTTAATTTCACCATCGGTAAGTGTTACATATGCTGCATAAATATTAGCATCGCTCGTTTTATAAAACGGCATATCTGGACCGTCCCAGCCATTTACGGTGGCACTACCAACTAATCCCCAATCTGACGATAAGTCTAAAACGTTTGCATATCCAGTAACTTGTATGGTAGAAATGTTAGATACGGCAGCAACTTCAAACGTACCAACAATACCTTCTACTTTAATGTCTAAGGCTGTTTCGGTTTCAGGTTCTATTTCTAGAGTTTGTAATACGGTATTAAGTTGTTCTGTTAATGGTGCATATTCTAAAGAGTTACCTACTTCGCGTTTAACTGCATTTTGGAAATTATTTCCAGCAACATCGATATACACAGTATATTCTGGAATCGCATTATAACCATAATCTGGATCTGTCCAGGTTAAGGTTAATGCTGGAGTTCCTTCGTTTTCTTTAAGAAGAACAATATCGCTGTCTGACGCGGAAAGCTGTGTAGTAGCCGCAGGGTTTAGTACAGTGACTGTGTCGTCTGTACTACAGCTGTATAATGCCAAAACAACTAACATTATACTAAATATTTTTGAAACTATATTTTTCATATTAGAGTGTTTTTATGTTAGTATCCAGGGTTTTGAACCAGGTTCGGATTAATTAAAATGGTATTGTTAGGTATAGGGAATAATGTTCTAAAGGCATCTGTCCCTGTACCATCTGGCTGATTTCCTTTAAATGGCCATACATAACTATCTGAAGTGAAATAGTTGTAACGGATTAAATCTGTACGTCTTTGTCCTTCCCAATATAACTCTCTAGAGCGTTCGTCTAAAACGAAATTTAGATCTAAGTTAGCCGTAGAGATATTACCAGAAGTATTTCCGAATGCACGGGTTCTAAGAGCATTTATTAAGGTTACAGCAGTGGTTAAATTTCCGTTTCCTCCACGTAAAGTAGCTTCGGCATAATTAAGATAAATTTCTGGAAGTCGCATAATCGCTAAATCTGGATCTGTAAAATCACCACGTTTGTCGTTTCCTTGCTCACCGTTAGAATCTATGTTTTTAAATTTAACGCAAGCGTAACCATCTGTAAAAGTAGGTACACTTGTAATTTCTAAAGATTGCCCGTCTGTATACCACATAGCACGTTTATCGTTGGCTTGGAATTTTTTAACTAGTGCCGAGGTAACTCGGTTTCCACCCCAACCACCATTAATTCCATAGGCAGCAGGATCCATAGAACCACCAACAGCTGCGTGAATTAAAAATGTTGTTCCGCCATAAGTGGTAGAAGAAATTCCATCGAAATTAATAGTGAAAATGAATTCGTTTTGAGCACCGTTTCTATCATTGTCTGCTAAGAATAATTCATCGTATGCAGTTCCATTACCATTAACATCATTAGTGTTTAAACTGTAAGATGAGTTAATAACCTCGTTAGAGTAGGTGATACAGTCGTCGAATCGCGCTAAGCCCGTCCACACTTCAGCATTTAAATATAATCTTGATAATAAAGCCCAGGCAGCAACACGGTCTACTCGGCCGTATTCATTAGCTTGGCTTTGCGGTAATGCATCTTGAATATCTAATAATTCAGATTCTATAAATTCAAAAATTTCTGTTCTACTACTTTGCGATGGTAACTCGGTTGAAATTTGAGTTAGTAAAGGTACATCTCCAAAGAAATCAATTAGATTGTAGTAGGCAAAAGCTCTTAAAAATCTAGCTTCAGCAATAAAAACTTGAGCCTCTTCACCTTCTAAGGCAGATGCGTTAGCGATAAATGAGTTACAAAAAGAAACTTCTTGAGCTAAACGTAAATACATGGCACCAGTAAAATCGTTATTGGCTGTCCAGTACATACCGTGTAAATCTGGTAATCCTGGGTCTCCCCAACCTACAATGGCGTGGTCTGTTGTAATTTCGTTAAGGTTAAACAGCATACGTGTGTATTGCGAAAACCCTTGGTTAATATCGCTAATGTCTGGAGACCCATCGTCGCCTCCGTTTTGTCCTGTTAAGGCTAAACTGGCATATAGTTTTGCTAAAGCCCCTTTGGCTTCCGTAGTATTTGCAAATACATCTTGTTCTGTAAAACTATCTGGATCTATTGGATCTTGGTTTAAATCGACATGGCATGAAACCAATGCGATGGAGATCGTTAAAATAGGAATGAATTTTTTTATAATGTTTTTCATAAGTCAAAGTTTAAAAGCTAACGTTAAGTCCTAATACAAATGTTCTTGGTCTTGGGTAGAAATTGTTATCTATACCACCATTAATTTCTGGGTCTAAACCGTCGTAATCTGTTACAGTTAGTAAATTTTGAACGGAGCTATATACTCTAATATTTGTGTCTTTAAAGGCATCATCTATCGTGTAACCTAAAGTAATGTTGTCAATTTTAAAGAATGAAGCGTCTTGAACAAAATGATCGCTTCTAAAATTTTCATCGGTAGGAAACACAAATCCATTATCTAAATAACTAGAATGCACATTTGTTAGGAAGTTATTTGTTGTAGGGATAATGTTGTTTGAATAAGAGTTAGAAGAAGCAATATTATTGTAAGCATAATTGCCAAGGCTTGCTCTTGTAATAACAGATAAATCCCAGTTTTTATAATTTAAATTGGTGTTTAAACCCATTAATATATCTGCATACGGATTTTTATAAATGTATTTATCTTCGTCGTTAATTACATTATCACCGTTTCTATCTACATAGGCACCTTCTATAGGTTTTCCGTTAGAATCGTATACTTGTTCAAACACAAAGTAGCTATAAGGCGCTTCACCTTCTGTGTGAATTTGCACTTTGTTACCCGTTCCTCCACTAATATCTCCTGTTTCTTGGTCGAAAGGAAGGTTTGTTATTTCATTATCGTTTACAGCAATGTTATAGCTTATAGACCACTCAAAATCTTGGGTTCTTACAGGAATAACATTTATGGCAAATTCTATACCTCTGTTTTCCATGTCGCCAATATTCTTTTCAATACGGCTTCCAAAATTTGTAAAAGGATCTACTGTAGCCGAGGCTATTAAATCTTTAGTTTGTTTAATATAGGCATTTAAAGATCCAGAAACTCTTCTGTCTAAGAAACTATAATCAATCCCCACGTTTAAAGTGTTACCAATTTCCCAACGTAAATCTGGATTTATAGGGTCTGGTCTGTAGGTTTGGTAGAAGCTGTTTCCAAATTGATAGTTTGCACTAGATTGACTTCCGGTGTAGCGTGTTAAAAATAAATAATCTCCTAAACCGTTTACGTTACCAACTTCACCGTAACCTACTCTTAATTTTAATTCGTTAAGCGAGGAGTCTTTTAAAAAGCTTTCGTTATGAACGTTCCAGGCTAAAGCAACAGAAGGGAAATATCCCCAACGATCATCCGGATTTAATTTTGAAGACGCATCTGCTCTTAAGGTAGCGGTTACCAAATAACGACCGTCGTAATCGTAATTTAATCTTCCAAAGTAAGATAGTAACACGTTTTTAGATTTGTCAATAAACTCGTAAGTCACGTTGTTTTCTTCATCTTCACTATCGTAACTATAATTATCGTACTCGAAAGATTGATACGAATATCCTAAAACAGCAGTTAAGTTGTGTACTTCGTTAAATGTAGAGTTGTAAGTGGCATAGGCATCAAATAATTTGTTTGTTGTTTCATTTCTATACGTGTTTCTAGATCCGTTCCATGTTGGGTCGGTAGTAGGCATAAATTCTGATACAATTTTACGACCATGGCTGTTCGATTTGTCAAGTCCCATGTTTACTGTTACCGTAAGGTCTTCGAAAAAGTGTAATTGATAGTCCAATTTGGCATTTCCAATAAAACGTCTTACTTCCGATTCGTCATCTTGTAAGTTTAATAAAGCTACAGGGTTTGTACCTGCCAAGGTAGGTTTCAGTCCGCTGTTTTCTGTCCAAGAAGAATATCCTGCAAAAGGTGAATTTGGGTCGTAAACAGCTTCTGTAGGAGCGTATGCATTAGCAGAACTGATGGCGTCTCTATTAGCAAAAAAGTTTTCGGTGTAGTTTCCTCTGGCATTTAATTCTACTTTTAAATGATCTTTAAATAAACTTGGAGTTAAGTTTATAGACCCCGTTGTTCTTTTGTAATTGTCACGTTTTAAAATTCCGCCATAATCGGTGTACGAGATAGAGGCTCTCATTGGTACACCAAAAGCAGCACCTAAGGCACTAAACGAATGGTCTTGCCCATAAGCATTGCCATAAATTTCGTCTTGCCAATCGGTATTGTTATTTTTTAAAAGCCCTAAAGTTGTTTCGTCTGTTCTAGGAAGTGTAGAAACGACTTGTCTAAATTCGTCTGCATTTAACACATCTACCTTATTAATAGGCGTACCTACAGAGGTAAGGGTATTAAAGTTGAATTTAAAGTCTGAACTTTTTCCTTTTTTTGTGGTTACAATAATTACCCCGTTTGCAGCACGAGATCCGTATATAGAAGTTGCCGATGCATCTTTTAGTACGGTCATGCTTTCAATATCGTTAGGGTTAACCATGTTAAGCGGATTTCTAGATCCTGCAATTCCTCCTTGGTCTAACGGGATACCGTCTAAAACGATTAAAGGGTTGCTGTTAAGAGAAAGCGAACTGTTTCCTCGAATTCTAATTTCCTGTCCGTCTCCAGGGGCTCCACTAGAAGAGGTTACAGAAACCCCTGCAACTTTACCCTGAATTAACTGAGGAGCATTAACTATAGGACCTTGGTTAAAGTCTTTTGACGTTACTAAATCTGCGGCTCCGGTAACATCTTCCTTTCTTACCGAACCATACCCAATAACAACCACTTCATCAAGTAAAGCAGCATCTTCTGCTAATTTTACCGAAAGGGTAGGTTGTCCCGTATAGGTTATTTCTTGAGTGGTATACCCAATAAAAGAGAATACTAAAACATCTCCGTTATTTACTGAAAGCGAAAAATTTCCATCGAAATCTGTTGCTGCTCCAGTAGCAGTTCCTTTTACAATAATATTTACGCCAGGTATGGGTAAATTTGATCCTTGTTCAGAAACATTACCTGTTACAGTATTTTGCGCCATTAAAAATGTTGGAGCAAAAAACAGTGCTAGTAATAAACTGTTTAAAATTGTTTTCATACAATGCGAATTAGTTAAAAATCTAAAAGTTGTTTGTTTGGTTTATATTCTTACTTCTCGTGTATAAAATTATGTAAAATTTATGTTAAATGAGATTTTGGGTTTACGAAATTCTTAACGAAAACGTTTGCGTGTTGGTAACTTTGTTTAATTTGAATAATAATTAGTCTTCAAATTATCAATATGATAATTTAGGTAATTATATAATTATCCAATACCTTTACCATAAATACAAAAAAGTGGTAATGAAAAGAAAGATTACACTAAAGCAAATTGCAAAAGAATTAGATGTATCTATTGGCACCGTATCTAAAGCGCTTAAGGATAGCAAGGAGATTAGCGGGGATACTAAGGAGAAGATTCAGGCGTTTGCAAAAATGTATAATTACAGACCAAATAATATTGCTCTAAGTTTAAAAAATAGGAAAACTAGAACTATAGGGATTCTTATTCCCGAAATTGTTCATCATTTTTTTTCGAAAGTAATTCAAGGTATAGAATGTGTAGCTAACAAAAGGGGATACAATGTGGTTATCGGTTTGTCTAATGAGTCTTTCGACAAGGAAGTTCTTAATATGGAAATGCTGGCTAGTGGTAGTATAGACGGCTTTATTATGTCTATTTCTAAAGAAACTTTGCATCAGCAGGATTTTCATCATTTAAACGAAATTATAAATCAAGGTATGCCTATTGTAATGTTCGATCGTATAGTTAGCGATGTGCGTTGCGATAAAGTCATTGTAGACGATTTAGAAGGAGCAAAAAAGGCCGTAAATAAATTAATTAAAAATGAATGTGAGCATATAGCCATAATCACAACCGAAGATTATATAAGTGTAGGGCGTTTGCGTACCCAAGGGTATATAGAGGCATTAATGGCTAAGGATATAGATATAGAAGAGAAATTAATTTTGAAAGTGCACGATGAATTAGAATCTCAAGATCATCTAGATGTTTTAGAGGAAGAAATTAAAACCTTATTTCTCTTAAACCCAGAAATTGATGGTGTGTTTGCTGTAAACGAATTGTATGCCATTACAGTTATGAAAGTCGCAAGAAAAATGGGTAAAAACATTCCCGAAGATCTTCAAGTTATAGGGTTTACAGATGGTGTGCTATCTAAACATGCCGTGCCTAGCTTAACAACTATTAGTCAGCATGGTAAAAAAATTGGGGAAGTTGCAGCTGGACTTCTTATTGAAAAATTAGAGAGTGAAACGGACGATGAACCTGTAAGAACGGTGGTTATAGAAACCGAATTAATCGAAAGAGAATCAACCAAATAAAAAAAATAATATGCCGTTTTAAAATCTTTTGTATATTAGCGGCATAATCAAAACTTATATTTTTACTTCTCACTTTTAAGTTTTGATAAGTTTTTCGCTTATCAATAGTATCAATTTAATAATACTATAATGAAAAAGCGCGCCCTTAGTTTCTGGGAAATTTGGAACATGAGTTTCGGATTTCTAGGAATACAATTCGGATTTGCATTACAAGGAGGCTTTATGTCTCGAATATTTCAAACTTTAGGAGCCGATAAAGAAGCCATTCCATTGTTATGGATTGCTGCGCCTTTAACGGGATTATTGGTTCAACCTATTATTGGTTATATGAGCGATCGCACGTGGAGTCCACGATGGGGTCGTCGTAGACCTTACTTTCTTATTGGAGCTATTTTAAGCTCTATAGCCTTATTTATCGTGCCGCATTCTCCTGCACTTTGGGTAGCAGCGGGATTTTTATGGATTTTAGATGCTTCCATTAATATTTCTATGGAGCCGTTTAGGGCTTTAGTAGCCGATAAATTACCAGATTCTCAACGCTCTTATGGTTTTGTGGTGCAAACGCTAATTATTGGTATAGGTACGTATATTGCTAGTAATTTGCCTTGGTTAGTGTCTCAACTTGGCGTAAGCGATGCTGCTCCCATGGGCGTTGTTCCAATGTCCGTTAAAGTGGCGTTTGCCATTGGGGCTGTGGTGTTTTTATTAAGTATTTTATATACTGTTTTTACCACTACAGAATATCCGCCAGAAAATATGGAGGCTTTTGAAAAAGAGAAGGCTAAAAAAAACCAATTTATTCCAGATATTATAAATAATATAGGGAATATGCCAACCACCATGAAAAAGTTAGGGCTCATTCAGTTCTTTAGTTGGTTTGCATTTTTTACCATGTGGAGTATGGCAAACCCAGCTTTAACCGAGCATGTGTTTCGCACACCAGCACCTATAGAATCTGCGTACGACCTAGCTATCCCAGCGCAAGCAGCAGCCTTCGATGTAGCAAATACCGCATTTCAAAAGGCATCAAATCTAGTGGGGTCGGCAATGGGAATTTACGGTTTGTCCTCTATGGCATTTGCACTTATTTTAGCATTCTATACTTCTAAAAAAAATATAAACAGAAAATATGTACATATGTTTTCGCTATTTTTAGGAGGGTTAGGGTTTTTATCGATGTATTATGTGCCGTCTCCAGAGTTTCTAAAGTACTCTTTTATTCTTGTTGGAATTGCTTGGGGTAGTATATTATCTATGCCTTATGCCATGTTATCCAGTGCTGTAGATCCAAATAAAATGGGTATGTTTATGGGGATTTTTAATATGTTTATTGTTATTCCACAAATTATTGCAGCAATAGGAGGAATCAATTTTGTATCTAACTTATTAGGAGAAGCGACTATAAATGCTATGCTTGTAGCTGGTTTTAGTCTAATAGTTGCAGGACTTTGTAATATATTAATTACCGATAAAAATGCTATTTCATATCAACCAGAAAAAGAAAACTAATGAAAACAAAAGGATTTATTTTTGATCTAGACGGTGTTATTGTTGATACCGCTAAATATCACTTCCTGGCTTGGAAAAACCTAGCTAACAGTTTAGATTTCGATTTTACCGAAACCCAAAACGAACAGCTTAAAGGTGTAAGCCGTGTAGAATCGCTAAAAAAAATATTAGCTTGGGGAAATAAAACGGTTTCCGATGCTAAATTTCAAGAGTTAATGACCTTAAAAAATACAGAGTATTTAGAGTTTATTGATAATATGGATGAGAGCGAAATTTTACCCGATGTACCTAAAGTGTTAGATTATTTAATTGATGAGAACCAAGGCATCGCCCTGGGGTCGGCAAGTAAAAACGCAAGAAGAATTTTAGAAAAAGTACATTTATTACCAAAATTCCAGTCTATTGTAGATGGTAACGATGTTAGCAAAGCCAAACCAGATCCCGAAGTATTTTTAAATGCCGCTACGGCATTAAACATAAAGCCAGAAGACTGTGTGGTTTTCGAGGATTCTGTTGCGGGTGTACAAGCAGCAAATACTGCCAACATGATTTCAATAGGTATAGGAAGTCAAGATGTGTTATATGAAGCCGATTATGTTTTTAAAGACTTCACGGAGATTTCAACAGAATTTTTAAATAAAATAATTAATAACTAGCGCATGCGAAGTCATGTCGTTTTCTGATTTTTTTCCAGTTCAGGAAACCTATCGTAATATGCTATTATCTTAAATAAAATGAATCAAGATTATATTAAACCAGACAATTGGTCGATTATAGAAGAAGGATTTGATGTAGAACGCGTTAAATCGTCAGAGAGTTTATTTAGTATTGGAAACGGTGCTATGGGGCAACGTGCAAATTTTGAAGAGTACTATTCGGGGCCAACATTTCAGGGGAGTTATATTGCCGGAGTGTATTACCCTGATAAAACCCGAGTAGGTTGGTGGAAAAACGGTTACCCAGAATATTTTGCTAAAGTACTTAATGCGCCAAGTTGGATTGGAATTAATGTCTTTGTTAACGGCATGCCTTTAGATTTATTTACCTGTACATCTGTTTCAGATTTTAAACGTGAGTTAAACATGAAAGCAGGATTTTTGTCGCGTACGTTTAAAGCAGTGCTTGCAAACGGGACAGAAATTCAGGTAGAAGCTAAGCGCTTTTTAAGTTTAGATTATGATGAGTTAGGAGCCATTTCTTATAGTGTAACGCCTTTAAATGGTGATGCCGAAATTACCTTCGAACCCTATTTAGATTCGGGTATAACTAACGAAGATAGTAACTGGGATGATAAATTTTGGGAAACTACAGCGGTGTCTCAAGACGGGAATATGGGCTTTATTGAAGCCTACACCATGAAAACAGAATTTAAAACCTGTACGTTTATGGCTTCAGAATATTTCCTGGACGAAAAGAAATTGGAAGCTAAAGAAGAGGTGTCTCATACCGATAGATCAATCACCTTTAAATATACTTCAGCAGTAAAACAAAATCAAACATTTTCTATTCATAAATATGGAGGATATACTGTAGATCGTAATCATGAAGCGAATTTTTTAATAGCAGCAGCAAAAGATGTAATTAAAAAAGCAATGGCTTTAGGGTTTCAGCATTTGTTAACTCAGCAAGAACTGGCCTGGGCTAAAATTTGGGACATGGCCGATATTACTATCGAAGGCGATGTAAAAGCGCAGCAAGGTATCCGATTTAATATCATGCAATTAAATCATACCTATTTAGGTAAAGATGCACGATTAAATATTGGTCCTAAAGGATTTACTGGCGAAAAATATGGAGGAAGTACCTATTGGGATACCGAAGCGTATTGTATTCCGTTTTACATGGCTACTAAAGACCAGAAAGTTGCCCGTAATTTGCTAGAATACCGTTATAATCATTTAGATCGTGCCATTGAAAATGCAGAAAAATTAGGATTTACTAACGGCGCAGCATTGTATCCTATGGTGACTATGAATGGTGAAGAATGCCATAACGAATGGGAAATTACCTTCGAGGAAATTCATAGAAATGGTGCCATAGCATTTGCTATATTTAACTATCACCGCTATACAAACGACTACAGCTATATTCCAGAAAAAGGATTAGAAGTGTTAATCGGAATTGCTCGTTTTTGGCAACAACGTGCTACTTTATCTAAAGTGCATAATAAGTATGTTATTCTTGGAGTTACAGGACCAAATGAGTACGAAAATAACGTGAATAATAATTTTTACACCAATTATATAGCCAAGTGGTGTATAGATTATGCCATCGAAAACATTAAAAAAGTAGCTGCGGAGTATGAAGCAGATTTCGATAGAATTCAAGACAAAGTAAACCTTACTGAAGCTGAATTAAGACAATGGAAAGCGGTAACGAGCGACATGTATTTACCATTCTCGGAAGAGCATAATGTATATTTACAACAAGATGGCTTCTTAGATAAAGAACTTATTACTGTAGCCGACTTAGATAAAGCGTCTCGCCCAATTAATCAGAAATGGTCTTGGGATCGCATTTTGCGTTCGCCATATATTAAGCAAGCAGATACCTTACAGGGATTTTACTTTTTTGAAGATCATTTTACAACCGAAGAACTTGAGCGTCATTTCGATTTCTACGAACCGTTTACTGTTCACGAAAGTTCTTTATCGCCTTGCGTGCACAGTATTCAAGCCGCGAAATTAGACCGTATGGACCAGGCGTACCAATTTTATTTAAGAACCTCGCGTTTAGATTTAGACGATTATAATAAAGAAGTCGAAGAAGGCCTTCATATTACCTCTATGGCAGGAACTTGGATGAGTATTGTTGAAGGTTTTGGAGGTATGCGTATTAAAAATAATACCCTGTCTTTCGAACCTAAAATTCCAGAACAGTGGGACGCTTATTCGTTTAAAGTCAACTTTAGAAATCAGATTGTAAAAGTTCATGTCACTCAAAAAGGAGCTGAATTTAAACTCGAAAAAGGAAACGAATTAGAAATCTTATCGTTTGGTGAAACCTTGATGTTGAGGTTAGAAGATTGATATGTGGATTTGGAAATAGATTAATTGGAAGATAATAAAGAATCTCCTTTAAATAGAATCTAGAAACGAGATTTTAATAGACAGAAAGACAATTTGTAAGGTTATCCTGAATCTGTTTCAGGACTTCACACAATCGTATTCAAAATGGAGCCTAGAGAGAAGTGGAAACTTGTTTCAGGCTCTCATTTAGATTGTGAATTAATAATTTAAACTTAAGAAACATGAAAGTATTCATGCTAAATATAGTGGTGTTGTTAACATCATTTCATTTGGTTAACGCGCAAGAATTACAATCACCTAATAAAGATTTAACCTTGTCGTTTGCCCTTAAACCAGATGGCACGCCAACCTATGCGCTAACGTACAAACACAAGGCTGTTATTAAAACAAGTAATTTAGGGTTGGAATTAAAAGATGATGAGACCTCCTTGTTAAACGGGTTTGAAATTTCGAATTCGCAACGCACAATGTTTAATGAAAATTGGACACCAGTTTGGGGTGAAACAAAAACGATAAACAATCATTATAACGAATTGGCCATTACTTTAACACAGAAAAAGACCAATAGAATTATGATTCTTCGGTTTCGTTTATTTGATGAAGGTTTAGGGTTTCGTTATGAATTTCCAACTCAAAAAAATCTTGTGTATTTCGTAATTAAAGAAGAAAAAACACAATTCGCAATGGCAGGCGATCATACAGCGTTTTGGATTCCTGGCGATTACGACACGCAGGAATACGATTATACTGAATCGAAATTGTCTGAAATAAGAAGTTATTCTGAAGGCGCCGTTACCGAAAATTTATCGCAAACATCGTTTTCTCCAACAGGAGTGCAAACGTCTTTAATCATGAAAACCGACGATGACTTATATATTAATTTGCATGAAGCAGCTTTAATCAATTACGCTTGTATGCATCTTAATTTAGATGATAAAAATATGATTTTTGAGTCTTGGTTAACACCAGATTCAAACGGAGATAAAGGCTATATACAGGCACCCGCTACGTCGCCTTGGCGAACGGTTATGGTTAGCGATGATGCTAGAGATATATTAGCCTCTAAAATTACTTATAACCTAAACGAACCTTGTGTGATTGAAGACACCTCATGGATTAAACCTGTAAAATATATAGGTGTATGGTGGGAAATGATTACAGGAAAAAGTACTTGGTCGTACACGAACGATTTACCATCTGTACAATTGGGCGTTACAGATTATTCTAAAGTAAAACCTAACGGAACACACGGTGCCAATAACGATAAGGTTAAGCGTTATATTGATTTTGCTTCAGAACATGGATTCGATGCGGTTTTGGTTGAAGGTTGGAATGAAGGTTGGGAAGATTGGTTTGGAAAATCTAAAGACTATGTTTTCGATTTTGTTACTCCATATCCCGATTTTGATGTTGAAGCGCTTCATGCTTACGCAAAATCTAAAGGTGTAGAAATGATGATGCATCATGAAACATCGGCATCTGTGCGCAATTACGAACGCCATATGGATGCCGCTTATAAGTTTATGAACGATAATGGATATGGCTCGGTAAAAAGTGGTTATGTTGGCGATATTCTACCAAGAGGGGAGAATCATTACAGTCAGTGGATTGTAAATCACTATCAGTATGCTTTAGAAAAAGCAGCAGATTATAAGATTATGGTTAATGCTCATGAAGCCGTTAGACCAACTGGAATTGCGAGAACATATCCTAATTTAATAGGGAATGAGTCTGCAAGAGGAACCGAATATCAAGCCTTTGGAGGATCTAAACCAAATCATGTCACTATTTTACCTTTTACACGATTAATAGGAGGACCTATGGATTATACGCCAGGAATATTCGAAATGGATATTTCTAAATTAAATCCAGATAATCAATCGCATGTAAATAGTACAATAGCCAATCAATTGGCATTGTATGTAACCATGTATAGTCCACTTCAAATGGCAGCCGACCTACCAGAACATTACGAACAGTTTATGGATGCGTTTCAGTTTATAAAAGATGTGGCTATAGACTGGGACGATAGTGTCTATTTAGAGGCAGAGCCAGGACGCTATATAACAGTTGCACGAAGAGAGAAGGGATCTAGTAATTGGTTTGTAGGGAATGTAAACGGAAATGAGTCTCGCACCTCGAACATCAATTTCGATTTCTTAGTAAAAGGAAAACAATACGAAGCAACAATTTATGCAGATGCCAAAGATGCTCATTATAAAACGAAACCACAGGCCTATACTATTAAGAAGTTGAAGGTGACGAGTAAGTCAAAATGGTCTCAAGTGTCAGCTCCAGGGGGCGGATTTGCTATGAGTATTATGGAGCTAAAAAAATAGTGATATTTCTAAATGGTTTAAGTTGAATAGCCATATTCAGTCATAAAGTTGCTCGTTACCCTGAATATATTTCAGAGTTTCAAAATAAAGTGTTGAATTCCATATACCATGGGATGTCGAAATAAGTTCGGCATGACTTAAATATGATGTTTTGACGCCAAACGAACAGCTAAATTGTTTAATTATGAAACGCGCTTTGAGTATGTTGAATAAAATAAAAAAAGGATTAATAGTAAGTTTGTTTATTATGTTAGTAACACCAAATATACAAGGACAAATTACACAAGTTGAACCACCAAATTGGTGGGTAGGTTTCGAAAATTCAGCCTTACAAATCATGATTCACGGACCGAACATGGGTGAGGCAATTCCTGAAATTAAATATGAAGGTGTGCATCTTAAGAAGGTACATAAAGCCAAAAGTCCTAATTATTTGTTTATCGATCTAGATATAGATAAAACGGCAAAACCTGGACAGTTTGATATTGTTCTTAATTTTAAAAACGGCAAGACAGAAACCTATCCTTATCAATTAAAAGCAAGAGATAGAAAGGCCACAGATTATGTAGGTTTTAATAGTTCTGATGCTATTTACCTGATAACTCCAGATAGGTTTGCTAATGGAAACACGAAAAATGATATAGATACAGCACTTAACGAAACTACGGTAAATCGCGATGACGATTACGGAAGACATGGGGGCGATATTCGGGGCATGATAAACCACCTAGACTATATTCATGGATTAGGATTTACGGCCATTTGGCCAACACCGCTTCTAACAAACGACATGTCGAATTCCTCGTATCATGGCTATGCGATTACCGATTTTTATCAAGTCGATCCGCGTTTTGGAACCATGGATGAATACATAGAATTGTCTCAAGAAATGAGTGAACGTGGTTTAAAATTAATCATGGATATGGTTGCAAATCACTGTGGAAGCGAGCATTGGTGGATGGCAGATTTACCATTTTCAGATTGGATAAATCAACAAGAAACCTTCGAGAACCACGGGGAGCTTAAAAATTCGAATCATAGGCGTACCGTAAATCAAGATGCGTATGCTTCGGCTATCGATAAAAAAGAAATGACCGAAGGTTGGTTTGTATCGGCTATGCCCGACCTCAATCAGCGTAATCCATTTATGGCGAATTATATCATTCAAAATAATATTTGGTGGATAGAAACATTAGCTCTAGGAGGTATTCGCCAAGATACTTACCCGTATTCCGATAAGGATTTTATGAGTGATTGGGCTCGAGCCATTATGAAAGAATATCCAAATTTCAGTATCGTGGGTGAAGAGTGGAGTACAAATCCGTTGTTGGTGAGATATTGGCAAACGGGAACACCAAATAAAGAGGGATATGAGTCGCACTTAAAATCGACTATGGATTTTCCGATGCAAAAATATATTGTAGAGGCCTTAAACGAAGAGGAAACATGGGATACCGGTTTTGTGAAAATGTACGAAGGTCTAGCTATGGATTTTGCCTATACTACTCCCGAAGATCTTATGATTTTTCCTGACAATCACGATATGGATCGCGTATTTACACAATTAAAAGAACATGTAACGCATACTAAAATGGCCTTGGCTTATATTTTTCTTATGCCCAGAATTCCACAAATGTATTATGGGACCGAAATTTTAATGCAAAATACAGCGAAACCGCACGATCATGGTTTAATTCGCACCGATTTCCCTGGTGGTTGGAATGGGGATGAGGTGAATGCGTTTTCAGGAGAAGGTTTAACGCAAGACCAAGCCGGTATGCAGAATTTTGTGAGTAAAATAGTCAATTATAGAAAAAATAGCGGTGCGATTCACAAAGGAAAAACCATTCATTTTGCTCCAGAATACGGTGTTTATGTGCTATCCCGATCTTTAGAAGGTGAAACGGTAGTTCTTGTTTTAAATAAAAATGAATCTTTAGATGATTTAGACTTAACTCGCTTTAAGGAGTTAGGTCTAGAAGGTGAAACTCTTAAAAATATAATTTCAGACGAGTCCGTGCTTTGGGATGCATCACTAAAACTCAATGGTGCCGGATTTCATTTGTTAACCACTAAACAGTAGATTATGAACTGGTTGTATAGGGTTTTATTTACTTGTTTATTAGGTGTCTTTATGGCGCAACATTTAGAGGCACAAATAACTGCAGTGAATACAAGTGGCGAAACCATTGAAGCGCTACCATTGGCCAATGCAAATATATCTTCAGGTGAATTGTTTAGAGTTGAAAAATTTCCGTCAAAATTCATTACTCCAAGAACGGTTGATATTTGGTTGCCAGACGGATATTCTAAATCTAAAAAATACGCTGTGCTTTATATGCACGACGGACAAATGCTGTTTGATGCTTCAGTAACTTGGAATCATCAAGAATGGAAAGTGGATGAGGTTGCTTCAGAATTGATGAAATCCCATAAAACTAGAGGTTTTATTGTCGTGGGCATTCATAGTATTTCAGAAACACGATATGCCGATTTGTTTCCACAGAAAGCCATCGATTATTTAAATCCAGAAGGCAAAAAAGCATTTTTAGCGTATGCCCAAAAAGATAATCCGAATATAATTTTTAAAGGCGATGCGTATTTAAAATATTTAGTTGAAGAAATTAAACCTTTTATAGATGCTCAGTTTTCAACGTTAAAGAGTTTAGAAAATACAGTCGTTGCGGGCTCAAGTATGGGGGGATTAATGTCTTGGTATGCCATTTGCGAATATCCCGAAATTTTTGGTGGTGCAGCTTGTATGTCGACTCATTGGCCAGGCATAGACCCTGAAACACCGGGGCCATTTCCTAAAGCATTTTTCGATTATATAAAGGCCCATATGCCAAAACCAAATTCACATAAATTGTATTTTGATTTTGGAACTAAAACCTTAGATCAATATTACCCAAAATACGAAACAGCCGTCAATGCGTTGTTTCAAAATGCAGGTTACACCTCTAATAATTTTATGAACAAAAAGATTGAAGGTGCCGATCATTCGGAAGCATCATGGCAAAAACGAATTTATATTCCCTTTACCTTTTTAATGGCAAATTAGTATGAAATTTTTTATTCCCTTTTTCTTAATTATAGGTCTTTCTATAGGTTGTTTAGCACAAAATGAGAATCGCATTTTTGTAAATGCAGCACCTTCTGATTTAGGATATAAAGTGACTGTAAATGACGGGTTTTATGTCTTTAAATTATACAACGAATCTATTGTAGAAACCACTTTTGTTCCGAAAGGAGAAGTTTTAAATCCAGAATCTCATGCTGTGGTTCTAAAGCCAAAAATGGATTTTAGTACGATTTCAGAAACCTCTGAAGCAGTTGTTTTAAAATCACAAGGACTTTCGGTTACTATTATAAAAGCACCATTTCAAATTCAATATGTCTATAAAGGAAAGCCTTTAATAACAGAAAAGGAGGGTTATAAGAATCGGGCAGAAGGCGAAACCATTCAATTTAATTTAGATAGTACCGAGGTTTTATATGGCGGTGGCGCTAGAGCTTTAGGGATGAATCGTCGTGGATACCGATTAGAACTTTACAATCGTGCACATTACGGTTACGAAACGCATAGTGAGTTGATGAATTATACTTTACCCATTGTGTTTTCTTCAAAAAAATACATGATTCATTTTGATAATGCTCCTTTAGGATACTTGGATTTAGATAGTAAAAAGGATAACACGCTGACTTACGAAACAATTTCTGGACGTAAAACATATCAAGTTATTGCTGCAGAGTCGTGGGCGGAAATTGTAGATGAATACACCCTTTTAACAGGAAGGCAACCTATGCCGCCAAGATGGGCTTTGGGGAACTTCTCAAGCAGATTTGGCTACCATTCGGAAGCAGAAACTAGAGCTACCATTTCAAAATTTAAGGAAGAGGATATTCCTGTAGACGCGGTGATATTAGACCTGTATTGGTTTGGGAAAACAGTTCAAGGTACTATGGGAAATTTGGCTTTCGATACAGATTCATTTCCTACACCTAAAAAAATGATTAAAGATTTTGCAGATCAAGGGGTGCATACTATTTTAATTACCGAACCCTTTGTGTTAACCACGTCTAAACGCTGGGAAGAAGCGGTGCGGGAAAATGTGCTGGCTAAAGACACACTAGGAAATCCGTTTACTTACGATTTTTTCTTCGGAAACACAGGATTGATAGATATTTATAGTGCCTCAGGATACCATTGGTTTTCTAATATTTATAAAGAGTTGTTTAAACAGGGAGTTTCTGGAATTTGGGGTGATTTAGGAGAGCCAGAAGTGCATCCAAAAGCATTAATGCATGCCCAAGGAACAGCAGACGAAGTTCATAATATCTACGGACAAGATTGGGCCAAATTGGTGTATAATAGTAGTATAGAAATTAATAAAAATACACGGCCATTTATTTTAATGCGTGCGGGATATTCTGGGGCTCAACGCTACGGGTTAATTCCGTGGTCCGGAGACGTAAATCGCACTTGGGGAGGTCTACAAAGTCAGCCAGAAATAGCACTTCAAATGGGAATGCAAGGCTTGGGGTATATGCATAGCGATTTAGGTGGTTTTGCAGGGGCAAACCTAGATGATGAATTATATGCAAGATGGTTACAGTATGGTGTTTTTCAACCTATTTACAGACCGCATGCACAGGAGGAGGTGGCTAGCGAACCTGTTTTCAGAAGCGAAAAAGCTAAAGGTTTAGCACGAGAAACTATAAAATTACGTTATGCTTTGTTGCCTTATAATTACAATTTAGCATTTTTAAATAATCAACACGGAACACCATTAATGCGTCCGTTATTTTTCGAAAATTCGGCCGATGTTGCTCTACAGAATCAATCTAGTACTTATTATTGGGGCGATTCATTTTTAGTGTCTCCAATTTTAAAATCCGGAGTAAAGAAGCAAGAAGTAATTTTTCCTAAGAATCACTTGTGGTTTGATTTTTATACCGATGAAAAAATAGCTGGTGGACAAACCAAAACAGTTTTTGTTTCAGAAAACCATATTCCTACTTATGTTAAAGCAGGGGCATTTATTCCGATGGCAAAACCAATGCAGAATACAAAGAATTATAAAGGAAACGATGTATTGCTTCATTACTACAATGACGATTCTGTAAAACACAGCACATATCATTTGTATAATGATGATGGTATCACTTTAAAGGCTTTTGAAAACGGTGCTTTCGAAATGCTTAAGTTTTCATTTGATAGCGTGAATAACCATGTTGTTTTTAAGTTTGATGCAGATATTGGTGCCAATTATACCACACAAACAAAACATATCCTATTAACGGTTCATAATATAAAATCGGAGCCTAAAAGCATAAAAGTTAAAGGAAAAAATATACCGTTTACCTACAATAGAAATACTCAGGTACTAAATATTCCGGTAAGTTGGAATACAAACGTTGAATTAGAAATTAAAATAAAAGCATAATGTTGAACCGATATTTGATGCCGATAGCAATAATTTTGTTAGTTTTAGTAAGTTGTGACACTAAAAAGAAAAATGTATTGAAAGAAAATAACTCGGCAGAAACAGCCAAAACACAAAAGAAAGAAGTCGTTTACCAAGTGTTTACTAGATTGTTTGGAAATACAAATGCTACAAATAAACCTTGGGGAACGATTGAAGAGAATGGGGTAGGGAAATTTAACGATTTTACCGAGAAAGCCCTAGCAGAGATTAAAGATTTGGGAGTTACCCACATTTGGTATACCGGTGTTCCGCATCACGATGTGATAACCGACTATACAAAATATGGGATTTCTAACGACGATCCAGATGTTGTTAAAGGCCGTGCCGGTTCACCATATGCTGTTAAAGATTATTATAACGTAAATCCAGATTTAGCAGTAGATGTTTCTAAACGTTTAGACGAATTTCAGGCGTTAATAGATCGTACGCATAAGGCAGGGTTAAAAGTAATCATCGATATTGTGCCAAACCATGTGGCCCGGAATTACAAAAGTATAACGAATCCAGAAGGGGTTGCAAGTTTTGGGGAACACGACGACACCACGGTTACTTATCATGTAAATAATAATTTTTATTACAATCCTGGCGAAGCCTTTACCTTGCCCGAATGGCATCATGGCTACCAACCTTTAGGTGGAGATAAAACAGCTTTGGCCGATGGTAGGTTCGATGAGAATCCAGCGAAATGGACTGGAAACGGCTCGCGATTATCTCAACCCGATGCCAACGATTGGTATGAAACCGTAAAGATAAATTACGGTGTATCTCCAGACGGGCATCATGATTTCGACAGTTTGCCAGAAGGTTTCGATACGAAAGACTATAAGGCTCATTTTGAATTTTGGAAAGGAAAAACAGTGCCAGACTCTTGGGTGAAATTTAAAGAGATTGCATTGTATTGGACCGCAAAAGGTGTAGATGGTTTTAGATATGATATGGCAGAAATGGTACCCGTGGAATTTTGGAGTTATATGAATTCTGCTATAAAAATGGAAAATTCAGAAGCCTTTCTACTTGCCGAAGTGTATAATCCAAGTTTATATAGAGACTACATCCGTAAAGGAAAAATGGATTATTTATACGATAAAGTGCAGTTGTACGATACCTTAAAACATGTTATTCAAGGTTGGGGTAAAACCGATAATATTCCGCCAATTCAAGAAGATTTAAAAGATATAGAACATAACATGCTTCACTTTTTAGAGAATCATGACGAGCAACGCATTGCAAGCCCCGAATTTGCTGGAAATGCATTTAAAGCAAAACCGGCAATGGTCGTGTCTGCTACCATAAGTACATCTCCAACGCTAATTTATTTCGGACAAGAATTAGGAGAACCTGGGGCAGAAGATTTAGGGTTTGGCGATCCGTCGCGTACCTCTATTTTCGATTACGGCAGTGTACCAACAGTTAGACGTTGGGTGAATAATAAAGAATTTGATAGCGGACAATCTACCCGTGATGAATTGGAATTACGCGATTTTTATAAACGCTTGCTCAATTTTACAATTTCTAGTGATGCTTTAATGGGTGAGTATCGAGATTTACACCGGTATAATACCGAACATACCGAACATTATGGCCTAAAACAATTGGCTTATACACGTTGGAGCAACGACGAAAAATTAATCGTAGTAAATAATTTTGATGCCAATTACGGCACCGAATTTTATTTAAGAATTCCGAATGAAATTATTAACGCATGGAGCTTAAAACCTGGGACTTATATGTTGGAAGATGCGTTGTATAACATTTATAAAACACCCTTACAAGTATCGGAAGAAGGTGCAGTGGCAAAAATTACAATTAGACCATTAGAGTCTTTCATTTTAAAATTACAATAAGATTATGCGTAACTTTGTAGCCATTTTAATTACAGGTATCATGCTTTTAGGATGTCAAAATAAATCAGAGAAAACCTTGGGAAAATTAGAAGATATTCCGTTCTCGTGGGATGCAGCTACAGTTTATTTTATGTTAACCGACAGATTCAATAATGGAGATCCTACTAACGATCTCAATTTTGATAGGAATGAAGAAACAGGTTTTTTAAGAGGATTTGAAGGTGGCGATATTAAAGGTGTAATTCAGAAAGTTGAATCCGGTTACTTTACCAAATTGGGTGTAAATGCGATTTGGATGACCCCGATTGTAGAACAAATCCATGGTGGTACAGACGAAGGCACAGGTTTATCTTATGGTTTTCATGGGTATTGGACCAAAGATTGGACCAATTTAGATCCTAATTTCGGAACGAAAGACGACTTGAGAACATTAGTAAAAGTTGCCCATAAAAAAGGTATCCGAATTGTGCTGGATGCCGTGATAAATCATACGGGACCGGTGACAGACAAAGATCCGGTTTGGCCAGACGATTGGGTAAGAACAGGGCCTGCCTGTAATTATCAGGATTTTGATAGTACCGTAAGTTGTACCTTAGTCGAGAATCTTCCCGATATAAAAACGGAAAGTAACGAGCATGTAGATCTGCCTCCCCAATTGGTAGAAAAATGGAAGATGGAAGGCCGTTACGAAAAAGAAATAGCCGAATTAGATGTGTTTTTTGAAAGAACAGGATATCCTAGAGCGCCTCGTTTTTATATCATGAAATGGTTGGCCGATTATATTACCGATTTCGGAATTGATGGCTATCGGGTAGATACGGTAAAGCATACAGAACCTTATGTATGGAAAGAATTTAGAACAGTGGTAGATGCGGCTTTTTCTCAGTTTAAATTAGAAAACCCGGAGAAGGTGCTAGATGATAATGGATTTTATTTGGTGGGCGAGGTGTATAATTATGCCATTAGCCATGCGAAATCTTTTGATTTTGGCGACAAAAAAGTGAATTATTTCGATAAGGCTTTCAATCAATTAATCAACTTTGAATTTAAGTGGAATGCTCAACAACTCGATTACGAAGCCATGTTTTCTAAATACGACAGTATTCTAAACACCGGTTTAAAGGGCTATAGTGTTTTAAACTATTTAAGTTCGCATGACGATGGACAACCTTTCGATCCTATGCGTGAAAAACCTTTCGAAACAGCTACGCGTTTATTATTAAGTCCAGGAGCCGCACAAATTTATTATGGCGATGAATCGGCTAGAGTTCTTCATGCCGATGGGGCGATTGGCGATGCCAATTTACGGACTTATATGAATTGGGATGCTATCAAATCAAATCCCACTACAAAAGCTATTTTGGCGCATTGGCAAAATTTAGGGCAATTTAGAGCGCATCATCCAGCGGTTGGAGCCGGAAGACATCAAATGATTTCACAATCGCCTTATGTGTTTTCTAGAACCTATAATCATGCCGGTTTTAAAGATGAGGTTGTTGTTGGTTTAAATTTAAAAAAAGGTGTAAAAGCGATTCCTGTTGCTACCATTTTTAAAGACGGTACTACTATTCGCGATGCTTATTCTGGACTGATTTCAGAAGTGAAAAATGGGCAGGTAGAAATTGATTCAAATTTAGATATTGTGCTTTTAGAACGTAGTCATTAAAAATGTATTATTTTAGGGCGGTATAATAACAGTTCTGTGAATTAAAACACCCTAATAATGAAACGTATTTATCTCATTGCATGTTTGGCTTTGGCGTTAACTGCTTGTAAGAAAGACAAAAGCCAAAATACAGAAACACCTCGAACGCCAGAAGCACAAGTATCAGGAGAACATCCCGGTGCTAATTCCTCTTCAGATTCGATTACCACTGGACATCCAGATTTAAAAGATCCGGAAGTTGTGGTTAAAGCAACGCATGAAATCGCACCAGTCGCTGATGCTATGATGGAAAATGCCGTGATTTACGAGGCTAACATTCGTCAATATTCTTCCGAAGGAACCTTTAACGCCTTCACCAAAGACATCCCGAAATTAAAACAATTAGGAGTTAAAATCATTTGGTTAATGCCTGTGTTTCCAATTTCAGAAACCAATAGAAAAGCAACAGGAGGGGAGTTTGCTAGCACTATTCAAGATGAAGCTGTTCGTGACCGTATGCTAGGAAGCTATTATGCGGTTTCAGACTATACCGCGATAAACCCAGAATTTGGAACCCTTCAAGATTTTAAAAATCTAGTTACTACAGCACATAATAACGATATGTATGTAATTTTAGATTGGGTACCAAACCACACCGGTTGGGATCATAAATGGATTACAGAGCATCCCGAATACTACACTAAAAATAAGGATGGGGAAATTACAGAACCTCTAGATAAACACGGGAAATCTATGGGATGGGCCGATGTTGCCGATTTGAATTACGATAATCAAGACATGCGTAAAGATATGATTGCCAATATGAAGTATTGGGTGTCAAATCTAAATATTGATGGGTTTAGATGCGATGTTGCAGGGGCTGTGCCTGTCGATTTTTGGGAAACAGCAATTCCAGAATTAAGAGCTGAAAAACCATTGTTTATGCTTGCTGAAGCCGATGAACCAGAATTACTAAAAGGCGATTTGTTCGATATGGCTTATGCTTGGAAAGGTCATAAATTAATGAACGAGATTGCCCAAGGGAAAAAGAAAATTTCCGATTGGGATGCTTATTCTGTAAAGTTGTTTTCCGATTATGAGGGAGACGATATATTAATGAATTTTATTACCAATCACGACGAGAATTCTTGGAATGGAACCGTTAAAGAACGATTAGGTGATGCCTCAGAAATTATGTTAGCCTATAGTTATTTTGTTCCAGGGATGCCTCTAATCTATTCGGGGCAGGAATACGATTTAGATCATCGTTTAAAGTTTTTCGAAAAAGATTCTATAGGAAGAACTCAAGGGAAAATGTGGCCAGTTCTAGAAAAATTAGGACAGTTAAAAAATACGAATCCGGCCTTAAATGGTGGAAAACAGAAAGCCTCGTCTTTACAATTTGATTCAGGAAGTCCAAATGTGTTAATTTCGTCTAGAAGCAAGGGGAAAAACAATGCCATGTTTGTTGGTAATTTTTCTGGTAAACCGCAATCTTTCGAAATGATGAAAGGGACTTACATAGATTATATGGCAGGTCAAGATTTTGTTGTTGGTCAAGATAAAGTAAATTTCAAACCTTGGGAATATAAAATTCTTATTAGTAAATAAGACGACATTGCTTTAAAAGTTAGGAATTGCATTCGGCTACGACTAAAACACTCTATTAATTTAAACACATAACAGGCTTATGTTAACATGGAAAAATGTTATGGATTTTGCCGTTAATGGCAATCCAAAACCTGACCGTCGGGTAGAAAAATCTGAAGACGAATGGCGCGCTGTTTTAACGCCTGAACAATTTAGAATAACACGTTTAAAAGGTACCGAAGCACCACATACTGGAGCACTTTGTAGTGCTCACGACGCTGGGACTTATAGTTGCGTGTGTTGCGGGACTTTGTTGTTCGATTCTACAATTAAATTTAGTTCAAGTTCGGGGTGGCCAAGTTTTACGCAGCCCATAAAAGAAAATGCGATTCAGTACCATAAAGATGTTTCTTTTGGTATGGTTCGCGTAGAAGTGTTATGTAATACCTGCGATGCTCATCTAGGCCATGTGTTTCCCGATGGGCCGGAGCCAAGTGGCTTGCGGTATTGTGTAAATTCAGAATCGATAACCTTAGAGAAAGCAGAGAACTAATGAGTGCAAATAAAGAAGTTATTACCTTAGGTGGCGGTTGTTTTTGGTGTGTAGAAGCCGTTTTTCAACAAATAAAAGGCGTTGAATCTGTAGTTTCGGGCTATACGGGAGGAACCGTTCCGGGAACACCAACCTATCGTGAAATATGCTCAGGTTTAACTGGGCATGCCGAAGTTGTTCAAGTCACATTCGATGCAGATGTTATTTCATTAGAAGATATTTTAATTATCTTTTTTACCAGTCACGATCCAACCACTTTAAACCGTCAAGGGGCCGATCGCGGAACGCAATATCGCTCTGTGGTGTATTATACAAATGAAACACAAAAGGAAATTACAGAAGCGGTTATCAGTAAAATTCAACCTTATTTTGATGATAAAATTGTGACAGAAGTAAGTCCGTTGGGCGTGTTTTTTGAAGCAGAAGACTATCATCAAGATTATTATGAAAATAATAAAACGCAAGGCTATTGCACTGCGGTTATCAGTCCGAAGTTGGCCAAATTACGGCACATGCACGCCGATAAACTAAAATAATTTTATTGTGAAAACTTTTAAAACACATATCCATTCAAATTTTACGGAAACCTTACCTGCCGATCCTATTCAGGACAATACAAGACGGCAGGTAACACAGGCCTGCTTTTCGTATGTCACGCCAAAACAAACGAAAAAGCCAGAATTGGTTCATGTGTCTCCAGAAATGTTAGCGGCCTTAGGGATTTCTGAAACCGAAAGTCAGTCGGAAGGGTTTTTAAAAGTATTTACAGGGAATACCGTCTTACCGGGAACAACACCCTATGCCATGTGCTATGGCGGACATCAATTTGGGAATTGGGCCGGTCAGTTAGGAGATGGTCGTGCCATTAATTTAACCGAAATAGATTACAAAGGGAAACATTGGGCCTTGCAGCTTAAAGGTGCTGGCGAAACCCCGTATTCTAGAACTGCAGATGGTTTAGCTGTTTTACGCTCGTCGATACGCGAATATTTATGCAGCGAAGCCATGTTTCATTTGGGAGTGCCAACAACGCGTGCCTTGTCCTTAGCAATTACTGGAGACCAAGTGTTGCGCGATGTCATGTATAATGGCAATCCGGAATACGAACCCGGAGCTATAGTGTGTCGTGTAGCGCCTAGTTTTTTGCGCTTTGGAAGTTTCGAAATTTTTGCTGCAAGAGAAGACGTTAACACTTTAAAGCTACTTACAGATTATACTATAACGCAGTTTTATCCTGAATTTGGAGGGCCTTCAAAAGATACCTATTTAGCTTTTTTTAAGGCGGTATCTCAGCGCACTTTAAAGATGATTATAGATTGGCAGCGGGTAGGTTTTGTTCACGGTGTTATGAATACCGATAATTTATCGATACTAGGTTTAACCATAGATTATGGCCCGTACGGGTGGTTGGAAGGTTTCGATTTTGGTTGGACACCAAACACCACCGATAGGCAACATAAAAGGTATCGCTACGGCAATCAGCCTAATATCGGACTTTGGAATTTATATCAACTGGCAAATGCCTTGTATCCTTTAATCGGAGAAGCGGAAGGTTTACAAGCGGTGTTAGATGATTATAAAACCGATTTTGAAACTCAAAGTTTAGCCATGATGCGTGCTAAAATAGGTTTTGAAGATACCGATGTAGCGGATTTAAAGCTTATTCAGGATTTAGAAGATTTGCTACAAGTGATGGAAACGGATATGACGATTTTTTTTAGAAGACTATCGCAATTTGAAAAAGATCATCCTGAAGTAGGATTCCAAATTATAGAAGATGCTTTTTATAATCCGAAAGGGTTAACTGACGAAACTACTGAAGCTTGGAACACATGGTTCCAGAACTATGCCAATCGTTTGCAGCAGGAAAAATCTACAGATGCCGATCGGGCCAAACGTATGAATGCATTAAATCCAAAATATGTGCTTAGAAATTATATGGCACAATTAGCGATAGACGATGCAGAGCAAGGTGATTATGGATTAGTAGATGAGCTTTTTCAACTCCTTAAAAATCCTTATGCCGAACAACCAGAATCTGAAAAGTGGTTTGCAAAACGCCCGGAATGGGCACGAAACAAAGTGGGTTGCTCTATGTTGTCTTGTAGTTCGTAGTAAAGAGACATAAGGTTTACAATACTTTTTCGACTTAATCCGTATGGACTTAAAAGTAGAAGACAAAATTGCATTGGGTGGTGGCTGTCATTGGTGTACAGAGGCGGTGTTTCAGAGTCTAAAAGGTGTCAGGCTTGTTGAGCAAGGTTATGTGGCATCGGTTGGAGATGCAGCCTCGTTTTCGGAAGCTGTTATTGTACATTTTAATCCTCTTGAAATTTCTGAAGCCACGCTTTTAGACATTCATTTGCACACGCATAACAGCACGTCTAATCATAGTCGTCGCGAGACATATCGATCTGCAGTGTATGTGTTTTCAAACGAACAGTACAACAGGATTATAGATCTTTTAAATAGTTTTCAAACCGATTTTAATTTTCAGCTCATCACTAAAGTGCTTCCGTTTCGGGAATTTAAACCGTCTCGAGAAGCGATAAAAAATTATTATCTTAAGAATCCGAAAAAACCGTTTTGCGAGCGTTATATCAGTCCTAAACTAGAAATCTTGTTAGAGCACTATGCGCCTTATGTAAAGGCATCAAATTAACCAGAACTCACGCTATAAACCAGTAAAAAAATCCATTATGAAACGTCAGAAACTTGAAATAGAAAATGATAAAGGAGTAAAACTTCAAGCTTATTTAGAATTACCAGCCAATCAAAATCCACATTATTTTGCGGTTTTTGCCCATTGTTTTACGTGTACGAGTACTTTGTCGGCGGTAAAACATATTAGTCGTGCCTTAACGCAGCACGATTTTGGGGTGTTGCGTTTCGATTTTACGGGGTTAGGTCGTAGTGATGGTGAGTTTTCCGATAGTCATTTTTCTTCAAATGTCTCCGATTTGATGGCGGTGAGTGCATTTCTAGAAACCCATTACCAAGCGCCGTCGCTATTGGTTGGGCATTCGCTTGGTGGCGCAGCGGTGATTGTAGCGGCTTCGAAATTAGAATCGGTTAAAGCAGTGGCGACTATTGGAGCACCTTCAACAGTAGAACATGTTACGCATCTGTTTTCGCATGGTTTTGAGGAGGTTGAAAAGAAAGGTGATGTAGAGGTAAATATTGGCGGAAGGCCGTTCAAAATAAATAAAGATTTTGTAGACGATTTTAGTAAAACCGATTTACCAGAAATTACGAAGGAACAGCGTAAACCCTTGCTTATAATGCATGCACCTTTCGATGATGTAGTGTCTATAGATAATGCCGAGCAATTGTATAAAGCAGCGCATCACCCTAAAAGTTTTGTGAGTTTAGATCAGGCCGATCATTTGCTTACCGATTCTCGCGATAGCCAGTACGCCGGAAATGTTATTGGTACCTGGGTGCAACGTTATTTTGAAGAAAAATCTAGTGATATTTTAGATACGGAAGGCGAGCAATTGGTCGCCCATTTAAATTTGGAAGAAGATAAATTCACAACCAATATTCAAACTAAAAAGCATACGCTTGTGGCCGATGAACCGGAAAGTTTTGGTGGTGATGATTTTGGTCCGTCACCATACGAATACTTAAACGCAGCTTTGTCGGCATGTACCGCAATGACTTTAAAATTATATGCCGAACGAAAAAAATGGGATTTAAAAGAAGTGTTTGTATATATCACTTACTCAAAAAAGCATAGCGACGATTTAAAACTAGAACTTGAAAAGCCGGCGCAAATAGATCATTTACAAAAGACCTTGAAATTTGTTGGTGATTTAACCGCAGAACAAAAAGAAAAATTAAAAGAGATAGCTTCAAAATGTCCGGTACATAAAACCTTGGTTACCGATACTATAATTGAAACTACGGTGGATTAAGCACCGTTTTTATGCGATACAGCGCGTAGAACTGCGAATTATTAAAGACTTTTACCATACACGCATAACCTATGTCTTTAAAAGAGCAATTTATACATACGCGAGAACGCTTTAAACAGATTAGCACATCCTTGTTAGTCGAGGATTATTCTGTGCAACCAGCCGTGTTTGTATCGCCACCCAAATGGCATTTAGCGCATTCTACTTGGTTTTTCGAGCAGTTTGTACTCACGAATTTTGTGGCAGACTATCAGGTGTTCGATGAGGATTTTGCATACCTGTTCAACAGTTATTATAACAATGCAGGCGATCGGGTACTGCGGCCTAACCGCGGATTAATGACTAGGCCAAGTGTGGCTGCTGTGTTTGAATATCGCGACTATGTCGATGCCCAAATGCTAAAATTTTTAGACGGTGATATTGGTAAGGAAGCTGAAGATATCGTCATTTTAGGGATAAATCACGAGCAGCAACATCAAGAGTTGTTTTATTACGACATAAAATATATTTTAGGAAATCAGCCTACTTTTCCTGCGATAACTAATGACTTAAAGTTTACACCGGTTTCAGAATCTTCAGAATTTTTAACTATTCCAGAGGGGATTTACACTATCGGGCATCAATCGCCTTCGTTTTGTTATGATAATGAGCAGGGTGTTCATAAGGTGTTTCTTCAAGAATTTCAAATAAGTGAAAACCTAGTGAGTAATGCTGATTATATCGCATTTATTGAAGCAGGTGGATATCAAGATTTTAATTTATGGCACGCCGAAGGCTGGGATTTTATACAAGAAGAACATATTTCAGCGCCCTTGTATTGGCATAAAGTGGATGGCGTTTGGCATACCTATACCTTAGATGGATTTAAACCTGTGGAAGAAAACGAACCGGTAATGCATATTAGTTTTTATGAAGCTTTTGCTTACGCCGAATGGAAAGGTATGCGCTTACCAACGGAGTTTGAGTGGGAAGTCGCTTCGGGGCATTTGGCTTGGGGGCAGTTATGGGAATGGACCTATAGTGCGTATTTACCATATCCTAATTTTACTAAGGCAGAAGGTGCTTTGGGCGAGTATAATGGTAAGTTTATGATTAACCAGATGGTGCTTCGTGGCGCCTCTGTAGCAACGGTATTTGGACATAGTCGTCCTACATATCGTAATTTTTTTCACCCCAGTATGCGATGGCAATTTTCTGGAATTAGATTGGTAAAATAATATGGAAACACTAGTAAAACACGAGATTATTGAAGGTTTAACTGCCCAAAATAAATATATGGCGTCTAAATATTTTTACGATGCTACTGGCAGTCGCATTTTTCAGGAAATTATGCGCATGCCGGATTACTATTTAACCGATAGCGAATTTGAAATTTTATCGCTTCAAGCGGAGCAAATTTATCGGGCTTTAGAGTTTTCGGAACCTTTTAATATCATAGAATTAGGAGCTGGCGATGGCTTTAAAACTTTTAAATTATTGGAGTTTTTAGTGGCAAAACAAGTGCCTTTTAACTATGTGCCGATAGATATTTCTGGTGAAGCTATAAACATGCTTGCAGAAAAATTAAAATCGCGATTACCAGACTTAAGTATTAAGCCTCAGGTAGGCGATTATTTTGAGATTTTAAAAGAGATGTCGGCAGAAACCATTCCGAATTTGTTACTGTTTTTAGGAAGTAATATTGGGAATTATTTAAAAGCCGATGCTTTAGATTTATTGGCGCTATTTCATAAAAATATGAATGTTGGCGACAAATTATTGATTGGTTTCGATTTAAAGAAAAATCCAATTACCATTACAAAAGCTTATTTCGACGAATACGGGATTACCAAGCGGTTTAATTTAAATTTATTGCAACGCATGAATCGGGAATTTGGAGCTGATTTTAAGCTGGATGATTTCGATTTTTATTGTCATTACGATCCTACAACAGGTCAGGTTAAAAGTTATTTAGTGAGTTTAAAGGCCCAAGATGTATATTTCGAAAATTTTGGTGAAACCATACATTTTAAGCAGAATGAATTGATTTGGACAGAACTTTCAAAAAAATATAGCCTTTCAGAAATCGACCATTTGGCACAAACTACCGGCTTTAAGCCAAATACACACTTTTTAGACTGTAAGCATTACTTCAGCGATAGTTTGTGGGAAAAATAATTAAAAATGTAAGCCTTAGATGTTCTTAGTTTAGTACCTTGAATGCATAAATAGTACTTATAATATGTCGAAACACACACAACTAGGCTTAGGGTTGGCAGCTATTGGTCGCCCGGAATATATCAATATAAAAGAAGAAGAAATTCAGCAGTCGGAAGCTGTTTTTGAAGCGAATGCCATGCAGGTTTTAGACGAGGCTTATACCTTGGGTCTTCGCTATTTCGATACCGCGCCATCTTATGGTAAAGGGGAACGATTTTTAATGCAGTGGCACAGTTTAAGGCAACATAAAGATGTGACCTTAAGTACCAAATGGGGCTATACTTATATGGCGAATTGGGAGCTGGGGTATTCCGGGAAACACGAAATTAAAGAGCATAGTGTTTCCAAATTACGCGAACAGTGGGACGTGTCTAAAATACTATTACCCGAATTACAAATCTATCAAGTGCATTCGGCCACTTTAGAGAGTGGTATTTTTGATAACGAAGAAGTACTTGAAGCATTACATCGTATAAAAAAAGAAACAGGAGTTCAGATTGGAATCACAACTAGTGGTGCCAATCAGACCGAGATTATAGAACGGGCTTTAAGTATAAAAATGGAAGGCGAAGACCTATTTACAAGTTTTCAGGTTACGTATAATATCTTTGAACAATCTACCTATACTATTTTAAAACAAATTCTTGCCGAAGGAAAAACCGTAATTATTAAAGAAGCCTTAGCCAATGGGCGTATTTTCGAAAACAGTGCTTATCCGCATTATGCTAAAGCGTATACTTATTTTAATTTGCTTTCAAAACACTATAATATAGGTGTAGACGCTATTGCCATCCGATTTGTAATAGATAGTTTACAACCCGATTATGTGCTAAGTGGTGCATTAACAACTACGCAACTTCAAGAAAATTTAAAAGCCCTTCAATTTAATTTTTCAAAAGAAGAATTACATCAACTTCAAATTTTTGCCACAAAATCTAGTGCTTATTGGGAAGAACGCAGTGCTTTAGAGTGGCGCTAATTTTATAGTTATTGTATTCGGTTAATTTTAAAATGTTTAGAGTTAATACAGAGCAGGCATCCAAACTACCTTTGTAATATCAAGTTTAACTATTAAAACAAAAATATTATGAATAATTCAGGAAGTACATTTTTAGGTGTTATAGCAGGAACCGCTTTAGGGGCAGCAATGGGAATACTATTTGCTCCTGATAAAGGTAGTAAGACACGTAAAAAAATCTCGAAAGAAGCCGAGAATACAAAGAATAAAATAGCCGATCAAGCTTCAGATATTGCCGATATGGTAGCTAAAAAAGTGAATATCACTAAAGGAACTTTAGAAGAACAAATAGAATCTATAGTAGCCGATGGTAGTCATAAAACAGAAGATATTATGAAGGCTTTAGAAAAAAAGTTGGAGGTTTTAAGAACTAAAAACAGACACTTTAATAAAGAAGTGAAAACCAACGGAAGTACGAAAACTACAGCTACAGTTTAATTAAAAAAAACAGTAAGAAACATGACTATTTTTGAAGCCATAAGACACGATCATGATATTCAACGTGATTTACTCGATAAATTAGTGCAATCTTCGGGCGATACTAAAAACAGAGATGAGCTTTTTAAAGCGGTAAGAAATGAACTTGAAGTTCATGCTAATGCAGAAGAGCGTCATTTTTATAAACCGTTAATTTCATCGGATATGATGCAAGATCATGCACGACATGGTATTGCAGAACATCATGAAATAGATGAGTTAATTGAGCAGCTTGAAGATACCGAATATGATTCGTCTGCTTGGTTGAAAATAGCAAAAAAATTAAAGGAAAAAGTAGAACATCATCTGGAAGACGAAGAACATACCTTTTTTCAATTGGCAGGTAAAACCTTGTCTGAAAAACAGAAAACTTCTCTCGCTTCAGATTATGAAACATTTATGAAAAAGAATAGGTAAGAACAGTAGATTAATAGCTTATTCCTTTCACCAAATTGCGTAAAATTTACGCAGTTTGGTGTTTTTTTTTGTTCTTCATAAAACTCCATAAAGATGAGGTTGTGAAAAATCATTTTAATAGCTTTGAATATTCTAAACCCAATGTATATGAAATCTGCTCACGACTTATTAGAACTTTTAGATTTAAAAAAGATAGATGCTTCTCATTTTGAAGGTGTCAGTCAAACCATTGGAAGTCCTAATGTGTTTGGAGGTCAGGTTTTAGCACAAGCGGTAAATGCAGCCTATAGGACCCTAAAAAATAATAGGATTCTACATTCCTTACATGCCTATTTTATAGAAGCGGGCGATTTAAATGTGCCTATTACTTATGAGGTTAATGAAGTTCGCGATGGCGGAAGTTTCTCTACCCGTCGAGTTTTAGCCAGTCAGAATGGGACGACTATTTTTATTTTGGCGGCATCGTTTCATAAGGAAGAAACCGGACATAACCATCAAATAGAAATGAATACCAGTTTAAAGCAACCCGAAGAGTTGTTAAGTTGGAGTGAAATGCTATTGAAGTTTGGTGATGTTTTACCAGGGTTAACCAAGCGTTTTTTAGAGATTGAGCGCCCAATAGATTTTAAACCTGTAGAGGTTTTAAACCCTTTAAAGCAATCCGATTTACCACCATATTCTAATGTCTGGTTTAAATTGAAGAAGGCTATTCCAGATGCCGACTTAGCCACAAAACAACAAATTTTAACCTATATATCCGATTATAACATATTGGCAGCAGCTTTGTTGCCGCATGCTAGTAAAGCACATTTTGGAAACACACAAATGGCGAGTTTAGATCATTCTATGTGGTTTTTTAGAGATTTCGATTTCGAGGATTGGATGTTGTATTCCATAGAAACACCTAATGCTTCAAATGCGCGTGGTTTTGCAAAAGGAAATATATTTTCTAGAGATGGCAAGCTTATTGCATGTGTCGCCCAAGAAGGATTAATGCGTCCAATTATTAAATCAAAATAAAATATGAAATCAAATTGTTTAGTTATGGGGCATCGTGGTGCCAAAGCCTATGTTGCAGAAAATACTCTAGAATCTGTTCAAAAAGCCTTAGATTTTAATGTAGATGGTATTGAAGTCGATGTGCATTGTTGTGCTTCGGGAGAATTAGTAGTCTTTCACGATTTTACATTAGACCGCATGACCAACGGAGAAGGCGAAATATCTAAATACACTCTTTCAGAATTAAAAGTACTTAAAGTGAATGGGGAATTTTCTATTCCTACTTTAGCTGAGGTTTTAGATTTAATAGATAGGAAATGTGTTTTAAATATCGAGTTAAAAGGAAAATTTACAGCAGAAGCCACTTGTGAAATTATCCAAGAATATATTAAAAATCACGGTTGGAATTATTCAGATTTTATAGTGTCTAGTTTTCAACATCGCGAACTAGAGGATGTGTATGGTTTCGATAAGGAGATCCCGTTAGGCATTCTATCTAAAGCCAGCGTTGTAGAGGCTATGGAGTTTGCAGAAACCATAAAGGCAAAAGCGATACATGCTAATTATGCGATTCTTACTCGCGATAATGTTAAAAAGGCACAAGAGCAAGGTTATAAGGTTAATGTGTGGACTGTAAACGATATAAAAACCATTAACAGGATGAAAGATTATGGTGTAGACGCCATTATTTCTGATAACCCAGATCGGGTATAAGGCTGTTGGTTGAAATTAGAATTGGAGCATCTCGGCCGATTTCTTTTAGCTAATAAGCTAGGAGAAAACCGAGGTTAAGATCTCATGGACTTGAGTCGAAGTAAAGGGCTTAAATTCAATAAGATCTATGTTATTTTTCGTTTTAAAAGCGTTCACTTATTTATTTTAGGGTTCGAATTATGTATTCTATCTGATATTTTAACATTTGGTAGAATATTCTCAAAAACAGGGGTCTATAATTTTAAAATAAGTAAAAAGTTTGTTAAATTAGGCTTGTCCAAATAATTTATTGAATCTACTTCAGCTCCTACGTTGTGTTATGTCGAAACAAATTTTTAGAATGAAAATTCTTTAATCCCTCGTATAACATTAAAAATAATTAACCCATGGAGACTAAAATTACTTTGAGAACAATTAGAATAGCGACTATTATGGCTATTGGATTTACAATCCTTATTTTAATTCTTACCGATACAAACATTTAAATTAATTACGTAATAAAGGACTTAATACCTTGAAGTGTATTAAGATAAAATCTTGAGCGTATTTTTGTTTTGTACCTATTGGTATGTCGCGACTGGGAATCTAGCTGATTTTATTAAAGTTTAAAACGGTTTGTTTTAAAAATGAAACAGCTAGAATTCTAGTCTTTCTTTTTTTAATTATGCAACTATAGTTTGTTAATATAATATCTTCTATATAAATCTGGTTATGGAGGCGAAAATCTCATGTCCAAATTTTCTTTTTTTATTATTTATATCTTTACAGCAAATCATAAAATAAATAACCTCTATGTTAAAACAAAGGAGGGATGTATTAGTAGTTGGTGGAGGCGCTGCAGGTTTTTTTGCAGCCATTAATATTGCTGAGAAGAATCCGCAGTTAAAAGTTACCATTCTTGAACGCGGTAATGCCGTTTTAGGAAAAGTGAAAGTCTCTGGAGGGGGCAGGTGCAATGTTACCCATGCCGAATTTATTCCACAAGAATTAGTAAAGTATTATCCGAGGGGCGAGAAAGAATTATTGGGGCCGTTTCATCAGTTTATGACTGGCGATACCATGGCTTGGTTTGAAGCGCGTGGTGTGACTTTAAAGATAGAAGAGGACGGACGAATTTTTCCAGTTTCTAACGATTCCCAAACCATAATAGATTGCTTTTTAAACGAAGCTAAAAAACATAAGGTTGAAGTGTTAACCAATCATGCTGTTAAGACGATTTCTAAAACTGAAAATTTGTGGCAAATAGAAACCAATCATGACGATTTTATAAGTGAACAACTTGTAATAGCCTCAGGGAGCAGCCCAAAAGTTTGGAAACTTTTACAGCAATTAGGACATCGTATTTTAGAACCTGTTCCTTCGTTATTTACTTTTAACATTAAGGATAACCGACTTAAAGAAATTCCCGGAGTTGTAGCTCAAAATACAGAAGTCACCGTTTTGGGAACCGATTTATTTTCCGAAGGTCCTGTTCTAGTAACCCATTGGGGATTAAGTGCACCTGCTATTTTAAAATTATCGGCTTTTGGTGCTTTAGAGTTAGCGAAACGGGATTATAAATTTAGTATACAAATCAATTTTGTAAGACGAACGGCAGAAGAGGTAATAGCTATTTTAAAACAAGAGAAATTAGATTCGGCTAAAAAAACAGTGTTTAAGTTTCCTAAATTCGATTTACCTAAACGTTTGTGGCAGCAATTGGTTTTGGCTGCCGAGATGACCGAAACCGACCGTTGGGGAGATATTAATAAAAATCAATTAGAAGGGTTGGCAAATCAGTTAACACAGGCCGTTTTTAAAGTGGATGGTAAAAGTACGTTCAAGGAAGAATTTGTAACTGCAGGAGGTGTGGACTTAAAAGAAATTAATTTTAAAAGCTTCGAAAGTAAGAAGCATAAAAATTTGTATTTGGCGGGAGAGGTTTTAAATATTGATGCCGTTACTGGAGGGTTTAATTTTCAGAATGCATGGACAGGTGCTTTTATTGTTTCTGAAGCTATTACTAAAAAAACATGAAAACCTATATCGCTTTATTAAGAGGCATAAATGTCTCGGGACAGAAAAAAGTGCCTATGGCTATGTTGCGAGAACTTATGACGGGTTTAGGGTTTAAACATGTGAAAACCTATATCCAAAGTGGGAATGTGGTATTTCAAAGTATAGAAACTAATACTGTTGAGTTGGAACAAATGATTTCTAAAAGTATCGTAAAAACTTTCCAATTTGAAGTGCCTGTATTAGTGAAAAGTGAAAATGAAATTCGGACTATTTTTGAAGCCAACCCATTTTCAGAAACCGAAAAAGAATCAAGTTATTTTACACTTTTAAAATCAGAGCCAGCAGCCCAGTTAAAAGCTATGGTGTCTAATGAAGTCTATGCGAATGAGGTGTTTGTCGTGACTGATGCTTGCGTATATTTTTATTCCACTCAAAGCTATGGTAAGGCAAAATGTAATAATAACTTTTTTGAACGCAAATTAAACGTATCGGCTACAACAAGAAATTTTAAAACGATGCAGAAGTTGTTATCTTTGTGCTCAGATTTATAAATTCATGACCGAACAACAATTTATTCCTCAGACTTATTCAAACGACATATTTAATGGAAGCGTGGCTTGGGAGTCCCCAAGTAATATAGCGCTTATAAAATATTGGGGAAAAAAGCAGGATCAGATTCCTGAAAACCCATCGATTAGTTTCACTTTAAATAATTGTAAAACAACTACGGTTTTAACTTATGCAAAGAAAGAAAATGCAGAAGATTTTGATTTTAAAGTGTTTTTAGATGGGGAGCATAAACCTGATTTTGAACCGAAAATTGAAACCTTTTTTAAACGCATTGAAGTTTATGTGCCATTTTTGAAATTGTTTCAATTTAAAATTGAAACAACTAATACTTTTCCACATAGTTCAGGAATAGCGTCGTCGGCTTCAGGAATGAGTGCCTTAGCCTTATGTTTAATGAGTATAGAAAAGGAGCTTCAACCAGAAATGACATCAGAATTTTTCAATAAAAAAGCATCGTTTTTAGCACGTTTAGGTTCTGGAAGCGCCTGCAGAAGTATTGAAGGCGATTTGATTGTTTGGGGCGAAAATGAAACTGTTCAGGGAAGTTCAGATTTGTTTGGCGTGAAATATCCTTATGAGGTTCATGATAATTTTAAACATTATCAGGATACTATTTTGTTGGTCGATAAAGGAGAAAAGCAGGTAAGTAGCACGGTTGGACATAATTTAATGCATGGACATCCGTTTGCGAAACAACGTTTTATGCAAGCTCATGAAAACCTTTCTACATTAAAAACGATTTTAAAATCTGGTGATTTAGATGCGTTTATTTCGCTGGTAGAAAGTGAAGCCTTAACCTTGCATGCCATGATGATGACCAGTATGCCGTATTTTATACTTATGAAACCTAATACTTTAGAAGTTATTAATAAAATTTGGGCATTTAGAAAACGTACGGGTTTACATATTGGTTTTACTTTAGATGCTGGAGCAAATGTGCATATTTTGTATCCGAAAGAGGAAAAAGATGCGATACTCGATTTTATCAAAACGGACCTAAAGGGGCATTGCCAAAACGGTCAGTTTATTTGCGATGAAATAGGTTTTGGAGCGAAACAGCTGATAATTAACAATTGACAATTTGTAATTAAAAATGATTTAGTTCTATAATTTTTTTAGATAAATTTCTAATTGCATTAATAATCAATGTGGTACGGTTAATGGTTTAAAACGATTTATTGTATTTTTACGGCATTAAAAAGAAGATAATTGTTAACTTTGCATCATAAATTTTCATTTCGTATATGAAAGGACCTTTATTTTATTCTAAAATTTTACTTTTCGGTGAGTATGGTATCATAAAAGATAGCAAGGGATTATCTATTCCTTATAACTTTTATAATGGGGCATTAAAAATGACCAAAATACCAACCGAAACTACTGTAAATTCTAATCAAAGTTTAAAGCGATTTGCAACATATTTGGGGACTATTAGCCCTGATTTAGTTGTGTTCGATTTAAATACATTACATAACGATGTAGATGCCGGGATGTATTTTGATTCCTCTATACCACAAGGGTATGGCGTGGGTAGTAGTGGTGCGCTAGTGGCGGCTATTTACGATAAGTATGCCCAAGATAAGATAACTGTTCTTGAAAATTTAACCCGTGAAAAACTTTTAAAATTGAAAGCCATTTTTTCTGAAATGGAATCCTTTTTCACGGAAAGTCTTCTGGTTTAGACCCTTTAAACAGTTATTTAAGTATTCCAATTTTAATCAATTCTAAAGACAATATTGAAGCTACTGGTATTCCTTCGCAAAAAAGTGACGGAAAGGGGGCTGTGTTTTTAATTGATAGTGGTATTGTTGGCGAAACAGCACCAATGGTTCACATCTTTATGGAAAATATGAAGCAGGAAGGGTTTAGAAACATGATAAAACATCAGTTTGTAAAACATACAGATGCCTGTGTAGACGATTTCTTAAAAGGAGATATTAAGTCGCTTTTCAAAAACACAAAGCAATTATCTAAGGTGGTTTTAAATCATTTTAAACCTATGATTCCGCATCAGTTTCACGACTTATGGAAGAAAGGTTTAGACTCTAACGATTATTATTTAAAACTTTGTGGTTCTGGCGGAGGTGGTTATATCCTTGGTTTTGCAGAAGATTTTGAAAAAGCTAAGCAAGCCCTTAAGGGACATAAATTAGAAGTTGTTTACAATTTCTAGTTTTGTAAACCATAGATTAAATCCCATCTTTTTAAAATATAGTCGCTATGTTCTCTAGGAAGCATAAACATATTTTATTGAAATTTTTCAGTATGTTTTCTGTAGTTCGTGGCTATAATGTGCTTATGGTTGTTGTGGCGCAATACGTTACAGCTGTTTATATTTTAGCACATGATAAACCAGTGAGAGCGGTTGTTTTCGATCTTAATTTATTTATGCTAGTCCTGGCTTCTTCGGCCACTATTGCTGGTGGTTATATCATCAATAATTTTTACGATTCAGAAAAAGATTTAATAAACAGGCCAAATAAATCGATGTTAGATCGCTTGGTAAGTCAGAATACGAAATTGTCCTTGTATTTTGTCCTTAATTTTTTAGCCGTTGTTATGGCCAGCTATGTGTCGTTTAAAGCAGTGGTCTTTTTTACTTTATATATTTTTTCTATTTGGTTGTATTCGCATAAACTTAAAAAATTGCCTTTTGTTGGGAATTTAACTTCGGCCGTTTTAACCATAACTCCATTCTTTGCCATTTTTATGTATTACAAAAATTTCGAACATGTAATTTTTGTACATGCCACTTATCTTTTTCTAATCATTTCCATGCGGGAGTTAACCAAAGATTTGGAAACGATTCCAGGCGATTTAGCACAAGGCTATAAAACAATTCCTATAGCTTACGGCGAAAAATATTCAAAAATAATGCTTACAGTTTTGGCCTTGTTAACATTAGTGCCTGTTTACTTTTTACTAACAAAATACAACATTGGGCATATGTATTACTTTTTTTATGCGACCATGTTTTTACTGGCTATATTCTTGGTTTTACTTTGGAATTCTAATTCTAAAAAACATTACTTAATACTGCATAATATTTTAAAATTCATAATTCTTTCTGGTGTTTTAAGTGTGCTTTTAATTGATGTAAATGTGGTGTTAAACCGACTTTTTTAAAAGGATTTACATTACAATAAAAAATCGTAAATTATAGTTTATCTTTGTACAAAATATATCTCAAGATGAGCAGACAACAAGGTGGCAGTAAAAAAGGAAAGGCTTCAGGACGTGGAACAAATAATACACGAAGTACAAGTTATGCAAGAGGAAATGCACCTATTAAAAAGAAGGTGGCAACAAGCGAGCCTAAAACACCCAATAAAAAATCGAATCCGGACGAAATCCGTTTAAATAAGTACATTGCGAATTCGGGCATTTGCTCGCGTCGCGATGCCGATATGCACATTTCTACAGGGTTGGTTTCTGTAAATGGTAAAATTGTAACCGAAATGGGGTATAAGGTGAAGTTAAACGACGAGGTTCGTTTTGATGGAGGTAGAGTAAATCCAGAGAAAAAAGCTTACGTTTTACTAAACAAACCTAAAGGATTTGCTACCACTACTAGTGAAGGTAAAGGCCGTACTGTAATGGATTTAGTGGCCAATGCAACCACTTCAAGAATTAAGCCAATTGGACGTTTAGGAAGAAACTCCTTAGGGTTAATCTTATTTACGAACGATGAAGATATTGCTAAAAAATTCACGAATTCTAAAAATGGTGTTCCAAGATTGTTTCATATAGAATTGAATAAAAACTTGAAACACGAAGATTTTAAGAAAATTCAAGACGGTTTTAAAATTGAAGGAAAGCTAGTCGCGGTAGAAGAAATTAGTTATATCGATAAAGCCTCTAAAAAAGAGATTGGCTTAAAAATTAAAAATACAGGTAGTACTATTATCCGTTCTATTTTTGATTATTTAAAATACGACATCGAAAAGATTGATTGCGTTAGTATTGGGCAGCTTACTAAAAAGGATATTCCTCGTGGACACTGGAAACACTTAACAGAACAAGAAGTTATTAGTCTCAAAATGTTGTAAATCAGCATGTAAAAGTTTTTCAAAAAAATCGAAAAAAAGCTTTTTTTTTCGATTTTTTATAGCACATTTGTACAAGCATTTAGCTGAACATAATGAAAAGTGTTTGTATGTTCGGGCTTTTGAGGATTAGGAAGTCATATTCAAAAGCGGCTTATAAGATGAGCAACCGAATTTTAGAGCTAACTTCCGCATACTCCATTGTAAAAAGCCAACATGTGTTTGGTTTTATGCCTACAACCCAAAGTCAAATTCAGATTTGATAAATAGTTAACATTTTTAATTTTGTTACGTATGCTAGTCTGCGTAAATTAAATTTTTTTAACAACTATTTTTCAAAACACACACATGAATACTAAATATATTGATCTTATAAATCAATCCTTTTACTTCCCACAGGAAGAATTTAAATTACGAAATAAAACTTTAGAATTTCACGATATCGACTTAATGAAATTGGTAGAAGAATACGGTGCACCTTTAAAATTCACCTATTTGCCTCAAATTTCAAATAATATAAACAGAGCTAAAGGCTGGTTTGCAAGAGCTATTGAAAAAAATAATTATAAAGGCAAGTACAATTACTGTTATTGCACAAAAAGCTCGCATTTTAAACACGTGTTAAACGAAGCTTTAAAAAACGATATTCATATTGAAACGTCTTCTGCTTTCGATATAGATATTGTAGAGCGTTTAAAAAAGGAAGGAAAAATTACCGACGATACCTATGTTATAAGTAATGGGTTTAAACGTGCGCAATATGTTACTAATATTGCACGATTAATAAATAACGGCCATAAAAATGCAATTCCTATTATCGATAACTATGAGGAAATCGACTTATTATCGCAAGAAATTAAAGGTAATTTTAATGTAGGAATTCGTATTGCTTCAGAAGAAGAACCAAAATTCGAGTTTTATACGTCTCGTTTAGGAATTGGATATAAAAACATAGTGCCTTTTTATAATCGTCAGATAAAAGATAACCCGAAAGTAGAGCTTAAAATGCTTCACTTTTTTATCAATACAGGGATTCGCGATAATGCTTACTACTGGAACGAATTAGTAAAATGTTTAAAAGTTTATACGGCATTAAAAAAGATTTGTCCAACATTAGACAGTTTAAATATTGGTGGAGGTTTTCCTATTAAAAACTCGTTAGCTTTCGAATTCGATTACGAATATATGGTTGATGAAATTTTAAACCAGATTAAAGCGGTTTGCGATGAAGAAGAGGTAGATGTTCCAAATATATTTACAGAATTTGGTAGCTTTACCGTAGGTGAAAGTGGAGGGGCTATTTACGAAGTCTTATATCAAAAGCAACAAAATGACCGTGAAAAATGGAATATGATTAATTCATCTTTCATTACAACCCTACCAGATACTTGGGCTATAAATAAACGTTTTGTTATGTTGCCTATTAACCGCTGGCACGAAAGTTACGAGCGTGTATTATTAGGTGGTTTAACTTGCGATAGCGACGATTATTACAATAGCGAACAGCATATGAATGCCATTTATTTGCCAAAGTATAATAAAGATAAGCCTTTGTATATAGGGTTCTTTAATACAGGTGCATACCAAGAAACTATAGGTGGCTTTGGCGGTTTACAACACTGTTTAATTCCGTCGCCAAAACATATATTAATTAACAGAGACGAGGACGGAAACCTTGTTAAAGAAGTATTTAGCGAACAACAAAAAAGTGAAGACTTACTTAAAATATTAGGTTACAATGAGCAGTAAAACTTATGCTGGAATTCCTCAAGAATATGCAAAATTAGAAACTTCTAAAATTGTATTAATTCCAGTGCCATACGACGGAACAAGCACATGGCAAAAAGGAGCAGATAAAGGGCCAGAAGCCTTTTTAAATGCTTCAGAAAACATGGAAACTTACGATATAGAAACAGCAACCGAAGTTTACCAACAAGGTGTTTTTTTAGCCGATGCTGTTACCGAAAATAGTTCGCCAGAAGCCATGGTAGAGGCGGTGCACAAAACCACAAAACACTTTATAAAAAAGAATAAGTTTGTAACACTTTTTGGAGGAGAGCATTCTATTTCTATTGGTTCTATCCGGGCCTTTAACGAGTGTTTCGATAATTTAACCGTGTTACATATCGATGCGCATGCCGATTTACGTAAAAGCTATCAAGGTTCTGCCTGCAACCATGCTTGCGCGGTTTACGAGGCTAGCCAGACCACCAATTTAATTCAAGTTGGTATCCGTTCTATGGATGTTAAAGAAACCACGGTTTTAGATCCCGAAAAAACGTACTTTGCACATGAGTTAGCAACTAACGAGTTTTGGATAGATAGTGCTATCGATCAAATGACAGATAATGTATTTATAACTTTCGATTTAGATGCATTCGATCCGTCTATATTGCCAAGTACGGGTACACCAGAGCCAGGAGGCTTATTTTGGTATGAAACCTTAGACTTTTTAAAGAAAGTTTTTACAGAAAAAAACGTAGTAGGATTCGACATCGTAGAGCTTTGTCCGAATAAAATTGAAAAATCTTCAGATTTTCTTGCTGCAAAATTGTATTATAAAATGTTGAGTTATAAATTTATGGGTGAAAACGTAGAAGACGATTACGATAACACTTACGAAAGTAAAGCTCAAAAAAATAACGTTACTAAATTTAATGATGATGAGTACTAAAGGAGCTATTTCAAATTTTATAGAAAAATATTATCTTCACTTTAACGCAGCAGCTTTGGTTGATGCCGCTAAAGGTTACGAAGACCAATTAAATAAAGGTGCTAAAATGTTAGTGTCTCTTGCGGGAGCAATGAGTACAGCAGAGTTAGGAAAGATTTTTGCAGAAATGATTCGTCAAGATAAAGTGCAAATTATATCTTGTACTGGAGCAAATCTTGAAGAAGACATCATGAATTTGGTGGCACATTCACATTATAAACGTGTTCCTAATTACCGCGATTTAACGCCTCAAGAAGAGTGGGATTTGTTAGAAAAGGGCTTAAATCGTGTAACAGATACTTGTATTCCAGAAGAGGAAGCATTTAGACGTTTACAAGAACATATTTTCAAAATCTGGAAAGATGCAGAAGCTAAAGGTGAGCGTTATTTACCGCATGAATATATGTACAAAATGTTGTTGTCTGGAGTGTTAGAAGAGTACTACGAGATCGATTTAAAAGATTCTTGGATGTATGCTGCTGCCGAAAAAAATCTACCTATTATCTGCCCAGGTTGGGAAGATAGTACCATGGGTAACATTTTTGCAAGTTACGTGCTTAAAGGCGAGTTAAAAGCAAGTACCATGAAATCGGGTATAGAATATATGACATTTTTAGCAGATTGGTATACCGAAAATTCTGAAAATGGTATTGGATTCTTCCAGATTGGAGGCGGAATTGCAGGAGATTTTCCAATATGTGTGGTACCTATGTTATATCAAGATATGGAACGTACAGATACACCATTTTGGAGTTATTTCTGTCAGATTTCAGATTCTACAACCAGTTATGGTTCGTATTCTGGAGCTGTACCAAACGAAAAAATCACTTGGGGAAAACTAGATATAGATACCCCGAAATTTATTATAGAGAGTGATGCAACCATAGTTGCACCATTAGTTTTTGCTTATTTATTAGATATGTAATCCCATTTATTAAAAAATGAAACGAGTAATTGTTGACTACCAAAAATTGAACGAAGATATTTTAAATCTTCTTGTAGAAAAATTTCCTGATGGTTATGATGATGCAGATATTATTTCCTTCAGAAATGCCAAAAATGAAGTTGTTGAAGCTGTAGAAGTTAGAACAGAAGACACTGTTTACCTAGTAAAAGTAGGGGTGCGCCTGGCACAAGCTATGGTGAATTTTATTGAAGACGACGACGATGATGTAAGCCCAGATGATAACGTTGATTTTGATGAAGTAAAAGCTGAAGATGGAGATGATGATGACGACGACGATCAGGTAAACGATATTGAAGACGAAGACGACGAGGACGACGACAAAGACTAAATATTATGGAAGCTGTATTTAAATCCTATAAAAACGGGTATTATACCTTTATATTTCAAAATGGTGAAGACATGATTTTCGATGAAATTCACCCTCGAGCTTTAAAACAGTTCGATTTAAAGAACGATAAAAGTTTCGTCGATCAGACCTTTAAGGTCACTTTTGTTGAAGTACCAGGAGATTCAGACGATTCTGTAATTTATAGAATCGATAATTTAAAGCTTGTATCGTAAACAAGCGCTAATAGTTAAGCGATACTAATAAAGTACATTTGCTCTAATAGAAGTAGCACCAATGTATTGGAACGGTTTTGGTATGCCTTTCAATGAAATGTGACTTCATTAGAGAAATATACTGTAAGTTTAATAGAAGCCTAACATATAAGACGAGTTATATGTTAGGCTTTTTTTGTCGTCTCTACCTAAATTAAGATGTTGGAGCCTAGACCTTCAAAAAAACATAAGTGTTTAATTATTTGGTTGTATTCCGCTTGAACTAACTCCCCAAAAATTAATTTGCTTTTTTAAAACAACTTCATAAATAAAGGCACTATACACAAATACATATTCTAAACCAATTACCCACAAATTTTCAGTATTATCGGCATTTGCATAGGCCAGATAACTAAAAATAACAACTAAGCTCCAAATTAAAGGGAATTTATAGTTTGTAAATACCGCCAATATTACTAATAAACTAATATACCAAGGGTGTACTGTAGTGCTCATAAAATAGTAAATCGTTATTACAAGCAGCATATTCACCATAAGATTTTTAATATGTTTTAAAGGCGCTTTGTAGGTTAAAATAGTAATATAAATAATAACTAATACAGCCATTATTGGGCCTAAAAGTTTAATCTTATTATACCCTGTAAAGGCATAGCCAATCCCCTTTACGATATTAAAAATACTCGCATTAAACTCGAAATTTTTAAACCATAAGCCTACAGTTTCGGTGTAATTGCTTATAAATTCCATACTCATAAACGGAAGAAATAAGGCGATATTAATAATGCCCACAATGGCGCAGAACAACAGGCCTTTTTTCAATCTTAGATATTTTAAAATTAAAGGAAGAAAGATAAGCGGAATCAGTTTTGTGGCTACAGCTAATGAAAATGTAACGGCCGCCCATTGCCACTTTAATTTTTGTAACAGATATAAACTTATAACCAGAAAGCAAATCATAACACCTTCAAAATGTAAATTCCCAGTTAGTTCTATAATTATAAAAGGGTTAAGTATGTACCAAAATATATAGTAAGTGGGTAATTTAAGGTGTTTCAGTAATTTACTTCCAAAATATAGTGTTACGATATCTGCACAAATAATAAGCAGGCGCATAACAACTACAGCGCCTAAAATAGATTGCTTAGCAAATAGCGCTGCCAAAAAATAACACAACTGACTTACAGGAGGGTAGTTTGTAAAATGAGAAGCGCTTAATGCACCCATACCTTGATATAAGTCTTGGGCTTGAGCTATAGGAAATTCATCGTTTAAAATAAATGAATCTGGAGTGTGTAGAAAGGGGTTAAAGCCTTCGAAAAGCATACGGCCGTCCCAAATAAATCTATAAAAATCTTGAGATAAATTGGGAATGGATACTATAAAAATCACTCTAAACAAAATAGAGTAACGCCATAATGCCTTGGTGTTGTTTCTGTTAAATTGAATCAGTTTGACACTTAAAAAGAACAGTGCAAAATATAGGATGATAAGTTTAGCATAATCTGTTCGTACTAAATTGTAGGCAAAACTGCTGTAAAATATTCCCGTTACAAACACAATTAGGAGTTGAAATGTTAGCGTTTTGTTAAGGGGGAATTTTAAACTCATAATAAAATATTAATCGAATTAATTTTCTGATTCTTAGGTAAATGTGTAATTTAAAACGTTTGAAATTCCACTGTAAATTAGTCTGTTTTACATGATAACTATCATAATTTAACAAATAATAGTAGTGTAATTTTGTATAGTACCTTATAAATAAACCCTAATTAACAATTTTAAAATGAATATTTCACACATTGAACACATCGGAATTGCAGTCGAAAATTTAGAAGAATCCATACACTATTACGAAAGTGTTTTAGGATTAAAATGCTATGCAATCGAGGAAGTCGAAGACCAAAAGGTAAAAACGGCTTTCTTTCAAGTAGGAGGCACAAAAATTGAATTATTAGAAAGTACATCTCCAGATGGTCCTATAGGCAAATTTGTCGCTAAAAAAGGTCCAGGTATGCATCACATTGCATTCGCTGTTCCAGACGCAACAGAGGCTTTAAAACAAGCAGAAAACAGTGGTGTTGCATTAATTGATAAAATCTCTAGAAAAGGTGCTGAAGGGCTTAACATAGGGTTTTTGCATCCTAAATCTACACATGGGGTGCTTACAGAACTGTGTTCAAAAGAAAAATAATCATTTTAAAGAAATATCATACTCATGGCAAATCAAGAAAAAATTAATGAGCTCATTGAAAAAAGGGCCAAAGCAAAACTAGGTGGTGGAGAACGACGAATAGATTCTCAGCATGCGAAAGGGAAGTTAACCGCTCGCGAGAGAATAGATATTCTTTTAGATGATGACAGTTTTGAAGAATTTGATATGTTTGTTACCCACCGAACCAAATCTTTCGGATTAGATAAGCAAATCTATTTATCCGACGGTGTCATTACAGGACATGGTACTATAGATGGAAGAATTGTTTATGTATTCTCTCAAGATTTCACGGTGTTTGGAGGTTCCCTTTCTGAAACCTATGCTTTAAAAATATGTAAGATTATGGATATGGCCATGAAAATTGGTGTGCCTGTAATCGGATTAAACGATAGTGGTGGGGCGCGTATCCAAGAAGGGGTGAGATCGCTTGCAGGTTATGCCGAAATTTTTCAGAGAAATATAATGGCCTCAGGTGTTATTCCTCAAATTTCTTCCATATTAGGGCCTTGTGCTGGTGGAGCAGTATATTCTCCTGCGTTAACAGATTTTACGATCATGACCGACCAAACGAGTTATATGTTTGTAACGGGACCTAAAGTGGTGCAATCTGTTACAGGTGAAGTTGTTTCTACAGAACAGCTAGGTGGTGCAAAAATACATTCTACAAAATCTGGAGTGTCGCATTTTTTAGCCGATAACGATGAAGAGAATTTATTGTTAATAAGAAAGTTGTTAAGCTATTTGCCTTCAAACAATTTAGAAGAAGCTCCAACGGTTCCTTGCGATGATCCTATAGACCGTTTAGACGATGCTTTAAACGAAATTATACCAGAAAATGCCAATCAGCCATACGATATTGTAGATGTAATTTCTATCCTTACCGATAATGGAGAATTTACAGAAGTACACAGAGACTATGCGCGAAATATAGTTGTTGGTTTTGCTCGATTTAATGGGCGCTCTGTGGGTTTAGTTGCTAATCAGCCTAAATATTATGCGGGTGTTTTAGACTGCGAAGCGTCAAGAAAAGCAGCGCGTTTTGTTAGATTCTGCGATGCCTTTAATATTCCAATTGTAACCTTAGTCGATGTGCCAGGATTCTTACCAGGAACAGGACAAGAATATGGTGGTATCATTTTACACGGTGCCAAATTGTTATTTGCGTACGGCGAAGCTACGGTGCCAAAAGTAACTATTACCCTGCGTAAATCTTATGGTGGAGCGCACGATGTAATGAGCTGTAAGCAATTACGAGGCGACCTAAATTATGCATGGCCAACTGCAGAGATTGCAGTTATGGGGGCTAAAGGTGCAGTAGAAGTGTTAGAAGGTTCTAATATTAGAAAAATTGAAGATGCCGACGAGAAATTGCATTATATAGAAGAAAAGGAGAACGAGTATAATACAAAGTTCGCGAATCCGTATGTAGCAGCGAAGTATGGTTTTATTGATGATGTTATAGAGCCAAGAAATACACGATTTAGAATAGTAAGAGCCTTAGAGTTGTTAGCCAATAAAAAGGAGGTAAATCCGCCTAAGAAACATTCAAATATTCCACTATAATGATACATTTTTTAGCGTTAACAGAATTTACAGAACCTATGGTAGACCCTATAGAAGAGGGTTACATCATTTTAGTTACGGGATTGCTCATTGTATTTAGTGGATTAATCCTTTTAACCTTAATCTTTAAGTATGCTTTGCCTTTTATGTTATACATCTACAAGTTGATTTCTAAAGGGCCAGATAAGAAGATTTCCGAAATTTCTCCCAAAGTAAATGAAGAATTTACGGGCGAGATTGCAGCGGCTATTTCTGTAGCCATTCATTTGCATTTAAGTGAACAGCATGATAATGAAAATGCCATATTAACTATAAAACAAGCTCGAAAAATGTATTCGCCATGGAGTTCTAAAATCTATGGGGTTTATAACAAACGGTAGTTGGCGAGTGTTTTTTGAAGATTTAAAAGAAAGATATACAATGAAAAATTTCACATTCAATATAAATGAAAACAGTTATAGTGTTCGTATCGTTTCGCAAGAAAACAACACTATTAACCTAGAGGTGAACGGAACCGCTTATGCTGTTAAAATGAAAGAAGAGGTTAAAACCATAAAAACACCAACCTTGGTGCGAACGCCTTCAAAAGCGGCTATAGAGCCCGTTAAAATAAGCAGTGCAAGTTCAGGGAAAATTAAAGTTGAAGCTCCTATACCTGGTGTTATTCTAGGTTTAAATGTAAAAGTTGGCGATACGGTTAAAGATGGTGATTTGCTTCTAGTTTTAGAGGCCATGAAAATGGAAAACAATATTACGTCTGAGAAAGCCGGAGTTGTTACTGCCGTTAACGTTGCTGTAGGGCAACAGGTATTACAAGGTGAAGTGATGATAGAATTAGAATAGCATTAAAGCATAGTATTTCAATAGTATGAAAGCACTATGCAATTCAAAACAAAAAAAAATGAAAAAAATAATATTAATATTTGGAGTTCTATCGCTACTCGTGTTTATAAGACCTGCCTTAGGGTTAACTTTAAATGCGGCAACTAATACAGAGACTACGTCTGTAGTGAGTCAAGAAACATCAGAAAAAAGTTTTGTTTCTGAAGCGATAGGCGGTATAAAACAATTTTATAAATACACAGGTTTTGCGAATTCTACCGGAGGAAATATCATCATGATTATTATTGGTATTGTGTTTATTTACCTCGGTATAAAATTCGATTACGAGCCTTTACTGCTTATTCCTATTGGTGCTGGTGTAATTATAGGAAATATTCCCTTTGTCGCAGGCAATCAAACCGGTATTTACGAGGCCGGATCGGTGCTAAACTATTTGTATTTTGGTGTTGTTAAAGGTATTTATCCGCCTCTTATATTTCTCGGTATTGGGGCAATGACGGATTTCTCCTCGCTTATAGCAAACCCGAAACTAATGCTTTTAGGAGGTGCTGCTCAAATAGGGGTTTTTGCCACTTTTTTAGGAGCGCTTTACTTAGGGTTTAATTTGCCAGAAGCTGGAGCTATTGGGATTATTGGTGGAGCAGATGGTCCAACAGCCATTTTCTTATCGTCTAAACTTGCCAACGGAGTTAATATACTCGCCGACGGTACAACTGTTAAAAACTTAATCGGACCCATTGCTATTGCAGCCTATTCGTATATGGCATTAGTACCGGTAATTCAGCCTCCAATCATGAAATTGCTTACTAGCAAAAAAGAGCGTTTAATTCGTATGAAACCTCCAAGAGCAGTTTCTCAAAAAGAAAAAATGATTTTCCCTGTAGTAGCTTTATTATTAACAACGTTTATTTCGCCAAGTGCATTACCATTATTAGGAATGTTATTCTTCGGAAACCTATTAAAGGAATCTGGAAGAACAGAGCGTTTAGCGGATACAGCTCGTACTAAAATGATCGATATCGTAACCATTCTTTTAGGGGTTACAGTGGGAGCTTCTACACAAGCCGATATCTTTATTACAAAAGATTCATTGCTGATATTTGGACTAGGAGCCATTTCATTTGTTATCGCTACTATGGGAGGTTTATTATTCGCAAAGTTTATGAATTTATTCTTAAAAGGCGACGAAAAAATCAATCCACTTATTGGAGCCGCAGGTGTTTCTGCAGTGCCAGACAGTGCCAGAGTGGTACATGCCGAAGGTTTAAAAGCCGATCCGCAAAACTATTTATTAATGCATGCCATGGCACCTAATGTTGCAGGTGTAATTGGTTCTGCCATTGCAGCGGGTATTATTTTAAGTTTCTTCGGGTAACAGGATTAAGGATGTAATAGAAATGCAATTTTAAATTTTTTTATCATGAACATTCCAAATAAAATGTCTGCTCAAGAGGCAGTGAAGTTAATTAAATCGGGGGATCGTGTTTTAATTCAAGGTGGTTCGGCAACACCTCAAACGCTTATTCAAGCTATGGTGGCTCACGCTCCAGAATTAAGAGGTGTAAACATTGTGCATCTGCATACCGAAGGAGCCTGCGGATATATCGCTCCAGAATTAAACGATAGTTTTACTACAAGCGCTTTCTTTATAGGGGGAAATGTTAGAAAAATGATTGGTGTTACAGCCGATTATATTCCAATATTTTTAAGCGATATTCCAAGTTTGTTTCGTGAAGGTTACATGGACTTAGATGTTGTGTTGGTAAACGTATCTCCTCCAGATAAACACGGGTTTTGCTCTTTAGGAGTCTCGGTAGATATTGTGATTTCTGGGATAGAAATGGGTAAAAAAGTTATTGCACAAATTAATCCTAAAATGCCAAGAACCTTTGGTGATGCCATTGTAAATATCAATCAATTTGCCGCATGTGTAGAGGTTGAAGAGGATATCTACGAAATGAAATTTGTAGATCCTTCTGTAGAAGAAAAAGCCATTGGTAAACATGTGGCTAGCATTATAGAGGATGGGGCAACGCTTCAAATGGGAATCGGAGGTATTCCGAATGCCGTATTAACTTATCTAACAAATCATAAAAATTTAGGAATTCATACCGAAATGTTTTCCGAAGGCATCGTAGATTTGGTTGAGAAAGGCATTGTAAACGGTTCTCATAAAAAATTAAATCCTTATAAAATAGTATCTGGGTTTGCTATGGGAACCAGGCGGTTATACGATTTTATGGACGATAATCCCGAAATAGAAATGTTAGACATCGCTTATGTAAACGACACCTCTATAATTCGCCAAAATCCGAAGGTAACGGCCATTAATTCGGCAATTGAAATTGATATTACTGGGCAAATTTGTGCCGATTCTATTGGCACACGTATGTTTTCTGGAGTTGGCGGACAAATGGACTTTATGCGGGGCGCTGCCTTGTCTAAAGGCGGAAAACCTATAATAGCTGTAAATTCTACAACCTTAAAAGGCGTGTCTAAAATTGTTCCTACTTTAAAGGAAGGTGCAGGAGTGGTAACCACTAGAGCGCATGCACGATTTATAGTTACCGAATTTGGTGTTGCAGATTTATTTGGGAAAACACTGAAACAACGGGCACAAAATTTAAGAGACATTGCACATCCAGACCATAGAGAAACTTTAGATAAAGCTATTTTTGAAAGATTTGGAAGTAGCATTATGGTTTAATCACGTAATACACATTGTATGAGCACTAAAAAGAAGACACTTTTTTCCAATTTTAATCCGGTTACTAAATCTGAGTGGTTGGAGAAAGTTAATATAGATTTAAAAGGCGCAGATTTTAATAAAAAATTAGTTTGGAAAAATTTAAGCGCTATTAATATTCAGCCATTTTATAACACTGAAGATGCTCTAAGTTATCTTAAAAACACGGGTGAAAATGCACAAGCCTTAGTGAACTATAGAAGTATTAAAGTGACTGCTGCAGATGAGGCAAATGCTTTGGCATTAAAAGCTGAAGAGGAAGGTATGAACGGTTTGGTTTTTCAGTTAGATGAAACTTGCTCGCCTTCAGAATTACTAAAAGGTATCAATTTAAATACAACAGCAATCGCTTTTGTAATCACCCCAAATACTATCGCTTTTGCTACAGATTTTTTCGCCTATGCTAAAAATAACGTAACAGACACATCCAATTTAAAAGGATATTTCGACCTAGGGATGGTATCAAATTATGTGACTACAGCGAAGCTGGACCCACAGGTATTTGAAACTTTAACAAAAGTGATGACTCTAGGTAAAGCATTTTCTAACTTTAAATGTGTAACCATTTCTGGAACCACGTTTTTAGATTCGGGAGCGAATCAAGTTCAAGAAATTGCGTACACCTTAAATGCCTTGGTGTATGTTATAGAGCAATGCGAAGCTCAGGGAGTTTCGGCAGAATCTGTGTTTAACAGTTTACACGTGCAATTGGCCATTGGATCGGAGTATTTTGTTGAAATGGGTAAATACAGAGCTTTAAACAGCTTGCTTCATAAAATTGCAGAGACCTATGGCGTTTCTAAAATCGATTATACGCTAACGGCAAAAACATCGGTTTGGACCAAATCTGTTACCGATGCACATACCAATATGTTGCGCGCCACTACCGAAGCTATGTCGGCTATTTTAGGGAATGTCGATGGAATATTAGTCGATGCTTATGATAGTGAATTTAATGCAGCTTCAGATTTTTCAAGTAGAATTTCAGGAAATATAACAACAATCTTAAAAGAAGAATCGTACTTTGGAAAAGTATCAAATCCGGTAGATGGATCGTATTATATCGAAGAAGTAAGTACTCAAATTGCGCAAAAAGCCTTAGATTTATTTAAAGAAACTGAAACTAAAGGTGGTTTTGTTGCGGCTTTCGAAAAAGAGTGGATTCAAGAACAAATAGCAGAAATTCGTCAAGAAAAAATAAAATTAATTAGCCAAAGACGCTTACCTATGGTTGGAGTTAATAAATATCCAAACCTAATGGAAACCGTTAATGCAAAGGTGTTATCTTCGTTACCCGAAAATCATTTAAAGGTGTTAACACCAAGACGCGCCGCTTTAGAAATTGAAGCCTTGCGTAAAATATCGGAGGCTATGGTGGGCGAAGCGGGGAAACGCCCTATTATCGAGCTCGCTAGTTTTGGAAATTTAACCATGCGAAAAGCAAGAGCTGCCTTTGCATACGATTTTATGGGAGTTAGCGGTTTTAATGTTTGGCAAGAACAAAGTTATGAGAGTGCCGAATTGGCTGCCGAAGCTAGTGCAAAATCAGAATCGCGTGTGGTTGTAATTTGTAGTTCAGATGCAGATTACGAGGTAAATGCTTTGCCATTTGTTAAAAAGTTTAGAGCTTTAAATCGTGATAAAGTATTATTGTTAGCGGGTAATCCGGTAGCTATTTTGGACGATTTAATTCAGGCAGGTTTAGATGGCTGTATTCATATGAAATCTGATGTAATAGACACGATTTCTAAGGTTCAGAATAAAATTCAGAAGCATATTAACAGTAGTGCTGTGAAATCGTAACGTTCAATTTAGAAGACGCATGCTAGCATATGACTGTGGAATAACAAAAAATGAAACACATGAGACCAGATTTTTCAAATATAACATTAGACACAACTTCAAAACAAGAAGCTGTGCCTTCAAATAATACAGACGTTTGGAATACTCCAGAAGGGATTCCTGTAAAAACACATTTTACCGAAGAGGATATTAAAGATGCCGAGCACCTTAAGTTTGCGGCTGGTTTACCACCGTTTACAAGAGGACCTTATAGTACGATGTATGTTACTCGGCCTTGGACAATTCGGCAATACGCAGGATTTTCTACAGCCGAAGAGTCTAATGCATTCTACCGACGTAACTTAGCTGCCGGACAAAAAGGATTATCTGTAGCTTTCGATTTGGCAACACATCGGGGTTACGATTCAGATCATCCTAGAGTAACAGGAGACGTGGGGAAAGCAGGTGTAGCCATCGATTCTATTTTAGATATGGAGATTTTATTCGACCAAATTCCTTTAGATAAAATGTCTGTGTCTATGACCATGAATGGTGCCGTTTTACCAATTATGGCATTCTATATAGCAGCGGCCAAAAAACAAGGTGTTGCGTTAGATCAATTAAGTGGAACCATTCAGAATGATATTTTAAAGGAGTTTATGGTGCGTAATACGTACATATATCCGCCTTTACCATCTATGCGTATCATTGGTGATATTTTTGAATATACAACCAATAACATGCCTAAGTTTAACTCTATTTCTATTAGTGGTTACCATATGCAAGAAGCTGGAGCAACGGCAGATATTGAGTTGGCGTACACCTTAGCCGATGGTATGGAATATATTAGAACAGGTTTAAAATCGGGTTTAAAAATAGATGAATTTGCACCGCGATTATCATTTTTCTGGGCGGTAGGCATGAATCATTTTATGGAGATTGCTAAAATGCGTGCTGCGCGTATGCTTTGGGCAAAAATTATAAAACAATTTAATCCGAAGAACCCAAAATCTATGGCTTTACGTACTCATAGTCAGACGTCGGGTTGGAGTTTGAGTGAACAAGATCCGTATAATAATGTGGCTAGAACCTGTATCGAAGCTATGGCTGCAGGATTTGGAGGGACACAATCTTTACACACCAACGCTTTAGATGAAGCTATAGCGTTACCAACAGATTTCTCTGCGAGAATAGCTCGAAATACACAGATTTATATTCAAGATGAAACGCAAATGACTAGGGCTGTAGATCCTTGGGCAGGTTCGTATTATGTAGAGTATTTAACTCAGGAGATTGCTAAAAAAGCTTGGGCTCTTATTGAAGAAGTTGAAACTCTTGGAGGTATGGCAAAAGCGATTGAAACAGGAGTGCCTAAAATGCGCATTGAAGAAGCTTCGGCGCGTAAACAAGCCCGTTTAGATTCTGGTCAGGATGTTTTAGTAGGGGTTAATAAATTTAAAACCGATGAAAAATCGACTATGGAAATTCTTGAAGTCGATAATACAGCGGTTAGAGATTCGCAGATTGCACGATTGAAAAAATTAAAGGATAATCGTGACCAAACAGTCGTTGATGCATGTTTAAAAGCATTAACAGATTGTGCGGGAACAGGCGAAGGAAATTTATTAGAATTGGCCGTAACGGCTGCAGAAAATTTTGCAACCTTAGGAGAGATTTCAGATGCTCTAGAAGTGCATTTTGGTCGCCATAAAGCAGATACAAAACTAATTAGTGGTGTGTATAGTAAAGAAGTTAGCGATGATTCAACATTTGCATCGGCTTTAAAACTCGCCGATAAGTTTGCAGAAATAGAGGGGCGTCGTCCGCGCGTAATGATTGCCAAAATGGGACAAGATGGTCATGATAGAGGTGCTAAAGTAGTGGCCTCTAGTTTTGCAGATTTAGGATTTGATGTCGATATGGGGCCATTATTCCAAACACCGGAAGAAGTTGCAAAACAGGCCATAGAAAACGATGTGCATTTTGTAGGTGCTTCTAGTTTGGCAGCAGGTCATAAAACTTTAATTCCGCAATTAATAAACGAATTAGAAAGATTAGGAAGACCAGATATTATGGTGTTTGCTGGTGGAGTAATTCCGGAGCAAGATTACAACTATTTATTCGATCGAAAAGTGGTTGCCATTTTCGGGCCAGGAACAGTGATTTCTAAGTCGGCCATTACCATTTTAGAAAAATATTTAGAACACGAAGAAGTTTAAGATGTTTTTATTGTTGACAAAAAACCCCATTGCAGATGTATTTGTAATGGGGGTTTTTTATGTTTTAAAATGAAAGGGTTTATTCATTTCTTTATTTCATATTCTCAAATAATAGCTTTAACTCCTCTTCACTGTCGACAACTTCTCCAATTAAATTTAGTTTTTCAACCATTTTCTTAGGCATATTTAATTCATGTACTACCTCTGGGAATGCGTCTCTTATATTTAGGCAGATAAAATAAATTATACCAGAAAATAAGTTTTTTTCTGATAATGTATTCGGTATTTTATATTCATACATTTCAGTTTCATTGGAAAAAAATGAATTATTTTTTATCCTAAAATTATGCGCTATAAGATGGTTTCTGAAGTTATATAAATCTTTCCATTTATTAATTCTCTTTATACCAGCTCTGTTTTGTTGCCTTACCCTTGCTATGGTCTCGTGATTACAGGATTTTAAATACCCTACATTAAAAAAATCATTGTATTCGTCTAAAAAAGAACAAAAAAGAAGAATAGAATAATTAGCCAATACGCCGCTTGTAGCTAATTTTAAATTAAAATTTTTATCAAAATAATTTTCTAATTTAATTTCTTCGAGAGTATGTTGGTGTCGATTTATTTCATTTAAGCTTTCTACTGTTAAATTAATTTGAGACTGAAGATGATTTAATGTCGTTATAACTTCTTTAAGCTTTTTGTCTTTCATAAGTTTCAAATTTAATCATCTCCTCTCACTATTCACTAATTGTATCAAATTGAATTGTACTATTATAATTTATATACTTTTTTTAAAAGACTCTATGATAGATTGTGCTGCTTTTACAGGCGATATTTTTGAAGATACAACATCGGTTTCCAGTTCGGCAAGTGTATTTTTTATAGCGGGAGATCCGTAGAATAATTGTTTTAATTCTTCGTTTATGTTGTTATACATCCACTTAATGTTTTGCTGATTTCTGTTTTTAGCGAAATAGCCATTTTGGTCTACCAAATCTTTATATTTTAGGACTTCATCCCAAACCGAATCTATTCCCGTGTTTTTAGTTGAAGATGCTTTGGTTACTACAGGTGTCCAGCCCGACTCGGGTTGCGGGAAGATGTGTAAGGCATTTTGATACTGTAGTCGTGCCATTTCACTTTTCTTGATATTATCGCCATCAGCTTTATTTATTACCACCATATCTGCCATTTCCATGATGCCTTTTTTTATGCCTTGTAATTCGTCTCCGGCACCAGCGAGCATTAATAGTAAAAAGAAATCGGTCATGCCATGAACGGCGGTTTCAGATTGACCAACACCAACGGTTTCTATAAGGACGATGTCGAAACCTGCAGCTTCGCAAAGCAACATAGTTTCTCCTGTTTTATTGGCTACGCCTCCCAAAGTGTCACCAGAAGCCGAAGGCCTGATGTAAGCCTTGTCGTTATGACTTAAATCTTCCATTCGGGTTTTATCTCCAAGAATACTTCCTTTAGACCGTTGACTGCTTGGGTCTATCGATAAAATGGCCACTTTATGGTTAAGCGTGGTTAGGTATTTGCCAAAAGCTTCTATAAAAGTACTTTTTCCAACACCAGGAACACCGGTAACTCCTATACGCATGGAGTTTCCTGCATGAGGTAAAATAGCCTGAATAATTTGTTTAGCAAGAATTTTATCGCTTTCTAGATTACTTTCAATGATTGTGATTGCTCGAGAAAGTATAACACGATCGCCATTTAAAACACCATCTATATATTGTTTCGCTGTTAATCTGTTTTTAGGCTTGTAAACTTTCATCTTGAGGCAATAATTTAATCTCTTATCTAAGTGATGGGTGTTTTACAAAGATACTTATAAAGCAAAAAAACACCATGTTTACGAGGCTGTTTTTTGAGGTTTTAGCCTTGTAAAATTGATGTTTTTTGCGTTAGCGATTGCAGAGGAAATCCTTTTGCTTTTTAGCAAAAGATTGAAACGAAAAGCGCGACCCTTGGGGAACGCCCAAATTATGCTTTAGATGTTATAGATTTAAAGAATACATAACCGAATCCTAAGAATAACATGAGGTGAAATGGGAAAAGTCCGAAATCACCACCTTGGTCTCCAACTACAAAGGCACTGTACATTCCGAAGGCGAAATACAGGGTTAGTACACCTTCGAAAAGAACGTTTAAAGAGATGTTTTTCTTGATGTATTTGTTGTCTTTCCAGCTGTCTTTTAAGGTGCTAATATTAAATTTTGGTGTGCGTACAAATTCACTTCTTTTTCCTGCATGTCCTTCTAAAACGGCAATGGAATTATGCAGCGAAAAGCCCATAGCTACGGTGAAAAATGTGAAAAACATACCAATGTATTTCAAGAAGTTTTTAATGCCACCACCATAAATGTTTTTGTACATAAACCAATAACAAATAAAGAAAATAACGCTACTTACCACAAAGAAACTCATAACATAAAAGTAGGGCTTTAAGTGGGCGTATTCGTTTTTAATATACAACATCGGGATGCTTAAAACAGCCACGATAAATACGTTTAAAAACATTGTGCTGTTTAGTAAATGAAGTACGCCGTGAAGTTTTGTTTTTCCAGAAATGTTTTCAGATTTTAATACACGCCAAAGCATTTTTCTAAAATTTTCGGCACCACCTTTATTCCAACGAAATTGCTGAGAACGTGCAGCGCTAATAACTACTGGAAGTTCGGCAGGAGTTTCTACGTCTTCTAGGTATTTAAATTTCCAGTTTTTAAGTTGCGCACGGTAACTTAAATCTAAGTCTTCGGTAAGCGTGTCGCCTTCCCAGTTTCCAGCATCAAGAATACAGGCTTTTCTCCAAACTCCAGCAGTACCGTTAAAATTAATAAAATGACCTTTACTGTTTCGTCCCACTTGCTCTAAAGTAAAATGTGCGTCTAGAGCAAATGCTTGAATGCGAGTAAGTAAAGAATATTCGCGGTTTATATGGCCCCAACGGGTTTGTACTACACCTATATTTCTGTCTTTAAAATACGGAAGCGTACGGAGTAACCAGTCGGATTCGGGTAAAAAATCGGCATCGAAAATGGCTATAAATTCACCTTTAGCAATTTTTAAACCTTCTTTTAAGGCACCAGCTTTAAATCCGCTACGATCTGTTCTAGTTATATGAACAATATCTAGTCCGGTAGCTTTCAATTTTTCTACGTGCGAATTTGTTGTGGCTACGGTTTCGTCTGTAGAATCATCTAAAACTTGGATTTCTAATTTATGCTTAGGATATTGTATGGTAGCAATATTTTCTAGCAAGCGATCCATAACATACATTTCGTTATAAACGGGTAACTGAATAGTTACAATTGGAAGATCTTGTTCTTTAGAGATGTCTAAAGGCGGTAAATTTGTGTCTTTCTTTTGAGCAGAAAGGTAGTTTAATAATAAATTCAACTGTGCTAAAGCATACATAAAAATGAGTGCTAAAGATGTTGAGTAAATGGCAATTATAATTATTTCAAGTATCATTTTTTGAGGCTATATTTAAAAATCCAGTACAAGATTTTTGCGCCGGCAAATATAGCACCTTTTATTGTACCAGACACTTTTGAAACACCAATTCTGTTACGATATTTTACAGGAATTTCGCGATATGTAAATTTTTGCTTTAAAACCTTTAATTGCATCTCTACTGTCCAGCCATAAGTTTTGTCTATCATATTCAAATTCAGTAGCTTATCGTATTTTATGGCGCGAAAAGGGCCTAAATCTGTAAAGGTTGAATTAAAAAATAGTCGCATTAAAAATGTTGCCAACCAGTTTCCAAATTCTTGTGGGATAGTCATAGAACCAGGTTCTCTAAGATTTTTCGTACGTGCACCAACAACAAAATCGATATTTTCTTCTAGTATGGGCGCTACTAAATCTGTTAACTGTTCAGGGTAATCGCTATAATCGCCATCTAAAAACACAATGATATCTGGTTTTGTAGTTTGCTTAGCAATGTAATCCATCCCTTTTAAGCAGGCATAACCATAGCCTTTATTTGTTTCTGTTAAAACCGTTGCTCCTGCTTTTTCGGCATTCAGCACCGTTTGGTCTGTGGAGTTATTATTTACAACAATAATTTCATTGACATAGGCTGGGATATCATATATAACCTTTGCTATAGAATCGGCTTCGTTATAAGCCGGAATAATAACTTTAATATTAGGCATTAACTAAGAGTTTTAGTGTGCGAAAATAGGAGTTATCCTTATGGTTTTCTATACGTTTTAAAGATTTTATTCAAAATTATTTTTGATTTACCAGATCCATTAAATCCACATCGTTTCCTAATAAAACATCTTGCGAATTAATACGGCCTTTCATACCGTCGTTTTCTAGTTTTAAAACGCCACGCGGACAAACAGCGCTGCAAATACCACAGCCCACACAACTGGAACGTACAATATTTTCTCCTTTTTGGGCATAAGCACGAACATCGATCCCCATTTCGCAATAGGTAGAGCAATTTCCACAAGAAATACATTGCCCGCCATTGGTTGTAATTCTGAATTTTGAAAATAAACGTTGCTGAAATCCTAAAACAGCCGCCATAGGACAACCAAAACGACACCAAACGCGATTTCCTAAAATGGGATAAAACCCTGTGCCAATAACACCAGAAAAGATAGATCCTATTAAAAATCCGTATGTAGAGCGCAGTGTTTCAGCTTTAAAAAAGAATAATTTATCTGTGCCTCCAAAATAATACATGGCAATTAAAACTACAATAACTGTAAAATAGCCTATAGCCCCGTATTTGGCATCTTTACCTAACTCATGACGTTTAAAAATCATGGTTAATGAGAATATAAGGGTTAAAAATCCACCGACTAAGGCAAGAAATACATCGCGTGTTAACCAATATTTATTTGGGTCGTAGCCTAAATACGTAAAAATGACAGCGGTGGTCATTATTACCACAAAAACTAAAACAGTATGTACCAACCATTGTTCTAGTTTCCAGGCTTTCAGACTTTTGTTACTTAACTGTCTAAAAGAGTCACCAGCAGTTTCGGCTAAGCCACCGCAACCACAAACCCAAGAACAATACCAACGTTTCCCGTATTTGTAGGTTAAAATTGGCGAAATGACAAAAATGGAGATAATTCCGAAGAGAAGTAAAGCCAACCCCACGGTCCCTGCATTAATAAAATCGTTAACCCGATACTGTTCAAAATTATAATAATTTAAGGGCCACATGTTTTTTAAATCGTAGTATGGCAAATGAAAGGTATCAGAATTTAATCGAGCCATGAGCTCTGGAATAAAAAAAGCAAAGGCTAATTGAAAGAACATCACCGAAAAGGTTCGTAATTGTTCGTACCTATTATGACGATATTTTTTTAAAAATTTATATCCGAATACAACTATGGCTAGTGTATAAAAGGTTCCGTAAACAAACCATTGACTGGCAGGGTTTCCGCTGAGGGCTCTACTTAAAGGGTCGAAAACCGCGATAAGGCCGGTGTTGGGTTCACCTTTAGCTCCGAGCCCGAGTAAATGCGGGTAAAAGTATAAGATGATGTAAAAACCAGTAAGGGCTACTCCTGTAATCCAGCCCCAGAAACCACGCGAACTAATAGATTTAAACCAAACAGCATCATTTTTTATTCCTGGTTGTTTGTGGGCATAACTCCCTTGAGTAAAGACCACAACACCCAAAGTAATTAAGCCCAATCCTGCGATTAAAACTAAAGTAGGATGAGGTAGGGTAATGTTAAAAATAGCGAGTACAAAAATAAACAGCCCAACCATACCAATTGCCGTACCTATTTTTTGTTTGGTATTTAGATCGGCGGCATCTGGCGAAGAAAGCGACATGCTTTTATTTAATTTAAGACTCATAAGCTTACTGTTTGTTGTTTGAAAGTAGATTGAATATCTTTTTCAAAAGATTTATAAAATTCAGGGTCGAAGTTGGCTTCTTTTAAGTGATCTATCACATAATTAACCGTGGCATTTTCGGTAAGCCAACGATCGAAAACGTCGTGACGCATTCGTATGCCAAAGGTGTTTATGCCTTTAAAGATTCCTGTTTCAAGTTCATATTCAATAGTAATACATTTTGTATTGTCGTTATGCTGCCAGTGAAAATGCGTGTTCTTCGGTTTCGGGGTTGCATACACCCAACCATAAGTTTGATATTCTATATCGAAAAATTTAGCAGAATTAAACCAATGTCCCGGATTGTACGGCATGGTATTTCCGCATAAGGTTTGGGCTAGGGTTTCTCCCATCATCCGGCCGGTATACCAAACCGCTTCTATTGGTCGACGTTCGCCAATGGCCTGGAGTTGTTCGGCACAATCGCCAATAGCATAAATGTCTTTTATGTTAGTTTGTAACTCTTTGTTTACCAAAACCCCGCGATTGGTCTCTATGCCACTATCTTTTAAAAACGCAATATTTGGAGAGACACCAGCTGTAAGTCCCACAATATTACAAGGAATCTCTTCTCCCGTTTCTTCAATGATAATCGATTTTACACGTCCCGAATCATCAGAAATAATTTCCTTTAAGTTTGATGATAATCTTAAGTCAATGTGGTGCGATGTAATATGTTTATTAATTAATTCGCTATCCTCTTTAGGAAGTACATTGCCCCAGAAACTAGACTCTCTTACCAAGAAGGTTACGGGAATATCTCTAGTCGAGAGCATTTCTGCAAGTTCAATACCTATAAGTCCGCCTCCCACGATAACAGCTCGTTTACACACCGAATTGTTTGGTGCCAGTTGTTCTAGCAAGTCTAAATCTTGTTTATGGTACATGCCTAGAACACCTTTTAAATCTTGTCCGGGCCATCCAAACTTGTTGGGTTTGCTACCTGTGGCGATAACGAGTTTATCGTAATTAAGAGTGGTGTTGTTATTAAACAGCAGTTCTTTACTTTCAGGATGTATTGCAGTAACCGTTTCTTGTATTAAATCTATGCGGTTCTTTTCCCAAAACCAGTTTTCGTAGGGTTGGGTGTGTTCAAATTTCATATGTCCCATATACACATACATTAATGCGGTACGGGAGAAAAAGTATTTTGTTTCAGCGGAAATAATTGTGATTTTCTTGTCAGATAGTTTTCTAATATGACGTGCCAAAGTGACGCCAGATATACCATTGCCAATAATTACAATATGCTCCATAGATTTAATGTATTTATAATTATGTCGCATCAATAGATGAAAACTTAATGCAAAACCCTCAATTTTATTTAAATTTAAGCATAATCAATTTGGTAAATCAGGGGTTTCATCTGCTTTCTAGCTTATTTTTAACAGAATAGGGGTAAGCTTCCTCTTGAAAAAAAGTGGAAGCATTTAAATATAGGCCATGTTCAATTTACTCTAGTCTTGGTCTGAATCGATACTCTTAAAATCTTTAATGGCTTTATTTGGTTCTATAATATTATATCCTTTCCAGAATTCAGGATCGTAAGCGGGTTGATAAATAGGTTTAATGTCGGCTTTCTCTGTAAAGGCATTAAAGTCGGCTTCGGTTATGGTTTCGTTTTCAAATACAACCATTTCTTTTTTAGAACGATTGGTGGCAATAAAATGAATATCGGCAGAAAGTTCATTTTGTTTTCTACGGCCTTTAACATGTTTGTTTTTTTCTATTATTTTAAGCGGACGGTCTATTCCTGTTTTGTTTGCACCTTCAATTTCGGCATATTTTAAGCTATAGGTATTCGCCTTGTTTTTAGCGTAAATTAAGCTTCCTTTTCTTAAATACACGTCGAATGAAACACCTAAAAGTTTAAATGTTTTTAGTGATTTTACGTTCGAAAAATCGACTCTAATTATGGCAAAATCATCTGTGTTTATGTATAAAACGCCTTTGTAATCTTCTTTTCGTTTAGGTTTAAACGCAATTTTATACACGTATTGATCATTTAAAAATGAATAATCAAGCAACTCAAATTCGTATCGATTAGACTTGTGAATAAAATTTAAGTAAGAGTCTTTATTTACAAAACTATTTTTCTCAAGATTGTGAATAACACGTTTTCTGTATTTTAAAAAATTCTTTTTCTTTTCCGCTTCTTTTTTCTTTTCGGCCTCTATATAAGCTTCAGATTTTGTGTTAGAATGGTCTTGAAAAACTGTAGAATCTATATCTTGGGTGGTGCCAAACCAACCCGATTTAATTTTGAAATACGAATCGCGTTTAACCCGTTTTTTAACAATATCGTTTAGTTGCTTCTCGTAAGCCTCGAAGGTCATTTCATTATTTTTGTCATATAATTCAGAGGCTTTTATAATATCTAATTTGGTTATGGTGTCTGCAGAATTATCGGTTTTGTTCTTATATAATTCACCTAAAATCTCGGTGTAATGATATGAGTTTATAGGCACATCTCTTAAAATACTATCGGTTAATTCCTGATTAAATTCAGGAATGGTCGATTCTTTAATTTTTACCGATTTTTTAAGGATGGTAGACTCGTAAGTCTCTCTAAAAAAGAGTTTGCTTTTTTCGAAGCTTGCCGTATAGTTTTTATCGAGTTGCTCTTCTACCTTGTCCATAATTTCATCGACAGTATAATTTTTATTGAACAACATCACTTCGTTTAATTCAATAGATTTTGGTTTTAAAACTACTAGACTGTCTTGAAATGTTTTGGCAGAGAACTGTTTCGATTCAAATCCTAAGCAACTAAAAAACAGGGAGTCTTGTTCTGTGATTGGCGTGTTAATTTGAAGCTGAAATTGCCCGACATCGTTACTAATTACGCCGGAAGTATTATTAAACGAAACTGTAGCGTATGCAATTGGAGCTTGTGTTATAGAGTCGATTACTCTGGCGTGAATTTCGGTTTGAGCAACAACAGATTTTGAAAATATACAGAACAGAATTAGGGAGAAAAGGTAAAGGTGCTTCATGTTGGTAGTTTTTGTGAAAGTAGAATATTACACCAAATCATAAATGTACTTTATAAATTAATTAAGTAAAATTTATTAGTTTTTAACAGTTATGTGCTTCAAATAATAGCTGTAAAGTGTTTCAGGAGAGGCGCCTAATCTGTATTTTAGGTGAATCATCCAAAAGTGGTATTGAAGTTTCCAAATGCCCATAGTTTCGTATCGTCTGGCAGATGTGGTTAGCGTTTTTTGAATGACCTTAAAGTTTGATGTTTTGTATAGTTTTTGAATAAAATGATTGTCTTCGTAAATTTTATAGCTTTCGTCAAATCCGCCAAGGGAGTGGAATAGCGATTGACTTACAAATAAACTCTGATCTCCACCACGAGATATTTTCCAGTTAAATTGGGTAAACCATCCCGCTAATTTTAGCCACCAATGTTGACTGGTAAATGCCATTTTAAAACATCCTGATTCATAATGATCTTTTACAGCATTTAAGATTTCCTTGTCGAAGTGTTTTGGCGGATAAGAATCTGCATGAAGAAAATATAAAATAGTTCCTTTGGCGTGTTTTGCTCCTAAATTCATCTGTTTTGCACGACCCTTTTCTGAAATAACAAGTTGAACGTTTTTAAAAGATTTAACCACCTTTTGAGTACCATCTGTACTTCCTCCATCAACAATAATAATAGAACAAATATCTTTTGGATTCGTGTTGTTAAGGAGATACGGTATTAATTTCTGAATATTTTTAGCTTCATTAATAACGGGTATTATTATAGAAATATTACTCATTTAAATCCCAATTGTAACTTAAATATCCTATGTGTTCATCGGCATTTATAGGATGTTTGGCATAAGTATTTATAAACTGAATTAAAGACCCTTTGGTTTTAAAGTCTTTAGAAAACCATTTAAAAATTTTAGATAGTTTAATGGTTCCGGCGGTTAATTGGTTTTTATCTGAATTGATAAAATTTACCGCTGCAGTATCTAATTGCGCATTTAAATGTGTTGCAGTGTAGGCTTCGTTTAATAATTTAGGACAAGACACGGAGGCACACACGATAGCAAAATGAATTTGTGGTTTGTTTATAGTTCTTAAAATATTGTGTTCTACGTCTCCTAAAGAATAAGAGGTGTTATTAATAGAGATAAAAGGTGTATCCCAAGGTTTGCTAATATCTTTAATACTACTTATAGGATAATGGTCTATAATCAGTTTAATGGTAAAGGCATTGTAAGCGTTAATCCAAAAGGCTAAAGTTTCATTTTTAGACCAACTAGAATTTGGATTACTTTTCGAAAGTAGGTCGAGATAGGTGTTTAAATTCTGTGGATGTTGTTTTAAGTTTTTGTAATTAACATGTCCGTTGTTATCGACGTTTTCTTTTAAAACAGTAGTCCATATGTCATGGTTTACCTGCTGTGAAAATACAGAGGGTATAATACCAAAAATTATAAGTAGTACGACTATAGATTTACGCATCTTTTCTATTTAAAGGATATAATTCCTGACCCATAAAATGTTTCGGAAAATGTTCATCACCTTCAAACCCTAATTCTATATCTTTTCCGTTATGAGGAATATAGTTTGTTTTAAACAAATAATCCCAAATACTTAAGGTTATGCCATAGTTTATGCCCGATTGGTGTTCTTTTGGTAAGTGTTTTACATGGTGCCAAATATGCATTTTAGGATTGTTAAGTATGTATTTAAACGGACCGTAACTCCAACCTAAGTTGGCATGGTTTAAATGCCCAATAGTAATTGCGAAAAAATGAACAAAAGCCACATCTTGTGCGTCGAAACCACCAATTATCGCTAAAGGAATATAGAGCAAAGACTTGTAAACAACAGGCTCCATCCAATGGTAGCGTAAATGCGCGGCAAACCCCATTTCTTTTACAGAGTGATGCACTTTATGAAAGTTCCACAATATTGGGATGTGGTGTAATAAGCGGTGTGTGTTCCATTGTACAAAATCGCTTACTATAAAAAAGATGAATAGCCCGAGTGCTTTTGGCAAGTCGTCTACATCAAAAAGTTGTAAGTTTTGAAGGGTTAGCCCGAAAACGCCCAAGAAATCATTAAAAAGTTGTGCAGCGGTATTCGATAAGGCTATGAGTACAATTAAATTCAGAAGAAAAAAATTGAAGAACATATAAAAGGTGTCTAACCAAAAATCTTTTCTGAAAATAGCCTGATTTTTACGCCAAGGAAATGCAATTTCTAAGCCCCAAACAATTAGGGAAATAATGATTAAACCATAAAAATAATTATCCCAATGGTTTACGGTAATTAATTCGTGTTTTAAATAGCGCCAATAGCCCGAATACGACCGTTGAATAATGTCTATGTATTTATCCATAATTCAAAAATTTGAAATGGGTTGTCGGACTAATTTTATGAGGCTGCCTAAAATGTTGCGTTTTCGTCAATCTGAACAGCCATGTCTTTTGGAAGATAGGTATTCAGAATGATAGATTTTTAAACTTTTCGGACAGCCTCATTAATATTTTTTAATGCTTGTTAAAGGGTTTTTATAAGCTCTTTAAACAGCGTAATCATTTTAGGTTCTGCTTGTTCGGCTACCGCTATAATATCGTTAATATCTACCGGATGTAAATTATCTGGATCACCTTGATCTGTGATTACAGAAACGGCTGCAGCCTTTAATTTTAAATGATTGGCAACAATAATTTCTGGAACGGTACTCATTCCTACCGCATCGGCACCAAGAATTTTAAGCATGCGGTATTCTGCACGGGTTTCTAATTGTGGCCCTAGCATACTGGCATAAACACCGGTATTTAAGGTAATATTTTCTGCTTTGGCAATGCTTTTAAATGTTTCATTTATAGCCTTGTCGTATGGGGCACTCATATCTACAAAACGTTCGCCCAATTTAGATACCCCTTTAAAAGCTAAAGGCGATCCACCAAGTAAATTAATGTGGTCATCTATAAGCATTAAGTCGCCTTTTTGGAAATCTAAATTAACAGCACCAGAAGCATTAGAAACCAATAAGGTATGGATGCCTAATTTTTCCATGATTCTAACCGGGTAGGTAATATCTTGTAGCGAGTAACCTTCATACAAATGAAAACGGCCTTGCATTACAACAACCTTTTTACCTTCCAGTTCGCCGTAAATTAATTTTCCTTTATGAAATTCTACCGTTGCTGTAGGGAAATAGGGGATGTGGTTGTAGCTAACTTCGTGAATGATGTTTACATCTTCTAATAATTTGCCCAATCCAGTTCCAAGAATAATTCCAATTTCTGGTTTGTCGAAGCCTTTATTTAATAAGTATTCTGTGGTTTCGTTTATATATTTTATCATGATTTTATCGTGAATTTATTTAATTGCGGATACGTTTTTATATCTTCAAAAGTATCAATATCATTTAATTCTTCAAGTAAAGATACCGATTTGTTCTCTAAATCTTTTAGAGTGTCTTGTAGCACGGTTTCTGTTCCCCAAGCTTTGTTTTCAAAAATATGAGGCGCTAAAGTTTTCATGCCTAACAGGTAATAACCACCATCTTTTGCTGGACCAATAACAACATCGTGATGTTCTAATTGATTAAAAGCCTCGTCAATCATTTCGGTAGTAAGATCTAAAATGTCGCTACCAATAATAATCACTTTCTTGTAGTAATTCTGAAATAAATCTGAAAACGCATGCTGCATGCGTTCGCCTAAAGTGTTGCCCGATTGTAATTTTTTTCTGAAAAGTTCCGTATCCCAAAGGTCTTCATTCTGGATGTTTTCAGAGTAAAACACATAACGATCAGCTTTTACTGGAGCTGCAATTTTTGCGGTATGCTGTAATAGGATGTTGTAAATATCTAAAGCATTTTGGTCGCCAATGGTTTTAGCTAAACGCGTTTTACATTTGCCTAGTTCTGGGTTTCTAGTAAAAATTATTAATGCTTTTTTCGAGGTTGGAAAATGAAAGTTATAAGCAACTTCATTATCGCTACCCGTATCTTTTGAACTTAGAAGTCCCATAAATTTGTGTTTTTATTATCCATTGAGAGAACGAAATGTCTGCTTCTCAAAAATACAATCTAGAGATTAAATAGCTTGATATCGCATTGTTTTTTAATCATTTTTTAACTGAAAGCCCTCCCGTTTTATAACAAGAAGTGATTTTCTAAAAAGATGTTTAATTCTTGCTGATTCTGTTCTGTCTTCGGTAAAAATTCAAAAAAACAATATCCAATAAGCAAGGTGTTGTTGCAGGCTTGGTTAAATAACACTTCCCTGACAACTACTTCCTGCCCCGGCGGTACAGCCATAACAATGTTGAGAAATCACAATCTCTCTGTTTTCTAGAAGGTCTTCGTTATATTCAGAAATATGTTTCACTTTGCTGTTTACTGGCAATTCTAGCATCTGATTAAAATCGCAATCAAATAAATAGCCGTCCCAGCTTACAGACAAGGTATTTGTACACATAACATTGGAGACAGCAGAAGGATTATATGCTTCAACAAGATTGTACATATAATCTTCATAATTTTCAGAAGCAATTAAATAATCTAAAAACCGAGCTATTGGTAAATTGGTTATGGCAAATAGATTGTGAAACTGAATGTTGAAATCGTCTAGTAAAGCCTTTTTAAAATCGCGTTGTAAAGCATCTTGATTTCCTGGTAAAAAAGCACCCGACGGATTGTAAACGAGGTCTAATCGTAATCCGCTACCCGGTATACCGTAACCTATGGCGTTTAAGTCTTTTAAAGCCTGAATGGATTTTGCAAACACACCGTCCCCACGTTGTTTATCGGTTTTACCCTGTGTCCAATGTGGCATCGAACTTATTACATGTACATTATGTTTTTTAAAAAACTGGGGCAAATCATGATACTTTTTATTAGCACGAATAATGGTGAGATTAGAGCGTACAATAAAATCTTTAATTCCTGCTTTCGCAGCTTCCTCTACAAACCATCTAAAATCCGGATTCATCTCTGGAGCGCCTCCAGTTAAATCTAAAGTGTGTGCTCCTGTGTTTTTTATAACGTCTAAACACTGTAACATGGTGTCTCGCGTCATGATTTCTTTTCGGTCTGGACCCGCATCCACATGGCAATGTGCGCAAACTTGGTTGCACATGTATCCTACATTGATTTGTAAGATCTCTAGTTTTTTTGCTTTCAGTGGAAATTGAGCGGTTTCAGATAGCTTAGATTTGAATGTTGGTAAGTCTCCGTTTTTAAAAATACCATTCGATAAAAATTCTAACTGACGGTTACTTTGTGCTAAATCACTATTGCGTTTTTGTAAAGAAGTATGAATCATTAAAAGATGTTAAATGTATTTGCTTTTGTTTTAGACTGAACAAAGTTTAGAAACTTACATTTCTAATTTATTTACTTTATTCATCATTTGCACACCATGTACTAAAGATGCGCCTCCGCGAATGGCAGCAGATACATGTAAAGCTTCCATCATTTCTTCCTTGGTAATACCGCGTTGTAAGGCATCTCCAGTATAAGCATCAATACAATATGGACACTGTACGGTATGAGAAACGGCTAATGCAATTAAGGATTTTTCTCTTTCTGATAAGGCACCTTCTTCGAATACTTTTCCGTAGTAATCGAAGAATTTTTCGCCTAAAGTTTCATTCCATTCAGAAATTTTACTGAATTTTTTTAGGTCGGCCGGGTCGTAATAGGTCTTTTGCATAGTATTTTGAATAAGTGTTGTTATAAATATTTAATGTTTTTAAAAATGACTAAGTCGGGACGTGCGACTAAAATTAACAGCTAATTTATACTATTATTAAATTGATTCTCCTAAGTTGTTGTTAATGTGTATAATTATGTTTTATTTTATTCGACTTAAATACGAACTATGGATTATTTTGTAATAATTACGGCCTTGGTTACGCTTTCTGCTGCCTTTGGTTATATAAATGTGAGATTTTTAAAGTTGCCAAATACCATAGGGTTAATGTTGGTGACTTTAGTTTTTACCCTAGTTGTATTAGGTATTGCTACCATAGACAAAACCTTGTTATTGGCCGAAAGGAAATTAATTACCCAAATCGATTTTAAAACTGTACTGTTAGATGTAATGCTGAGTTTTATGTTGTTTGCGGGAGCTTTACATACCAATTTCGAGCAGTTAAGAATACAACGCTGGCCAGTTTTTGTATTTGCGACGTTAGGAACTTTGGGCTCTACATTTTTAATAGGCGTGATGATGTATGGTGTTTTAATGCTTTTAGGTTTGAATGTCGACTTGATTTATTGTATGCTTTTTGGGGCATTAATCTCCCCTACAGATCCCATTGCAGTATTAGGGATTTTGAAAAAAGTGGGTGTCCCTAAAGATTTGGAAGCCAAAATTGTTGGAGAATCTCTGTTTAATGATGGGGTTGGAGTAGTTGTGTTTTTAACTATTTTTCAAATAGCCAATTCGACCGGAGGGGATGGTTTTGAGATTAGTCAGGTTTTAAAATTATTTGGTAGAGAGGTTATTGGAGGTATTATTTTAGGACTGCTTTTAGGGTATGGTACGTACCGGTTAATGAAGTCTATAGATGATTATGATATTGAAGTTATTATAACTTTGGCTGCAGTAATGTCTGGAACCGTGATAGCTCAGAAATTAGATTTATCCTCGCCTTTAGCCATGGTAACTGCGGGACTTGTGGTAGGAAATGATACACTAAGAGGTAGCGCCATGTCTGAAATTACAGAAAATTATGTCGACAAATTTTGGGAACTAGTCGATATCCTATTGAATACGATTTTATTTGTATTAATAGGTATGGAAATGTTGGTTTTAGAATTTAAATGGGCCTATATTTTGGCAGGATTATGTGCTATTCCAATTGCCTTAATTAGTAGATACCTGTCTTTATACGGACCCATTAGTATGTTCGAAAAACGAATAGGTTTTGTGCCAAAAACCGATAAGATTATGACTTGGGGCGGATTGCGTGGTGGTATTTCTATAGCTTTAGCGCTGAGCTTAACTACCGAGATGCATCGCGAATTATTTTTGGTAATTACCTATATGCTAGTGGTGTTTTCTATATTAGTTCAAGGGTTAACTGTAGGTAGACTTGTAAAACGCTTATTGGCATAAATGGTTTGGGTTTAATATTTTGGAGCATATCCAATACTAATAAAGCCCTGAATACCTTTATGGTGTTGTCCTTTAGAAACTCCCACTGAAATTGGTCCGATTATAGAGAAGTAGCTTGCTGTAGCCATAAAACCAAATTGTCTTTGATAATCGGCATCGGTAATTATAATGTCATCTTTAATCCATTGCATCGGGTTTTCTAAGTCTAAATAATTGACTCCAAAATTCAAATAAAAATTAGTTTTAAAATTCCATTGAAGTTGAGATTCTGCAAAGAAGAAATTTGATGCCGAAATGTATTTAGAATCTATTCCCCAAAAGGGTTGCACATAGAGACCTCTAGGAGCAAATCCTCCAATAAAGGTGTTTTGAGAAAAGTTTTCTAATTCCGAAGTCCCGTTATTCATCACCAATCTTGCATTTCCTAAGTAAGTAAGGTTTCGTGTTAATTTTAATGCACCACCAAAATTAGTTTCTATTTTCCAGATGGCTTCAGGGGTTAAATTTAAATCAAAACCATCACCGTTAAATTCGTCAATTTCAATGTCGAAATGTCTACCGAAATAATAATTTAACCGAGCATCAAAAAAGATACCCTTGGTAGGAAAGTATAATTTATTTAGAGTATTTATGGTGTAAAAAGCCTGAAGATTAAATTCCTTACTTTTATAAACGTCTATGGCAATTTCGTTTCCATCGCCTTCAGAGACTTGATCGGTAATTTCTGGAGTAAAACGTTCAAAATTATAGCCTAATAAAACACCGGCGGAACGATTGGTATTGTAAGTTGATTGAACCCCAATATGGCTAAACCATGTTAATTGGTTAAGAAGTCCCGTTCTAGTTATTTCAATATTATTGTTGTGATTAATATCGGAGTAAGATGGCACTTCCGATTTAAATATTGTAGAACCCAAGGTAATTCCTAGATTTTGTTTTTCTCCCACATATTTCAAATAGTTTAAACGTGCACCGGGGTTCTGAGCGAAATTAATTTCGGTAACAAACCTGGAATTTGGAAGTAACATATTTCTTAGGGTAAGATTAAATAGTAAGCTCGCGTAGTTGTCGGAGTCGTAATGTCCAGCAATTTTTACAGCTCCCTTAGGGGCTTCCTTAACTTTTAAAATAAGTTTGTTGTCGTTTTCTATGGTATATACAATTTTAGAAAAATACTGCGTACCATACAGCATCACAATTTTTTCTTCTAAATCATCTATAGAAATATTTGTATTTGGCTGAATATCCATTTTTCCTAAAATAAGATCTATGGGGATGTTTTCGTTGCCTTTTACAATAATTTCTTTAATGTCGTAGCTTTCTTTGTAAGGAAGGGGTTCTGGTTTTTTTCGTAAACCAAACGGACGTAAAGAGTCGGCGAGTTTTTTAAAAACAGGTAAATATTTTTCTCCTGTTTTATCACCTATTTCTATAATTTCGGGTGTGTTTTTAAAACTACCGGTAGAATAATCGCCTAATTCTGGTTCAATAAGTATATCTACAAGTTTCTTTTGTTTGTTGGAGTCGTGAACACTCATCACAAAAGCCGATTGCGATAAAACTGAAATCATAGACTGTAACTTGTCTTTTTTGTTTAAATCTGTACTAACAAAAACACCTATCACGATATCTGCACCCATATCTAAAACCTCTTGAACAGGAAAGTTTCTTGTTAATCCGCCATCCACATAAAGTTTGTCTCCTATTTCCATGGGAGTAAAAATAGACGGTATAGACATACTCGCTCTTAAGGCTTCGGGTAAGGAGCCTGAATTTAAAATTTCGGGCTCTCCGGTTTCTATGTTTGTGGCAACACAAGCAAACGGGGTAGGGAAATCGTTAAAATCTTTTACACTATGGGCTTCTCTTGTAATTTTGCTTAACAGTAAAGTTAATTCCTGTCCTTCTATCGCACCTTGAGGGAGGGTTATCTTTTTACCACGTATAGGAAATTCGGCGAGGTATCGGCCGTAAAAGTCTTTTTCTTCGAAGGCTACTTTATTAAGTAAAATATTGTTGGATAGCACAAAATTCCAATCTATTTTATTGGCCATAGTCTCAATATTCTCTGGTGTCCAGCCTATAGCATATAATCCACCCACTATACTACCCATACTGGTTCCTGTAATATAATCCGGATAAATGCCAGCTTCCTCCAAGGCTTTTAAAACCCCGATATGAGCCATGCCTTTGGCGCCACCACCACTTAAAACTACACCAATTTTGGGCCTCTTTTTTAAGGGCTCTTCTTCAGTTTGAGCATGTAATTCAAGTAAAGGCAATAAAATAAAAAAGAAAAGTATAAGACTTTTAAGGGGGCGAAGTAGATTCATTTTAATTGAGTTTGGCTATCGAAAAGCAATGCAAACTTAATAACAATTAAATTAAATTTAAAGTTCCTTATAATTTTAACATGCTTTATTTTAACTGTGTTTTTGTTTGATAGATCGGGGTTTGAAGCGCAGTGTTGTTAGTGTATTTATCTGGTTTTAAGAAGGTTGAATTGTTTAAATGAGTTGGGGTATTTTAATTAATATAAAGCACGGCTAAAAATGAAATGGGTTTGCACTATTTTTAGTATATTATGAAGGTAAAAATTTAAAGTAAAAACGATTTATGAAGGATAAAATGATTCAGGCATGGAACAAAATGCTGGGAAAATTAGATGCTTGGTTTGAAGATTTAGTATTAGGGTTGCCTAATTTTATAATAGCCTTGCTCGTATTTTTACTTGTATTATTCTTATCTAAATATGTAGATAAATTAATTTTAAAATTACTAGATCGTACTAAGCTTCAAAAATCAATGAAGCATTTAATTTCTAGATTGGTTTCTGCTGTCGTAATCATGTTAGGGCTGTTTATCGTATTGGGGATATTAAATTTAGATGATGCCCTAAAAACAGTGTTGGCGGGTGCTGGAGTTGTAGGTTTAGCTGTTGGTTTGGCTCTACAGGGCGCTTTAGCAAACTTTTATTCGGGTGTTATTTTATCGTATGTACATTTTATAAAATTTGGAGATTGGGTTGAAACTAACGGCGTAGAAGGTGAAGTTGTTAATATTGATTTGCGATCGGTAACTTTAAAACAAGCCGATAATAATCTGGTATACATGCCAAATAAAATGGTCGTTGAAAACCCGATTAAAAACTTTTCTAGTACTTCGCAATCTCGAGTTATTTTAGATTGTGGCGTGGCTTACGATAGCGATTTAAAATTTGTTAGAGACTTGGTTGTAAAAACAATCGTGGAACATTTTGAAGCTGTAGAAAGTAAACAAGATGTGCTTTTTATGTTTAAAGAATTTGGTGATAGCTCTATTAATTTTGAAACGCGATTTTGGATAAAATCTACCTCTGCCTTAGAGGTGGCGAAAGCAAAATCTGAAGCTATTATAGCTGTAAAATCTGCTTTTGATGCCCATGATATTAACATTCCGTTCCCAATTAGAACACTTGATTTTCCAGCAGGATTTAATGGCGTAGCACTTGAAGATGACACACCAAAAGAGACAAACTAAATTAGGAAAACGATTAGAGTTTTTGTTTTCAAAAGTAATTTTAGTACCCTTAGTTGTTCTATTACAATCACAATCTATGTCTACAGTTTTATTAAGCGATTATCATTCGGTGCCAGAATCTATTCAAGAAGAGGCTAAATTGGCCTTTTCCTTTTACCCGGAGTTGGCCGAAGTAAGTATTGCTATCCGTTTTAAAAAGGATATCAAAAAATCGACGATGCAGGCGCAACCCGAATTTAAGAGTTTGTTTAAAAATAGAAAGAAGCGTAGGTATGTGATTTTTATTAGTAAGAAAATAAAAATTACCGGTAGTGAATTTTCTACAAAGCATATTCCTTCTGAAATTATTGTGGGCTGGTTGGGGCACGAATTAGGCCATGTAAGAGATTATCAAAACAGAAGTGCTTTCGGACTGATTGGATTTGGCTTTAAATATTTGTTTTCAGACTCCTATTTAAGAGAAGCCGAGCGTACGGCAGATTCTTATGCCATTTCAAATGGTATGGAAAAATATATAATAGCGACAAAAAATTTCATACTCGATCATGCCAATATTCCCGAAAGCTATAAAAATAGAATGCGGAAATATTATTTATCGCCAGAAGAAATTATGATTCTTGTTGAAGAGCGTGACGCAAAAGAAGCGTCGGATTAATTTAAGACTTAGTTTTTATAAAAGATTCCCAAGTAGCAAATTTGTCTTCGTTCATAACACGTTCCATTTTTACTTGGCCACCTTTCTTTTTATTTTCAGCATTCCAATCGTAAAACAATTCTGGTTTTATAAGGTTTACTTTTACTCCTTTTAGAGCTTTAGATCGAGCTACTTTATAATTTTTATTGGCGTCTTTTAAATAAGAATCTATGGCTTCGGCTATTTTTTGGGCGTCTTTATCTGTGTTTTCGGTTCCTAAATACCAACTGTGATAAAAATCGCCATCGTATTGCTTCGCACAAATAGTAAATTCAGGAATTTTCATACCAAAAGCTTCTTCAATATGGAGTAAGGCATCATTCATTTTATTTACAGAAAGCTGCGACCCTACAGTGTTTAAAAAGAATTTTGTACGTCCTGTAATTTTTATTTCGGCACGTTCTACATCTGTAAATTTTATAGTGTCTCCTATAAGATAACGCCATGCTCCAGACACTGTACTTATAATAAGGACATACTCTTCATCTTGTTTAACATCGGCTAAAGTAATTGAAGGAGCATCTGCAGTTATAGAGCCATCTTCTAAAATGTATTCCGCTTTAAACGGTACAAATTCAAAATAAATACCATTATCGGTTACCAATTGCATGGCTGAGGTTTCCGGTCGTGCTTGAAAGGCTATAAAACCTTCGGAAGCCAAGTAGGTATCAATTACGGTAATTGGCTTTTTGGTTAAGGCGTTAAAACTTTTCTCGTAAGGCTCGAAAGCTACGCCTCCGCTAGTGTAAACCTGTAAATTTGGCCAAACATCGTGAATGTCGTTTGCATTGTGATGATCGATAACTTTTTTAAGCATGAGTTCAAGCCAAGAGGGAATGCCGCTTAGTGCGCCAATATCCCAATTTTTAGCATTTTCTGCGATGCGTTGTATGCGCTCGTCCCAATCGTCAATTTTTGAAATTTCTATTCCAGGTTTGTAATACCCGCGAAACCAAAACGGAATATTACTCGCACTAATCCCACTAATTTCTCCTTCCATGTGGTCCTCTTTTTCAATTAAGTCGGTAGAACTTCCAAGCATCATGATTTCCTTTTCAAAGAAATCAGACGGTAAATCGAAATTGTTAAGAGCAAAAACTTGTTCTATTCCTGCATTTCTAATAGATTCTATCATCTCTTTAGTAACAGGAATGCGCTTACTAGAATTACCGGTAGTTCCAGAACTTAATGCAAAATAATCTGGATTTCCGGGCCAGGTAATATCGGTTTCGTTTTCGTGTAACCTATACCACCATTCGTCGTTAATTTTATTATAATCGAAATAAGGTATGGTGTCGGCATACGCTTTAGCTATATTTTCGCTTTGCAAAATAGCGCTAAAATTATAATGAGATCCAAAAGCAGTGTCTTTAGCGGTTTCTAATAATGATTTTAAAACCAATTTCTGATTTTCTACAGGATTCGATTCTGGAGTTAATGTGTCTTTTAGTTGAATAACACCTTTTATAATACTACCAATTATAGCCATTTTTTATGCGATTATTTATCGATATAAATGTAATTATTTAAGCGTAACCTGAAGTACTCTATTCATCTAAAATATAACTTAAATGCCTGAAATTTTATTCTAAAACAAATAATTATCTGTGCCAATGTAGTACATAATTTTTAAGGATTAAATAGGGCTGATAACTGACTGCCGAAGCATCAAATTGATTAGAGTTAAAAATGTACTTTTAGGTTTTATATCTTTGTTTATCTAAGTGTGCTAAATCTTTAGTCTATTTAAATACACTATCAATTAAAAATAGATGATTGAAATTGATGTAAGAATGAAAGGGTTTACACGTGCTTCAACAGAAAAAAATGAAATATTACATGCAGAATTCTTTAGAAGGTTTAGTTGGAGTGTTACTATCTGTTTTGGGAATTACAAACAAGGGTGAAAATGCATAATACTATAGCTAAATTTAAGGATAGTAAGTTTCAGAATTTTATTGTGAGACATAAAAAGTATACGCCACTGCTTTTTTTTATAGGCGGATTTATTTTCGACACCTTAACGCTTGGTCGTATTGATAGAACTTATGATTTGGTGGTGTTGTGCCTGCATATGTCGTCGTTAACCATTACATTATATCTTTATAATTTAGCCGATGACGGGAAGTGGGTAGATACAATGCTCAATAAGTTTCAAGAGTATTTTCCTCTGGCTATTCAATTCTTTTTTGGGGCCTTGTCTAGTGCCTATGTTATTTATTTTTCTAGAAGTGTGTCTTTAACAAAAACCGTTTCATTTTTTATTATCCTTATAATGTTGCTGGTGGCTAACGAGTTTTTAAAAAAGCGAATTTCTAATAAATACCTTCAGTTTAGTGTCTACTTTTTTTTGAGTTTTACTTTTTTCACTTTTATCATTCCGGTTTTTATAAAGCAATGAGTACGAATGTATTTATTTTATCGGGGATTATAAGTTTAGTTATTACCCTGTTGTTAATTATTGTTATTTATAAGAGTAGCCCGAGTACGCGTAGTGAAATTCATTTAGGTAAAATGTTAGGCTTAGTGGCGCTTATATATGGTACTATAAATTTGTTTTATTTTTTCAACCTTATTCCGCCCGTGCCTCTAGCTTTAGAAGATGGTATGGTGGCCCACAGTGTTAAAAAAGAAAATAACAAGTATGTGGTTGCTTATGAAAGTGACAAGTGGTACGTGTTTTGGAGAGCACATAAGTTTAAATATAATTATAGTCCAGGAGAAGAGGTGTATGTTTTTACTTCCATTTTTGCGCCTACAGATATAAAAAAGTCGATTTTTCATCGTTGGAAATGGTATAATACAAGTACCCAGGACTGGGAAGTTGTAGATGAAATTGGTTATGATATTACTGGCGGAAGGGACGCAGGTTATCGTGGATATACTTACAAAAGCAATGTGAAACCAGGTTTGTGGAAAGTTGAAGTAGTTACCGAGGAAGGTTTAATTCTAGGTATAATTAATTTCGATATTATAACACGAAGCCCTCAAGATGCGATTCGTGTAATCCAGAAAACATTTTAATTATTAGGTAGTATTGGCTCAACACAAAAAGTTGTGGAGTACAAAAAATTGGAAGACCTTTGAATAAAAGAAATACATGTCCTCAGACACTCTATTATCAATTGCTAATTTATTACTTCCAGAAGTTTTAGTAACCTATTTTGACTTAACTAAGCATGAGGTTAAAGCTGAAGAAATTCATTTTTATTTCACAGAACTAAACAATGCACCATTGGATCATAAAGATGAAAAACTACACTCTAAAGGTTTTTTTCCAGAAGCTAGTATTCAGGATTTCCCCATAAGAGGTAAGAATGTTTTCTTACATATCACTAGACGAAGATGGATTAATCAAGACACTAATAAAGTGGTTACAAGGGATTGGAAATTAGTAGCAAAAGGCACTAGAATGACTAGTGAATTTGCTGCTTTTTTAAAAGAACTCTATTAGTAATAATGCTTCTTGCACAACTCTGGTCGCTAAATTCTATGGAGTAAACCCTAGAAGTATGCAAAGACAATATAAAGATTATTTAAGTGACTTTAAATCTTGGGATCAAAAGTCGCATGCAAGAAATTGGATGTTATTTCCTCAAAACATCGGGGGTTACCTTTCATTGGACGAAACAGCTTTCTCCAATGGTGATTTATATACCATAATAACAAATAAATCCGCAAAAGGAAAGACAGGAGCTATAATAGCAATGGTAAAAGGAACCAAAGCTGAAACGGTTATTAATATACTACGCAAAATCCCTCTAAAACAAAGAAGTAAGGTTAAGGAAGTAACTTTAGATATGGCTGGAAATATGGGACTGATAGTTAAGAAATCATTCCCCAATGCGACATTGGTTATAGATCGTTTCCATGTTCAAAAATTAGCACTAGATGCATTACAAGAGATTAGAATTAAGCATAGATGGGATGCTATAGACCTAGAAAACGATGCTATAGAAAAAGCAAGAAGTAAATCCCTGAAGTTTACCCCTGAACTCCTTAAAAATGGAGATACACTCAAACAGTTACTCGCTAGAAGCAGATATTTACTATACAAATCAAGTTCAAAATGGACTAAAAATCAATCTCAAAGAGCGGAAGTTCTATTTCAGAGATATCCAGATTTAGAAAAGGCATATAATCTATGTCAGAACTTATCATGGATATTTAATAATTCAAAAGATAAAACATCTGCATTAATTAGACTAGCGAAATGGGATGAAAAAGTAAGAAAAGCGGAGTTTAAAAGCTTTAATACAATAGCAAGAACCATGTCTATTCATTACAAAAATATACTAAATTATTTCGATAACAGAAGTACAAACGCATCGGCTGAATCTTTCAATGCTAAAATAAAAGCTTTTAGAGCACAATTTAGAGGTGTCAGAAATATAGATTTTTTCTTATTTAGACTAGCATCTATTTATGCGTAATATATAAATCCCACAACTTTTAGACTTGATCCGTAGTATTATTGGTTGACAATTAAGAAACCGTTTAAAAAGCAAAAACCCCGAAAACGTAAAGTTTTCAGGGTTTTCTGGTGGTGCCTCCAGGAATCGAACCAGGGACACAAGGATTTTCAGTCCTTTGCTCTACCAACTGAGCTAAGGCACCAGTGCGTAATTGCGAGTGCAAATATATATCCTTTTTATTGTTCTCCAAAATAAATTTTATAAAAAATGCTTTTGTAAATTAGCATTTCTAATAATTTGATATGAATTTAATAATAGATGTTGGAAATTCGTTTGTGAAACTTGCTGTTTTTGAAGCGGATAGAATTTTTGATAAAGAAATTGTACGGGCAGAAAATTTTTTAGAAAAATTTAAAAAATTTATTGAAAAGCATCAAAATATAGAGAAGGGTATCCTGTCTTCGGTAGGAAATTTATCAGAATTAGATGTTTTAGCCATAAAACAGTCTTGTAAATTATTGCAACTAGATCATAACACACCAGTGCCCTTTGTAAATCAATATGCCACACCTTCAACTTTAGGTATAGATCGTATTGCGTTGGTAAGTGGCGCTGTGTCGCAATTTAAAAACAAAAATGTGTTGGTGATAGATGCAGGAACATGCATTACTTACGATTTTGTATCTAGCGACGGAATTTATCACGGCGGTGGAATTTCTCCAGGATTAAATTTAAGATATAAGGCCTTAAATAATTTTACGGCAAAATTACCGTTGTTAGAACCAGAGATGCCTATAAATCTTATTGGCGACTCTACACGAGCTTCAATTCATTCTGGAATTGTATTCGGAATTTTAAATGAAATAGATGGAAACATTTTAAATTACCAAGAACAATTTGGAGATTTAACAGTTATTTTAACAGGAGGTGACACGAATTTCTTGTCTAAGCAATTAAAAAGTAGCATATTTGCGATCTCGAATTTTCTTTTAGAAGGATTGAACTCAATTTTACAATTTAATTCACAAGAATGATAAAAAAACTTGTATTAGTTTTTATTGCTGCTTTTGCAGTTAATAGTTATGCTCAAAGTGGTGGTACATCTTCACCTTATTCGTATTACGGTATAGGTAGTCAGAAATTCAGGGGAACTGTGGAGAATAGAAGTATGGGTGGCCTTAGTGTTTATAATGACAGTATCCATATTAATCTTCGAAATCCAGCATCTTACGCTACAGAAAATCTAAAAGGCTATAATAACGAAAGTCGTCCAGTAAAATTTGCTATTGGAGGAAGTTATACAAGAACTAGCTTAGAAAGCGAAAATAATTCAGATAATTCCAACTCATCTACTTTCGACTATATTGCCTTATCTATTCCTATTGGTCGATTTGGTGTAGGAATTGGTTTAATGCCTTATACTTCTGTAGGATATAAGTTAAACACACATCATGACGATGGTTCTATTAACGATCGCTTTGATGGAGAAGGAGGTTTAAATAATGTGTTTTTATCGGTTGGGTATTTAGTAACCAAAGGATTAAGTGTAGGTGTTGAGGCTAGATATGGTTTCGGAAACCTTAAAAATAGCGTTATAGAGTATGTGTATGATACAGACGGCTTACTTTTAAATTATCAAACCAAACAAAATAATAGATCCGATTTAAGCGGAATTAGTTTTAATCTAGGAGCGTCGTATACGACTATGATTAACGATCGATTTGAGTGGGTAACATCGGCAACTTACTCGCCTAGCAATGTGTTACATTCGCAAAATTCTAGAACATTTTCTACCATTACCATTAATCCTACTACAGGATCGGAAACTATTGTCGATGTTATAGATGGAGAGCAATCGCTTATCGATGCAGGTCGTTTAGAGACCGAAGTAGATGTGTCTTCGCAATTTACCGTAGGTACAGGTATTGGTCAGCCAAGACAATGGTTTGTTGGGGTAGAAGGTACTTTTAGACAAACTTCTAAATTTGCAAACGAACACAACGAAAGTCCGAATGTATCCTATAAAGATGCCGTTGGTATGTCTTTAGGAGGATTTTATATTCCAAATTATAATGCCTTTACGGGATATTGGAATCGCGTAGTATATCGCGCTGGATTTAGAACAGAAAGTACGGGCTTAGTTGTTAATGATGAGTCGATTAATGAATTTGGCATATCTTTTGGTGCAGGTTTACCATTAGGCACCATTTTTTCTAATGCCAATATTGGATTTGAGATTGGAAAAAGAGGAACAACAAATAAAAATTTAATTCAAGAAAATTTTTTTAATTTTAACGTCAGTTTATCTTTAAACGACAGATGGTTTGTAAAACGTAAATATGATTAATTATTACTCAAAATAAAAACGATGAAAATGAAAGTTACTTTAATAGTAGCACTATTGTGTTTAGGGCTAACTAATAGTTTTGCTCAAAGTCAAGAAGAATGTACAACTAAATTATCTATCTTTCACGAGTACGTAAAAGCTAAAAATTTTGATGCTGCATACGAGCCTTGGATGGCTGTTAGAAAGGCCTGTCCTAAATTTAATAAAGCGATCATTATTGATGGTAACAAGATTTTAGATCATAAAATCGAAAAATCTGCAGGAGCAGAAAAGAAGGCATTTATCGAAGACCAAATGAAACTTTGGGACGAAGAGTTAACAAACTTTCCAAGTAGAACAACTCAAGGAGAAGTTTTAGTTCAAAAAGCCCAATTAATGTACGATAACAAAGCGGTATTAGGATTATCAGATTTAGATGTTTATAACGCGTTCGATAAAGCTTATACTACAGATAAGGATAACTTTAAAAGTCCAAAAGGATTATATACTTACTTCTCTTTAATGGTAGATTTATATGACGCTAAAGAAAAATCGGCTCAAGATTTATTTAACAAATACGATGACGTTGTAGAGCGTGTAGATGCAGAAGTAGCAAATTACTCTGAAGATTTAAATAAATTAATTGCTAAAGAAGAAGCTGGTACTGCCTTAACAAGTAAAGAATTACAATACAAAAAAATGTACTCTAGTTACCTAGATGCTTACGATAAGATTGGTGGTAGTATTAATGGTAAATTAGGAGAGCGTGCTAATTGTGAAAACTTAATTCCGTTATACGAAAAAGATTTCGAAGCTAACAAAACAAATGCAGTTTGGTTACAAAGAGCAGCAGGAAAAATGTCTGAGAAAGAATGTACAAGCGACCCATTATTCTTTAAATTGGTAAATGCATACCACGATTTAAAACCTTCGGCTAACTCTGCATACTACTTAGGAATCTTAAAAGATAAAGAAAACAAAAGTAGCGAAGCACTTAAGTATTACGAGCAAGCTTTAAGTTTAGAAACAGATTCTTATAAGAAAGCTAAATTATACAGTAAAATTGGAGATAAATTAAAGAAACAACACTCTTACAGTAAAGCGAGAAGCTACTACCGTGAGTCTTTAAGTTTAAACCCATCAAACGGTCGTCCTCACTTACAAATCGCATCTATGTATGCAGCAAGTGCTAACGATTGTGGAGATACAAACTTTAACAAACGTGCTGTATTCTGGTTAGCTGCAGACGAAGCTAGTAAAGCTGGTCGTGTAGATCCAACTTTAAAATCTCATGCTTCTCAATCGGCTACAAGTTATAGAGCTAAAGCACCTCAAAAATCAGATATCTTCTCTGAGGGGAATGCTGGACAAACTATTAAAATTGGATGTTGGATTGGTTCTAGTGTAACTGTACCAAACCTATAATATGTTTTTTAAACATCATAAATGTATACTCATGGTCATAGCGTTTGCTATGACCATGTTTGTTTCTTGTAGTAAAGGCTTAGAACAAGTTAGTAACACGGCTTTTTCTGTAAACGAACCAGGAGGTGTAGCCGAAGATATTAACTTAAAATATACCGATTCTGGCAGGCTAAAAGCCAATTTGCTTAGTCCAAAAATGTTAGATTACTCGAATAGAGAGTTTTCATTTTCAGAATTTACAGAAGGCATTAATTTATATATTTACGATAAGGATAGAAATAAAAGTACCATTATTTCAGATTATGCCATTGTTTACGATAAAACAGGTTTAATCGATTTGCAAGGTAATGTTATGCTCTCTACAGCTACTAACGACACGCTATTTGCAGACCAATTATATTACGATCAGGCCAAACAATGGCTTTCTACAAACCAACCCGTAACGTTTAGAACCGGAGGTGATTTAATTCACGGAAATGGTTTCGATTCCGATGTTAAATTCGAAGAAGCCGAAGTGCTAGAAATTAACGGAATTATTACACTTGACGAATAATTCGTTACCTTTACTTTAAATTTAATTTACCCTAAATCATGAATAACGCTTTTAAGATTTTTCAATACGCGTATTTGGCTTTTGCTTTATATTTTTTATATGATGTAATTACAAAATATATGAATACAGGAGTTATTACATATTCTTCGCTGTTACTTTGTATAGCAGCAACTTTTATGTTTTTCTTCAGACAGAAATTCAATAAGAAATTTAAAATAAAGACGAATAGTTGTAAATGAGTTCTGCTATTATAATCATTATACTGTCCTTAATTTTATCTGCATTTTTTTCGGGTATGGAGATTGCCTATGTGTCGTCTAATAAAATCCATATCGAAATCGAAAAAAAACAAAAAGGATTTCTTGCCAAAATCTTAACCAAGCTTACGGCTAAACCTTCTAAATTTATTGCCACCATGCTTATTGGAAACAATATAGCCTTGGTTATTTATGGGTTTTTTATGGGCGATTTGTTAGTAGAATGGTTTCAGTCTATGTTGCCATCGGGATCTGCATTTATAGATTATATGCTAAACGATCTTAGTTTGTTAACTCAAACCGTAATCTCGACACTTATTATATTAATTACTGCAGAATTTTTACCAAAAGTATTTTTCCAGATTTATGCCAACAACCTACTAAAAGTCTTTGCTGTACCGGCTTATATTTTTTACGGTTTGTTTTCTTGGGTTTCAGATTTTGTGTTATGGATTTCAGACTTTGTTTTAAAACGTTTTTTTAAAACCGAAGGCGATCAAGTGCAGTTAGCCTTTTCTAAGGTAGAGCTAGGAAATTATATTACAGAGCAAATGCAATCGGTTGAAGAACATGACGAAGTCGATTCCGAAATTCAGATTTTTCAGAATGCATTAGAATTTTCGGAAGTAAAAGCCCGAGAAGTCATGGTGCCACGAACCGAAATTATAGCCGTAGAACTTCATGAATCGACTAAGGTTTTAAACAGTTTATTTACAGAAACAGGCTGTTCTAAAATAATCGTATATAAAGATACTATAGATGATATTTTGGGGTACGTACATTCTTTTGAGTTGTTTAAAAAACCGAAAACTATCAAGTCTATTTTATTACCAGTAGAGCTTGTTCCAGAGACCATGCTTATTAAAGATGTGTTGAGTGTGCTTATAAAAAAGCGAAAAAGTATCGCGGTGGTTTTAGATGAATATGGCGGGACTTCTGGGATTATGACAGTAGAAGATATCGTGGAAGAATTGTTTGGCGAAATAGAAGATGAACACGATACTGTAGACCTTATAGAGGAAAAAATAGACGATGATAATTATACCCTATCTGCTAGGATAGAAGTAGATTATTTAAACGAAAATTATAAATTAAATATTCCGGAAAGTGAAAATTACGAGACGCTTGGTGGATTTATAGTTAACCATACCGAAGAAATTCCTGCTCAGGATGAAGTGGTTGTAGTAGGAGATTTTCAGTTTAAAATTCTTGAAGTATCTAATACAAAAATCGACTTAGTCGCACTATCTAAAGTTAAGCCCGACTAATTTGTCTAAATCCTAGAAATTAAATGAATTATTGATGTTTTCTGCTTTTATTATTAAATAGAAAATGGTATTTTCGCGCCCAATATTTCATATAATTTAAATGACAAATGGCAGTTTTAAATAAAATTAGACAACGTTCACTTTTCTTAATCCTAATTATTGCATTAGCATTATTTTCTTTTGTACTATCTGGATTGTTCCAAAATGGTAGTGCTTTATCAAATAAATCTCAAAATGTAGTTGCTACTATTAACGGGAAAGAAATTTCTAGAGAAGATTTTTTACGTAAAGTAGAATTTGCACAAAGACAAATGGGGCAAGGTGTTACTAACACACAAGCTATGAACCGTGTTTGGGAGCAAGAAGTGAGACAAGCTGTATTAGAATCTCAATATAAGCCATTAGGGTTTAGTGTAGAGCGCGATCAAATGAGAGATTTGTTAAGAACAAATTTATCTAATAGCCCTGAATTCCAAAATGAAGCTGGTTTATTCGACGAGAATAAATTAAATGAATATATCGCTAGTTTAAAAGCTACGTCGGCTGAAGCATACCAACAATGGGTAGATTACGAACAATCTATTGCAGAAAGCGGCATGCAACAAGACTATGTAAATATGGTTAAGGCGGGTGTTAATGGTACTTTAGCAGAAGGAAAAGTAGAGCATGATTTAGAAAACAATAAAGTAGATATTAAATATGTACAAGTACCTTTTTCTTCAATTGTAGATAGTACGATTACAGTGTCTAAGTCTGAAATTTCAAGCTATATTAACGATCATAAAAAAGAATTTGAAGTAGAAGCTTCAAGAGATATCAATTATGTAGAGTTTAGAGAAATTGCTTCTTTAGAAGACGAAAAAGAAATTTCTGCAGGTTTAACGAATCTTCTAAATAACTCTGTTGTTTATAACGATGTGACTAAAGCTAACGATACCGTTTTAGGTTTCGCAAATGCTAAGGATGTAGAATCTTTTGTAAACTCTAATTCAGATATTAAATACGATAATCGTTTTGTGTTTAAATCTGCTTTACCAAAAGTATTAGCCGATAATTTATACGATAAAACGCCAGGAGCGGTTTACGGACCTTATAAGGATAACGGATTTTTTAAACTTTCTAAATTAGTTGAAGAAACCTTTATGCCAGACTCGGTAAAAGCAAGACACATTTTAATTCCATTTATCGGTTCTCGTGCGGCTACAGCAGAAACTGTACAAACAAAAGCAGAAGCTAAGAAAACAGCAGATAGCGTTATGGCTATTGTAAAAGCAAATCCTTCTAAGTTTGTAGATGTATTAGACTTATCTGTAGATAAAGTAAGTAACGAGAAAGAAGGTGTTCTAGACTGGTTTACATATAATGCTATGGTACCAGAATTTAGAGATTATGCTTTCGGAAATCGTAAAGGTGATGTTGGTGTGGTAAAAACAGATTTCGGTTACCACGTTGTAGAAATATTAGATCAAACTGATAAAGAAAAAGCGGTTAAAATTGCAACTATTGCTAGACAAATAGAGCCATCTGACGCTACAGTAGATAAAGTGTTTAGAGATGCTTCTAAATTTGAAATCGCAGTTGCCGACAAAGATTTTCAAGCGGTTTCTAAAGAAAACAATTACACTGTTCGTCCGGTAAAAGGTATCGAGATCTTACAAGAAAATATTCCTGGATTAAGTAATCAACGTCAAATTGTACGTTGGACATTTAACGAAGAGACTAATGTAGGAGATGTAAAGCGTTTTAATATTCCAGGCGGATATGCTATTGTACAATTAGCGGCTAAAAACAAAGCGGGATTAATGACTACAGATAATGCATCTGCTATTGTAGTGCCTAAAATTCGTAAAGAGAAAAAAGCTGAAATTATTAAAGACCGTGTTAAAGCAACAACTTTAGACGCTTTGGCTTCAGAAGAAAATCAATCTATTAGAACAGCTTCAGCTTTAAATATGAAGAATCCAACGATTTCTGGAGCAGGAAGAGAGCCTCGTATTGTAGGTGCTGCTTTCGGATTAAAAGAAGGAGAAACTTCTAAGTTGTTAGTTGGTGATAATGGTGTGTATATGGTTGAAGTTACTAAAGTAACTCCAGCAACAGAATTAGATAATTACCAAGCGTTTGCTAACCGCGTTGGTCAACAAAAAGCAAATGCTGTTAATACTAAATTATATCAAGCTTTAAAAGATGCTTCAGAAATTGAAGATAATAGAGCAGAAACTGTACAATAAATATCAGTTATACCTTATAAAAAAAATCCTCATCAAACGATGAGGATTTTTTTGTTCTATAAAGTCTCGTTCTAAAACAATACATTAATTTTTAAGTGAAATGAAGATGACTGTCGAGTGAAGTCTTTCTAGTTTCTCTTTACTTGCAAAAGTATAACGCTTTTAAATCGAATCTCGAGGCTTCGCGATATCGCAAAATTTTGCCTCGTAGCTTTTGGTTGACTAAAGGATATGCTAAAGTATCATGTCTTTATAAGGCAGTATGGTGTGATATCCTTTGTCTTTGAAATAACTCGTGGGATCTTCATGAGAAGTTACCATAACAAAATCGCCTCCCCAAGCGCCTAAGCTTTTAATGCTTCCGGTAAAATCATGGAAAAGTAATTGTTTAACTGGTTTCAACTGAATGATGTTTGCTATAATCGCTTCATGTGCTTCAACTAAGCCGTTAAAGCGATCTAGGTTGTCGCATGTAATAAGTTCTGATGTTATACTGTTTACTGCTTTAATAGCCTCGGAATGATCTGAGGTATTGGCTTTAAAATGAGCAATGCCATCGCGGCTGTTTTGTTTCTTATTTAAATGAACAAAATATATGCAATCAGAAAAATTAGGATGAAAATTTACAGACTTTACTATTGGCGATTTTCCGTTTAATCGATACGTAATAGGAGTGTTGTTAGACGCGCAAGCAATGTCGTAACCACTACCTCCAAAAGTGCGTTCTAAGAGGGTAAACGGATTTATATTTGCCCAACTCGCGATGTTGTTTATTAAAGTTGACGAGGTGCCTAAACCCCAATTTGTAGGAAAATCTAAATATGTTTTAATAGCAAGGCCAAGCTCAGGTTTTAAAAACTCCGGATTTAAAGTTTTTGCAGCGTTTAAAATAGAGGCTAGCCTTAGGGTAAGATCGTTTTCTATCTCGGGTTGCAAGGTGCCATGAATATCCTTAAAAGTGGCTTCTAGCCAGCACTCATTGTTATTGTTATAACTTTGCCATGTTAATAATGGCTCGGAAATAGATTCAACACTTAACGATTGTCCAAATTTAGATGGTAAAGCTAAAGCTTCTGCCCCATTAAGCACAAGGTATTCGGCCGAAATTAATAATTTTCCGTTGCTATAAAACGATTCCATTAGCGACGTAGTTTTTCTAAAGCATCAACAACAGCGCTATGCGATACGGTATGTGTTTTAAAATGATTTACCAAAATAGCTTTTTCTTCAGTATTCGCTTCAAACTGATTTAGGATGTTCATTAAATGCATTTTCATATGGCCTTGCTGTATTCCAGTCGTTGTTAACGATCTTAATGCCGCAAAATTTTGGGCTAATCCGGCAACGGCAACCACTTGCATAAATTCTTTAGCCGATGGTTTATGGAGCATCTCTAACGATAACTTTACCAAAGGGTGTAAGTTGGTTAAGCCTCCTACGGTTCCTAAAGCTAAAGGAATTTCCATCCAAAAAGTAAAAATGCCATCTTCAATTTTAGCATGCGATAAACTACTATATGATCCGTTTCTAGCCGCGTAGGCATGTACCCCGGCTTCAATAGCTCTAAAATCGTTACCCGTAGCGAGTACCACAGCATCAATACCGTTCATAATACCCTTATTGTGTGTTACGGCTCGGAAAGGTTCTATTTCAGCAATTTTAACAGCTTGTATAAATTTATTAGCAAATTCTTCGGCAGGAATTGCTTCGTTTTCGGTTAAATCTTCAACCTTGCAGCTTACTTCGGCACGTACCAAACAGTCAGGAACATAGTTAGAGAGGATGCTCATAACAATATCTATGTGCTTTTCTTTGGCGGTAAATCCATCAAATTTTAAAGCTTCACTTTTAAATGTTTTTGCAAAAGCTTCTAAACAGGAATTTATAAAGTTTGCGCCCATAGCATCGGCGGTCTCAAACGACACATGCAATTGGAAATAGTTAGGAATTTCGGCAGTTTTATCGCGTAATTCAATATCAATAATCCCGCCGCCACGCTTTTCCATGTTTTTAGATAGCTGTTTTACGGCGTCTAAAAGTTTGGGTTTTACAGTGGTGAAAAAGTGCTTTAAATGGTCGGTATCGCCTAAATACATAAAATGCACTTGTCCGATTTTTGTAGTAGAAATTACGCTTGTTTTAAATCCGCCACGATCCAACCAAAATTTAGCAGCTTTACTGGCTGCAGCAACCACCGAACTTTCTTCGATAGCCATAGGGATCGTGTACATTTTACCATTTATTAAAAAATTGGGAGCAACACCAAGCGGTAAATAATAATTGGTGATGGTATTTTCGATAAATTCGTCGTGTAACTGTTGAAGTTTGTCGTTGGAATTCCAATATTGTTTTAATATAGATTTGGTGTTTTCTTGATTAGCAAAATAGGTGCTAACAATCCAATCTATTTTTTTGATTTTGATAGTTTCGAAAAACCTGAAATCGTTTTGCTCATGCATTTATTATTTAACAGAACAAATATAGTACTTATTGAGTGTTTTAGGGAGGTTAAACCGTCAGATTATCTATATAAACTGTTAATTGAGTCGGTAATTTCGTTAATTTTTAGTAAACTTGGGGGCTTTTAAAATATCCCTATATTAACTTTTTAATTTAATTTATTTCGTGAAGTATTTTACTCCTTTCCTGCTAACATGTTTTCTATGTTCAGGCCTAGTATTCGCACAACAAAAACAGATAACATTAGAAGAAATTTGGAATGGCGGTTTTAGAACCGAAGGTATGGAAGCCTTACATTCTATGGCTAACGGTCAGCAATATTCTGTATTAGATTTTAACAGACAAACCCGATCTACAGCTATCGATATTTACGATTATAAAACGCTTAGCAAAGTGAAAACGCTAGTGAGTTCTTCAAATTTAGCGGATGTCGATTATTTTACAGATTATACTTTTAGTGAAGATGAAAGCAAAGTGCTTTTAGCGACAAATGTAGAGTCTATTTTTAGGCATTCTACACTAGCTAATTATTATGTTTTTGATACCGCTACAGGTAAAATTACAGGTGTTGCAGAAGATAAAATTCAGGAACCTACATTTTCGCCAGATGGTACCAAAGTGGCTTATGGTTTAAACAATAATTTGTTTGTAAAGGATTTAAAAACGGGTGCTACAACAAAGATTACTACAGACGGTTTAGATAATAAAATTATTAATGGTATTACCGATTGGGTTTACGAAGAAGAATTTGCTTTTGTACGTGCCTTTGAATGGAATACAGCTAGTAACAAGATTGCTTTTATTCGTTTTGATGAATCTAACGTTCCTGAGTTTTCTATGGATGTGTTTGGAACCGATTTGTATCCAAAACAAGAGGTGTTTAAGTACCCGAAAGCAGGAGAGCCAAACTCTGTCGTATCTTTACATGTTTTCGATTTGGCCAAAAACAAAACCACAGCCATTAGTTTAGATAAAAGCTATTCCGATTTTTATATTCCTAGAATTAAGTGGACAAATAACGCCGATGTTTTAAGTGCACAATACAGTAACAGACATCAAAATGAGTTGGATTTATGGATGATAAATACCTCAAATCAAACTTCAAAATTAGTGCTTACAGACAAAGATCCTGCTTATGTAGATGTAACCGATAACTTAACATTTTTAGATGATAATAGTTTTATTTGGACAAGTGAAAAGGACGGATATAATCATATCTATCATTACAAGCAAGACGGAAAACTTATTAATCAGATAACCAAAGGCGATTGGGAAGTGACTAACTATTATGGATTTGATAAAAAATCGAAAAAGTTGTTTTATCAGTCTGTAGAAAACGGATCTATAAATCGCGATGTTTACAGTATTGGTTTAAACGGAAAAGGAAAAACACGTTTATCTGAAAAAGATGGAACTAACTCGGCGTCGTTTAGTGCTGATTTCACCTATTTTATTAACACTTATTCTAGTGCAACAACTCCTCCTTTATATACTTTAAACGATTCTAAATCTGGTAAAGTAATTAAAGTGATTAAGGACAACAAAGCCTTGTCGAATAAACTTTCGCAGTATGCCATTTCTAAAAAGGAATTTAGTACGATAAAAGTAAATGGCAACGATTTAAACATGTGGATGATTAAACCTGCAAATTTTGATGCGTCTAAAACATATCCTTTATTTATGTATCAATATTCGGGGCCAGGATCGCAACAAGTAGCAAATAGTTGGTTAAGTGCTAACGATTATTGGTACGAAATGTTGGCGCAAAAAGGTTATATTGTAGCTTGTGTAGACGGACGTGGAACGGGGTTTAAAGGCGCAGCTTTTAAAAAAGCGACTCAAAAAGAATTGGGTAAATACGAATTAGAAGACCAAATTGCAGCGGCAAAACAATTAGGCGATTTAGCGTATATCGATAAAGACCGAATTGGAATTTGGGGCTGGAGTTTTGGAGGATTTATGAGTAGTAATGCTATTTTTAAAGGGAACGATGTCTTTAAAATGGCTATAGCCGTGGCACCTGTAACAAGCTGGAGATTTTACGATTCTATTTATACAGAGCGCTACATGACGACTCCACAGGAAAATCCATCGGGCTACGATGAAAATTCACCAATTAATCATGTAGATAAATTAAAAGGCGACTTTTTATTAGTGCATGGTACGGCCGATGATAATGTACATGTTCAAAATTCAATGCGTATGATTGAAGCCTTAATTCAAGCAAACAAACAGTTTGAGTGGATGATATACCCAGACAAAAATCACGGTATTTATGGCGGCAATACCCGTTTACATTTATATACTAAAATGACTAATTTCTTAGATAGAACTCTAGGAGATAAACTATAATTTAATAATAGCAATCCTTTAACAACCCCTTAATTAACAAAACAAATTATTTTATGGCAAATTCAATTGATGTTAAACAGAAAGAATTATTTGGTCATCCAGTAGGTCTTTATATTTTATTCTTTACAGAAATGTGGGAGCGGTTTTCTTACTATGGAATGCGAGCCTTGCTTGTGTTATATATGGTAACACAAACCACTGGAGATGAAAGAGGACCAGGTTTAGGATGGACCAATCAAGAAGCCTTAGCATTATATGGATGGTACACCATGTTGGTTTATGTTATGTCTATTCCAGGAGGTATGATTGCCGATAAATTAATCGGCCAGAAAAAGGCGGTATTATACGGAGCTATTATTTTATGTTTAGGTCATGGTGTTTTGGTGCTTACAGATACTTGGGCGTTTTATACCGGTTTAGGATTAGTAATTTTAGGAGTAGGTTTCTTAAAACCTAATATTTCAACTATGGTTGGAGGGCTTTATCAAGAGGGAGATATAAGACGAGATAAAGGTTTTAGTATTTTCTATATCGGAATTAACGTAGGCTCCTTATTGGCAACCTTAGTAGTTGGAAGTGTGGTTGCAGAATGGGGATGGCATGCCGGTTTTGGTCTTGCAGGTGTTGCAATGCTTTTGGGGCTTATGGTTTATTTATTTGGACAACGCTATTTAACAGAAGTTGGAAATCACGTTGTGGCTACGAATAAAGAAGATGAAGTATCTTATGGTGAATTATATTCTAAAATTTTAAAATCTCCAAAGCAGTTAATGATCTCATGTCTGCTATTACTTGTTTCTATTTATGGATGGATACAATTAGGATGGGGATATGGAGCTCTTTTTATATTTCTTACAGCAATAACGGTGCTTTTAATGATGATTTATAAAGATCTATCCTCTCAAATTTATAAAGATCGCTTTGTAGTGTTATTACTATCTTTTATAATGGTGATTATCTTCTGGGGAGCTTTTGAACAAGCTGGAGGGTTAATGAATATATACACAGACACGAAAACAGACCGTGTGCTTTTAGGCTGGGAAATTCCTACTATCATGTTCCAAAGTTTAAATGCCGGTTTTATCGTGATTTTTGCTACGGTTGTAGCCAATTTATGGGCGAAACGTAAATTAAAAGGTAAGGAAGCTTCATCATTATTTAAAATGGCGATGGGTATAATTATCATGGGATTCGGATTTTATTTATGGTGTTTGCTGTAATGGAATTCGAAAAATCGGGAACTTCTAGTATGCTTTGGTTAGTGTTAGCTTATTTTTTCCATACTATGGGAGAACTTTGTTTATCGCCTGTAGCTTTATCCTTTATTACAAAATTAGCTCCGGTAAAATATGCATCACTTATGATGGGGGTTTATTTTGCAGCTACAGGATTAGGTAGTAAAGTGGCTGGAATAGTAGGAGAATCTGCTAGCGCCTTTGGTGAATACACTATCTTTTTAGGAATTTTAGTTTTTACTGTGATTATAGGTACATTGTTTATTCTAATTTTAAAACCTTTAAAACGATTAACTCACGGTGCGGAAGATAATGAACATGAAGTAGCGCATTAAATTAAATAGCCCTAAATTAACTTAATTATTTAGCAATGAGTACTAGTACAACGAACTTTAGATTTGAAGGTTCCGACATGAACCGAAAATTGTTAATGGGACATCCATCGGGATTGTTCGTCTTATTTTTTACAGAAATGTGGGAGCGTTTTTCCTATTATGGAATGCGTGCCATTTTAGTGTTATTCTTAACATCTGCAATTATTGATGGTGGCTGGGCATGGAGTAGAGAGGATGCCTTAGGACTTTACGGAACCTATACGATGCTTGTTTATTTTTCACCGATTTTAGGAGGGATTTTAGCAGATAAAATATTTGGCTACCGTCGTGCTGTTGCAATAGGGGCATTAATTATGACCTTAGGACATGCGGCAATGGCATTCGATACACCTTGGAGTTTATACTTAGGAATTGGATTATTGGTTGCTGGAAATGGATTATTCAAACCGAATATTACATCTATTATTAATGGTGTTTATAAAAATGCTCAAGATAAAAAAGATGGTGCGTTTACTATTTTTTATATGGGTGTAAATGCAGGTGCATTTTTAGGAATTTTATTATGTGGATACATAGGTGAATCTGTAGGATGGCATTGGGGATTTGGTTTAGCTGGTGTTTTTATGTTCTTAGGAATGATTCAGTTTTGGTTAGCCCAAGGGATTTTTGGAAGAATAGGGCTATCGCCATCAGAAACTATTACCTTCGATGAGGAGCATAAAGAAAATGGAGAAAACACAGCTGTTGAGAAAGAAGAAATAGTGTCTTCTAAGGTTCAAAGAGATCGTTATATTGTGGTTGGGATTTTAGCCTTTTTCACTATTTTCTTTTGGGCCGCTTTCGAGCAGGCTGGTGGATCAATGACTATTTTTGCTTCAGATTATACAAATCGTGTTTTAGAAGGGAACTCTGCTTTAGCATTTAGAATTGCAAATACATTACTTACGGTAATACCATTATTAATAATTACCTACGTGCTATTACAATTGTTTAAAATTACCTTTAGTAAATATCGGGTATCAAATCTTGCATTAGGCTTAAGTTTTGCGATTATTTGGGGAATTGTAATTTACATGTTAAATGAACAATTTTCTCAAGAGAATACCGAAATTCCAGCATCATGGTTCGGTATATTAAATTCATTTTATATTATTGCTTTTGCGCCTTTAGTATCCAAAATATGGGAAAGTAAATACAATCCACCAGCAACCGTTAAATTCGGAATGGGCTTAGTTTTATTAGGTCTTGGTTTTGGGGTTTTAGCATATGGTTCGGCTAGTATTCCGCAGGGAGCTCAAACAGCTTCTGTTAGCATTATTTGGCTAATTCTTGCTTATTTATTGCATACCCTAGGAGAGTTGTCTTTATCTCCAGTAGGCCTATCTTATGTTAGTAAATTAGTGCCAGCTGCTAAAATCGGACTTATGTTTGGATTATGGTATATCGCTGTTGGTCTCGGAAATAAATTAGCAGGGACTATGGGAGGATTAATTGATAAAATTACTGCAGCGTACGATATGAGTACTTTCTTTTTAATTTTTACTGTAGTACCAATAGTAGCAGGCTTACTTGTAATGTCTCTAACTAAAGTCATGAACAAACTGATGCACGGTGTGCGTTAATTATACAATACGTTAAAAAACAATAAAAGCATCTTCGTTGTAAGGTGCTTTTGTTATTTTAGACCATTACTAACAAATTCAATATTTTAAACTTAAGGTATGTTAATAAAAAAAGGGATGTTCTTATTGGTGCTTTTATGCTCCATAGGAGTTATAAATGCTCAGGAAATAAAATGGATGTCTTATAATGAGGCTGTTGAACTTCAGAAAAAAGAACCTAAGAAAATGATGATGGATGTGTATACCAACTGGTGTGGTCCTTGTAAAATGTTAGACAAAAACACTTTCGGAAATAAGGACGTAATAGACTATGTTAATGCTAATTATTACGCTGTTAAATTTAATGCAGAAGGGGATGAATCTATCTTATTTAACGATGTAACTTTAGGCAATCCTCATTTCGATCCAGCAAAGACAAACAAACGTAATAGTGTACATGAGTTTACAAGAAAGCTTGGGGTGAATGCCTATCCGACGATAGTGTTTTTCGATGAAAACGGTGCACTTTTAGCCCCAATTAGAGGATATCAAAAACCACAACAATTAGAGTTGTATTTAAAGTTGTTTAAAGAGGATAAACATAAAGAGATTAAAACGCAAGAAGAGTTTACAAGCTATTATGAAAGTTTTGTGCCAGAATTTGTGCCATAACGCTTAGTCATCTATTAAAAAGAAAAGCGCCCTTTTTACCTGTTTGGTAGAAAGGGATTTTTTTGTTTTTACAGGTCGTTTCCCAACGACTTATATACGATTTGTAGTTGCTACCATCTGCAATTATTTGTTTCGGAACTAAGGAATCGATCAAGCGATTTAAATTGACTTTAGGCGAATTGCTAAGCACAATATAATGGGGGTTAAACCCTTTAATAGTATACACCGCCGAACTATCTACTACAAGCAATCTTTTGTCGAGAACATTGTATACAGATTTTAACGGCGTTGTAGCTGTTCTTTTTATTTCATTGGAAATTATATAGCTTTTTAACGGATATTGTTTTGTTGCTAAAGAGGAGTCCGATGTGCTGTGTATAAAAAGTGAATAGGCCTTTCGTTCGGCTAAAATACTTTCTCTGTTTTTATGAAATAATATCCATTCTTGAGATTGTACTTGCCAGCGGTTGTAAATAAAGGTGAGCTGTAGTGTTATGCAAGCCAATAACACAAAGGCTACCGATTTAAACTTCGGAGTTGTATAAACATAAATCAGGCAGAGTATTAGTAAATATATGGCCAAAACGGAATTGAGTTTAATAGAAATAGAATCAAAAATGAATTGATCCTGACTCGCAACCCATGTAACAAAGCCATTCATAAACCCAATTGTTTTGTTTAAAATTAGAACCAATAGCGGTGGAAGTAGTTGTAAAGTAGCCAGAACATTTACTAAAATTCCAAACCCCAGTATATAACCTAGTAACGGCACAATAATTAAATTAGAAAGGAAAAAAAGTCCGGGAAATTGATGAAAATAAAATAGGCTAACGGGTAAAACCCCAATTTGTGCTGCAAAAGTTACCGTTGTGGTATTCCAGAGGATATTGGTTAGTTTATGTTTCGGGATCCATAGCTTATAAAAAAGAGGTTGAAAGGTAACAATACTTAATACCGCCAAATAGCTTAATTGAAATCCGACATCGTAAAGGAGTAGTGGATTCCATAGTAATAATAAAAAGGCCGAAATAGCCAGAGTATTATAAATATTAGTGGGTCTGTTAGAATTTAAACTTATGGCTACTAATGTAAACATAAGCGTAGCTCTGGAAACCGAAGGAGATAACCCTGTTAAAAAAGCAAAACACCACATTAAGGCAACAATGCAAATTGTTTTAATAACTTTTCCATGTGTTACACGTTCTATGGGTTTGAAGAGGAAATTTAGAATAAGAAGTAAAATACCAACGTGTAAACCCGATACAGCCAAGATGTGTACTGCGCCTGCTTTCGTGTAATTTTTATACAAGGTTTCCGAAAGGTCTTGCCGTTGCCCCAGTAATAAAGCGTGTAATACCGCTAACTGATCGTTACCAAAACTATATTGTTGTAAGCGGTCTCGTACAAAAGTATTCACCTTATAAGCAACTCCTAGAAGGCTTGTATGGTTATGTGCTAATTTTAGTAACTGATTTGGGCTAGCAACTATTTGATGATAAATATACCGCCGTTCTAAATAGGCTTTATAATCAAATTGATTGGGATTTAAAGGTGGTGTAATCTCTTGAAATTTTTCAGTTGTTAAGAAAACGTCATCAATCTTAAATTGGCGGGTTAGTGTATCTTTTTTAATATTTAGTAAAGATGTGCCTGTAACCTTTTCATTATTAATTTTTAAAATTTCAACAATGTATTTGTCGTAATAAGCATTAGGTTTTAATACCTCTCGAATTTTAATTGTTATTTTGTTTGATTCAGTATTTAGCCGAGAATAATGGCTTTTTTGAAGTTTTTCGTTATGTACATTTACGGTGAAAACCCCGATGAAGAAGGTTAAAATAAAAGCTGTAATTCCAAAAGAAGCAGGAGGTTTAAAGTTAGTCTTATGAGAAAACCAAATGCTGCCTAACAATACAAGTAGTAAGGCGCAAGCAAGTAAACTCCAAAATAAGGGAATGTTATAGGCATGGCCAAAACAAATACCTAGTATTATAAGGAGCGTTAGTTTTACAAGTATAAAGCTAAACAACTTCATACCAGTAAGATACTAAATATTAGAGAATTCTGCGCGCCTCTTTAAAAGAATAATACCAGTAACGTTCTGCTAAAGAAGAGGTTATAACACCTTTGCTTGTTGTAGAGTGAATAAATTCTACATTCCCAGTTCGAGAAGAAACCACTAAACCAACATGATTAATGGTTTTTCGGTTTGGGTTGGTATGAAAGAATAATAAATCGCCCACCTTAACATCATCAATATCTATTTTTACGCCTTCTTTAGCCATGTCGCGAGAAACTCGAGGTAAATTAATATTGTAGGCTTTAAAAGACTCGAATACTAAACCCGAACAATCCATGCCTTTTTTTGTAGTGCCTCCAAATTTATAACGTACACCTTCAAACTGTTTGGCATAATCTACGATCTCTATACCTATGCGCTTTAAATCGTCGTAGTTCTCGGGAGCTAAAACCACAACATCATCATTTCCGGTATCACTGTTTTGCGTAGGCGAAACTGAAACTTGGGGTGACGAGGCAGGTCTAGAGCTAGTAGATTTTTTAGAAGATTTACAGCTGCTTACAATAAGAAGTAAGCAAAGTATAACTACGGATTTATGCATATTAGGTGTTTGATTTTAGGGCTTTGTAAATGAGGCTTGCTGCTTTTTGGCTTGCACCTTTACCGCCAAGTTTCTTTTCTAAATCGTAATAATTAATAAAGAATTTGGTGCGTTCGTAAGGGTTTAAAATGAGGTTGAGTTCTTTTTTTAAATTTTCAGAATTAAAATCATCTTGAATAAGTTCGGTAACTATAGGTTTATCCATGATTAAATTCACTAATGAAATATATTTTAAAGTTACAATTCGTCTCCCTATTTGGTAAGACAACCAACTGGCTTTATAGCAAACCACTTGTGGTACTTTAAACAAAGCGGTTTCTAGTGTTGCTGTACCAGAGGTTACTAATGCAGCGTAAGAGACACTTAGTAAATCGTAGGTTTTATTATTAACAAAACTAACATTTGTGTTCTTAATAAAGGTTTGGTAAAAACTAAAATCCTGACTAGGTGCTCCTGCAATAACAAATTGATATTTTGGATAATCGTCAATAATACTAAGCATAACGGTAAGCATCTTGCTTATTTCTTGCTTTCTGCTTCCGGGAAGTATGGCAATAATTGGTAAAGTGCTTAATCCGTGCTCTGCTCTAAATTCATATTCATCAACCTGAGTTCGGTCAGAAATAGCATCAATTAATGGGTGTCCTACAAAGGTAACATCGTAATCATAGGTTTCATAAAACGGTTTTACAAACGGCAAAATAACATACATGGCATCGATGTCGCGTTTAATATCTTTAACGCGTCCCGCTCTAGAGGCCCAAACTTGTGGCGAAATATAATAGTTGGTAGTGAAGTTATTTGCTTTGGCCCATTTGGCAATACGCAAATTAAAACCAGAATTGTCTATAAAAATAATAACGTCTGGTTGGTATTGCAGTATATCTTGTTTACAGAAAGATATGGCTTTAAAAATTTTAGATAAATTCATGATAACCTCAGAAAACCCCATAAAGGAACGTTCCTTATAATGGCTTACTAAAGTACCACCTACATGTTGCATAAGATCGCCTCCCCAAAATCTAAAGTCAGCGTTAATGTCTTCTTTCTGTAACGCTTTCATTAAATTCGAGCCGTGTAAATCTCCCGAAGCTTCTCCTGCAATAATGTAATATTTCATTATAAAAATTTAAAAATGAAGGTAAACACTGCTATACATAAGGTAGCCAATAAAACTCCTCTTGCTCTATAATCCTGTTTCTTTTTTATATACACAAAAAATGCGGCCAAATTAAGAATGGCACCCAAACTCATTAATTTTCCTAAAAATCCTTCAGCAGATGCCGCTTTAATTACGGTAATAGCATCATCGCCTTGGCCAAGTAAAGTAGCGGCTAAAAATAAGCCTATGGCATTGGCAATAATTCCCACTATAAATCCTATGAAAACTTCTTTTTTAATCATTTAAATTCCAAGTATTAATTTGTTTAATGCTTTGGTACGCTGTTAAATCGAATTGTACAGGCACAACAGAAACATAATTATTTTCTAACGCCCATTCGTCTGTATCTTCACCTTGATCTAAATTTACAAACTTACCAGCCAGCCAGTAATAATCTTTTCCCATCGGACTTTGGCGCTTATCGAATTTCTCCACCCAATTGGCTTTAGCTTGTCGGCAAACCCGAATCCCTTTAATATCTTTTTTATTTTTATTCGGAATATTAACATTCAGGACAACACCTTCGGGTAAACCATTTTTTAAGGCACGTTCTGTAATCGTTTTTATGAAAGATTCGGCATGCTCAAAATTAGCATTCCAATTGAAGTCAAGTAAAGAAAATCCAATGGCAGGAATCCCTTCAATACCAGCTTCAATAGCGGCACTCATGGTTCCCGAGTAAATAACATTGATAGATGAGTTGGAGCCGTGATTAATACCAGAAACACAAAGGTCTGGTTTACGCTTTAAAATTTCGCGAACCCCAAGTTTAACACAGTCGGCAGGGGTTCCCGAACAACTGTACTCCGATTGAGGACCGTTGTCGATATGAATTTTTTCTACATATAAAGTAGAATCTACTGTTATGGCATGGCCCATTCCACTTTGTGGACTATCTGGAGCGACAACTACAACATCTCCAATGGTATTCATTATTTTTATAAGAGTTCTTATCCCCGGTGCAGTAATGCCGTCGTCGTTTACAACCAGGATAAGTGGTTTTTTAGACATATTTTTAGATTTGAAAACGCATTGCTAAAATACATAAAATATGCATGAAACTTCTAATTTGTTCAGTTTAACAAAAAATTACGGCTCTTGTATTTTTATTGGCATAGTTTTTTCTCTACTTTAGTGAAAAATATACGATGCACTTTTACAGGCTTATGAAAAGGAATTATAGATATTTAGTTTTACTGTTGTTATTAGCATTCGCTTCTTGCAGTTTTACTACCAAAACATTCAACAATCCAGATAAGGATAAATTATTAATACAAGTTATTACTTATGTGCTTGAACGCGGTCATTTCGACCCTAAAACTTTAGATGATAATTTTTCTGAAGACGTTTTTAATAATTATTTAAAGGCCATAGATCCTTTAAAACGTTATTTCTACGAATCGGACATCAAAGAATTTGAAAAGTATAAAGATAATATTGACGATCAATTAAAAGAGTACGATATTACTTTTTTTAATGTAACTCACGAGCGTTTAATTCAGAGAATAGAAGAGTCTAAAACCTTGTATAAAGAGGTTTTAAATGCACCTTTCGATTATACGGTAGATGAAGAATTCAATGCAGACTACAACGAGAAACCGTACGCGAAGTCTAAAAAGGAGATGAAAGATCGTTGGAGAAAGCAACTTAAATTTACTTCTATAGCGAATTACGACGATTTACAAACCGAGGAGCATCTTAAAAAACAAAAGGATCCAGCGTATACGTTAAAGTCTAACGATGACATGGAAAAAGAATCGAGAGCTTCTACCTTAAAAAATCTAGATAATTATTACACAGATTATATAGACGATTTAGAGCGTAATGATTGGTTTGCTATGTATGTAAATTCGGTTGTTGAAGAATTCGATCCACATACCTTTTACTTTGCTCCAGAAGATAAAGACCGTTTCGACCAACAAATGTCTGGTAAGTTAGAAGGAATTGGGGCTAGACTTCAGAAAAAAATGGACAATACCAAGATTATGGAATTAATTTCTGGTGGTCCAGCTTGGAGAGGAAAAGAGTTAGAGGTAGGAGATATTATTCTTAAAGTTCGTCAAGAAGGGGAAAAGGATGCCGTAAATATAGTTGGTATGCGTTTAGACGATGCCATTAAATTTATAAAAGGTCCTAAAGGCACAAAAGTGATTCTTACCGTAAAAAAGGTTGATGGTACAACAAAAGAAATTTCTATTGTTAGAGATGTGGTAGAGCTTGAAGAGACTTATGCGAAATCATCATTAGTTACTAAAGAGGATATCAAGTATGGGGTAATCAATCTTCCTAAATTTTACGTAGATTTTGAAAATTATAACAACAGAAATGCAGCTTCCGATATTAAAATCGAGATTGATCGTTTAAAAGAAGCGGGTATGGAAGGTTTGGTTTTAGATCTTAGAAATAATGGAGGAGGATCTTTACAAACTGTTGTAGATATGGCTGGATTATTTATTAAAGATGGTCCAATTGTACAAGTGCGCTCTACAGGCGAGCCTAAAGAAATTCTTAGAGATAAAGATGAATCTATAGAATGGGATGGGCCATTAGTTATTTTAGTAAACGAATTATCGGCTTCTGCTTCCGAGATTTTAGCAGCTGCTATGCAGGATTATAAACGTGCTATTATTATAGGTAGTAAACAAACGTATGGTAAAGGTACCGTTCAAAATGTATTAGATTTAAATAACTTAGTACGTAATAATAGCAATGGCGATTTAGGAGCGTTGAAATTAACCACTCAAAAATTCTACCGTATTAACGGAGGGTCTACTCAATTAGAAGGAGTAAAGAGTGATGTTATTGTTCCAGACCGTTATAGTTTTATAGATATTGGAGAAAAGGATCAAGTAAATCCGCTACCATGGGATAAAATTGCTGCCGCAGATTATACGGTATGGGGAAATTATTTCGATTACGATTCTACTATACAAAAGAGTAAAGATCGTATGAGCAATAATGAGCAATTAAAATTAATTGAAGAGAATGCAAAATGGATTAAACTAAAAATGGATGTAAATACCTTTAGTTTAAACTACGATAAATACAAAGAAAAGTTAGAGCTTAATGAGGCTGAAGCTAAGCGATTTGATAAAATATCGAATTACAAATCGAATTTAACGTATTCATCATTACCATACGAAGAAGCCCTATTTGTAAAGGATTCAACGTTAAGAGAAAAACGCGATCGCTGGCACGAAAGTTTAACACAAGATGTTTATGTAGAAGAAGCTGTTAATGTGCTTCAAGACTTAAAACTGTCATATACCATTAAAAAGGACGTGGCAAATGTGAAAAATTAAACTATTCATGAGTGATAAGTCACAGTCGTTAAAATATTTAGCGCTCCAAAAATTTAAACACAATTTTTGGGGCGTTTTTAGTTTAGGTTTTATTGTTTTAGTAGGGTTAATTTCTGTTTTTGCTTATGTTTTAGCGCCAGATCATTCACAGCATGCTAACCAGATGCATTTATCTATTCACTCTAAAAAGCCAGGATTTACGGTAGATATGCTTACGGTGCCATCAAAAATTGTAAATAAACAAAGCGCTTTAGATAAAATTTTCTTCGGAACAATAAATACGGAGACCGAAATTCCAATCTCAAAATATATTATTCAAAATTCAAGTTTAAGCTATACAGAATACGCTTCAGATGGGTTAATTGGGGAAGAAAAAGTATTGGATTTATCCTCTTTTTCAGAAACAGAAATCTCAAGCTTAGTCGCTTCAAAATCGTTCTATTTGGGCACAGATAAATACGGTCGCGATGTATTAAGTCGTATTTTGGTTGGGGCTAGAATTTCATTTTTCATAGGTTTTGTAGCTGTATTTATTTCTTTAATTATAGGTTTGGTTTTAGGCAGTTTGGCAGGATATTACGGTGGTAAGGTCGATGCGCTTATTATGTGGGTTATAAATGTAACCTGGTCTATTCCTACCTTATTATTAGTTATAGCGATAACATTGGCCTTAGGAAAAGGCTTCTGGCAAGTGTTTATTGCTGTAGGTTTAACCATGTGGGTAGAAGTGGCACGTGTGGTTCGCGGACAAATTATAAGTGCTAAGGAAATGCAGTATGTAACCGCAGCAAGAGCCTTAGGTTTTAACGATTATCGAATTATTACTAAGCATATTTTACCAAATATAATGGCACCTGTTATTGTAATTTGTGCGGCTAATTTTGCGTCGGCCATATTAATAGAAAGTGGACTTAGTTTCTTGGGTATAGGCGCACAGCCACCTATGGCAAGTTGGGGTGCTATGATAAAAGATCATTACAACTATATTATATTAGGAAAGCCGTATTTAGCAGTAATTCCAGGACTTTGTATAATGAGTTTAGTAATGGCATTTATGTTAATAGGAAATGCCTTAAGAGATGCTTTAGACGTAAAAAGTTAATCTAACTTTAAATTATTATTGGTGTCGTCTATATATTGAAGTAATTCGTCTTTACCTGTTTCCTTAGAGGAGGATGTTACAAAATAGTTAGGCATCTCTTCCCAAGTTTCAAGTAAAATGTCTCGGTAAGTATTTACATGATTCTCTATAGCGTTAGGCTTAAGTTTATCGGCTTTTGTGAAAATTATAGAAAAAGGAATGCTGTTTTCGCCTAACCAAATCATGAATTCTAAGTCTATAGGTTGTGGTTTGTGGCGAATATCAACTAAAACAAAAGCAGATATTAATTGTTCTCTTTTCTTGAAGTATTCGGTAATAAATTTTTGAAAAGTTTTTTTTGCACTTTTAGAAACACGGGCATACCCGTAACCAGGTAAATCTACTAAATACCAAGTTTTATTAATTATAAAGTGATTTATAAGCTGTGTTTTTCCTGGTCTTCCAGACGTTTTTGCAAGACTTTTACGGTTGGTAAGCATGTTTATCAGCGACGATTTCCCTACATTACTACGACCAATAAAGGCGTATTCTGGGATTCTGTCTTTCGGGCATTTGGTAACGTCCGAATTACTCATTACAAACTCAGCCGATTTAATTTGCATAATTTTACTATTATAAATTTCTGGTATTTAACCAGGAATCTAGGATTTCATTGAATTCTTTTGGGTGCTCCATCATAGCTGCATGCCCACACTTATCAATCCAAAATAAATCAGAGTTAGGTAAAAGGCTATGAAATTCGGTAGCAACTTCTGGAGGGGTGACGATATCATTTTTACCCCAAATTATACATGTTGGTTGACGCATTTTAGGTAAATCTTTACCCATATTGTGTCTAATTGCGCTTTTGGCAATCGCTAAAGTTTTTATTAGTTTATTTCTGTCGTTAACAGTTTCGTAAACTTCATCTACAATTTCTTTAGTGGCAACTTCAGGGTCGTAAAAGACTTCCTGAGCTTTCTTTTTCATGACTTCGTAGTCACTTCTTTTTGTGTAACCACTACCCATAGCGCTCTCGTATAAACCAGAACTTCCGGTAATTATTAAAGCTTTTACTTTTTTAGGATACAGTTTAGTGTATAGTAGCCCAATGTGACCGCCTAAAGAGTTTCCTAGCAAAATAACATCCTTAAATTCTTTGTATTCGATAAAATCGTTTAAGTATTTTGCAAAACTTTTTACATTCGTTTTAAGCAAATTTAAACTGTAGAGTGGAAGTTCTGGAATGATAACTTTATAGCCTTTAGTGCTGAAATATTCAGCTACAGCTCCAAAATTACTCAATCCACCCATTAAGCCGTGAAGAACGATTATAGGTTGTCCTTCTCCTACTTCCATGTAGATAAAATTCTTCTCTTTTTTTAAGCGATTCGTCATTAATTAGTCATTATCCTCAAAAAACAAATATAGGTAAATCATTCATATTAATTACGAATTTAATGCATAACACCTGAAATAGTTTTACATAATAAATATTCGCAGCAATTTTTAGCGTGTTTTTTAATGCTAATGCATTTTAATCCAATACTTAAGCAGATTTGGAGGGCAGAAATGGCGGTATTATCTATCCGATAGTCGAAAATTTATTAACAAAGTGGTATTATGTGGTAAAAAGTGGTATATTTTTCGATATATTTGAAAATTAAAGATTGTAAATCCCAAAAATTGTTTTGAACTCATTAATAGGTACATACGAATGCAAAGTAGACGCGAAGGGCAGATTAATGCTTCCTGTTTCGCTGAAAAAGCAGTTGAGTGCCGTATTGCAAGATGGGTTTGTGGTAAAACGTTCCGTTTTTAATCCGTGTTTAGAATTGTATCCTATGGAGGAGTGGAATGTGTTAATGCAGAAGATAAACAAGCTAAATAGATTCAAAAAAAGAAACGTCGATTTTATTAGGAAATTTACTGCTGGTGTGAAAATGGTAGAGGTAGATGGTACTGGACGTTTGTTGATTCCGAAAGATTTAGCGGTTTTCGGATCGATTTCAAAAGAAATAGTGGTGGCTTCGGCTGTTAATATTATTGAAATCTGGGATAAGGATAATTATGAACAGAGCATAAGTGGTTCGGCTGATGATTTTGCAGATTTAGCTGAAGAGGTTATGGGACAAGATGATGAAGATTATGGAATATCATAACCCTGTACTATTAAAAGAAACTGTCGATGGTCTTAATGTTAAGGCAGATGGCGTGTATGTAGATGTGACCTTTGGAGGTGGCGGACATAGTAAAGAGATTTTAAAAAGGTTAGGGCCGAATGGAAAATTATTCGCATTCGATCAAGACCCGGACGCTTTACAAAATACGATAGACGACGATCGGTTTCAGTTAATTCATGAAAATTTTAGATATGTAAAACGTTTTTTGCGTTTTTATGGTGTAAAAGAAGTAGATGGTGTTTTGGCAGATTTCGGTGTGTCATCGCATCAATTTGATGTTGCAGAGCGTGGTTTTTCTACACGATTCGAGTCGGATTTAGATATGCGAATGAATCAGACCAGTCAGTTGTCAGCCTATCATGTGGTGAACGATTATGATGAAGAGCAGATAAAAGATGTACTGTGGCAATATGGAGAATTAAGACCATCGGCTGCTATGGCTAGAGCAATAGTAGAGCAACGCGACATTGAACCGATTAAAACAAGCGATCAGTTAAAGAAAACATTGCAGCGTTTTTTACCGCCAAGAAAAGAGAATAAAATATTAGCTCAAATTTATCAGGCTATTAGGATTGAAGTAAATCAGGAAATTACGGCCTTAAGAGAATTTTAGAGCAAACACCAGATGTATTGAAAACTGGAGGGCGTTTAAGTTTTATCTCGTACCATTCGCTAGAAGATAGATTGGTGAAGCGGTTTATAAGAAACGGAATGTTTGAAGGAGAGCCGGAGCGCGATGTATTTGGAAATTTCGAAGTGGCCTTAAAAAAAGTAGGAGGTCTTATAGTGCCAACTGCCGAAGAAATAAAATTGAATAACAGAGCGCGCAGTGCAAAACTTAGGGTTGCAGAAAAAATATGAGAAAAAATGTTTACAACATATTAAAGGGTGCTTTTCTGGTTAGCGACGATTCGTTTAAAAACTGGAGAGTTATTGTGTTTGTGTCGTTTTTGGCTTTTATCATGATTGCAAGCTCGCATAGTGCAGATAAAAAAGTACATCAAATTGCGAGGATGAATGACGAGGTTAAAGAACTGCGGTCTGCCTTTGTGGACGGACGGTCCAAATTAATGCGAGTTAAGATGGAGTCTTCAATATTAAATAAAATGGTAGAGAAAGGGTTGATGCCTTCAGAAATACCACCGAGAAAAATTAAAGTTAAAATTAATAAATAGCGTTCAGAGTTGGCAACAAACCAGAAGAACATATCAAACCGATTGTATATTGTAGCAGGATGTATGTTTCTGTTCGCTGCAGCTGTGATCTTTAAACTGTGTACAATTCAATTTGTAGATGGAGATAAGTATCGTAGCCTGGCAGAAAAGCGTACCATAAAATCGGTGACTATTCCAGCAAATCGTGGGAATGTGTACGATGTAGAGGGGAGTCTCTTGGCTACTTCGGTTCCTAAATACGATATCCGATTCGATGCGATGACACCAACTTCAAAAACATTCGAAAAATATTTAAAACCGTTGTGCGATTCGCTTCAAGAATTTGGAGGGAAACCTTCTAGTTACTACCAAAAACAATTACGACGAGCACGCGTAGAACGCAATAGATATCATTTAATAGCTAGAGATATTGGCTATTCAGATTATATCCGATTACGTAATTTTCCTATGCTAAATCTTGGTGCTTTTAAAGGCGGATTAATTGTAGAGCAAAAAACAAAACGCGAGCACCCTATGGGGGGAATGGCCGAGCGTACTATTGGTTACGAGCGCATAGATGAAAACGGAAATGTTACGCGACCAGGAATAGATGGTGCGTTTGGGGTTAAATATTTACGAGGTACCAATGGTAAGCGCTTAAAGCAAAATATTGGGAAGGGACAGTGGAAGCCTATCGCCGATTACAACCAAGTGGAACCTAAGGATGGGTACGATGTATATACAACTATTAATGTTAATATTCAGGATATTGCGCATCATGCATTGCTGAAGCAGTTAGAATATTATGAAGCCGAGCATGGTTGTGTGGTAGTTATGGAAGTGGAGACCGGAGAAATTCGCGCTATTTCAAATTTAGGTCGTACCAAAAACGGAACCTATTACGAGAAATTGAATTATGCTGTTGGAGAATCTCATGAGCCAGGATCTACATTTAAAACGATGGCCTTAATGGCTGCTTTAGAGGATAAATTAATAGATACATCTACGGTGATTGATACAGGGAAAGGAAGAAAGCGTTTTTACGGACGAACTATTTCGGATTCACATCACGGTGGATTTGGTAAAATTTCTGCGGCAAGATCTCTAGAGGTGTCTTCAAATATTGGGCTAGCTACCATATTAGATGAAGGGTATTCTAAACAGCCAGAAAAGTTTATCAATCATATAAAAGAATGGAAATTAGATAAGCCTTTTGGAATTTCAATTATAGGGGAAGGTAAACCTATGATTCCGGAGCCGGGTCATGCCAAATGGAGTAGAAATGCACTGCCTTCTATGGCGTACGGGTATAATATGGAATTAACGCCTTTGCAGACCTTAACCTTTTATAATGCTATAGCAAACGATGGGGTTATGGTTAAACCTCGTTTTATTAGGGAGGTTAAAGAGTTGAATAAGGAAATAGAAACTTTTGATAGGGAAGTTATAAACGAAAAAATATGTTCAGATAAAACACTGGGTGAAATTCGTAAAATATTAAAAAATGTAGTAGTACGCGGAACAGGGAAATCTCTGTATAATCCGTATTTCTCTATGGCAGGAAAAACAGGTACCGCACAAACCGAATATTGGATGAAAGACTGGAAGTCTTCACCACGGTATGTGTCTTCCTTTGCAGGATATTTTCCGGCCGAAAATCCAAAGTATTCTTGCATTGTTGTGGTGCATAAACCAAGTACAAAGAAAGGGTATTACGGAGCCGATGTTTCTGGCCCTGTATTTAAGCGTATTGCCCAAAAAATATTTACAGACACCCCTATTATAGACGAGGTAAATACGCTTCAGGTAGCCGACTCACCTGTGGAAAAGGAATACGAAGGGTATTTTAAAACGGCACAAGACTATAAAACCATAATGCCAAAAGTTGTTGGTTTACCGGTAATGGATGCTGTGGCTTTACTTGAAAACTTAGGTTTAGAAGTAGAAATGGATGGTTTAGGACAAGTAAAAGCACAATCTATTCCGCAAGGAGAAAAAATAAAAAAGAATCAAAAAGTTGTATTGAAAATTTCGTGAGTTTATTAAAAGACATATTGTATAAGGTTGCTATTGATGCCGTTGTTGGAACAACGAATGTGCATGTTAATAATATTGCTTTCGATTCTCGAAAAATAGAATTGAACGATGTGTTTGTGGCTATTTCTGGAACTTTGGCAGATGGTCATGAGTTTATTGAAACGGCTATTAATAACGGAGCTTTGGTTGTGGTTTGCGAGCATTTTCCAGTAGAGAAAATCAATGGAGTCACTTACATTCAGGTAACCGATACTAAAGTAGCGCTAGCTATAATGGCGTCGAACTTTTATAATAATCCGTCAGAGAATTTAAAGCTCATAGGAATTACAGGGACCAATGGAAAAACAACCATTGCCACACTTTTATATCAGTTATTTAAAAATGCTGGATATAAAGTAGGATTGCTTTCAACCGTTAAAATTTTAATTGACGACAAAGAATATAAAGCCACGCATACAACACCAGATTCTTTAAGTATCAATTCGTACTTAAGTATGATGAATGTTGAAGGTGTTGAGTACTGCTTTATGGAAGTAAGTTCGCACGGAATTCATCAAAAACGTACAGAAGGACTTCATTTTGTGGGAGGTGTGTTTACTAATTTATCTCACGACCATTTAGATTATCATAATTCATTTGCAGAATATCGCGATGTTAAAAAATCGTTTTTCGATGAGTTGCCAAAAACGGCGTTCGCTGTAGTAAATGTAGATGATAAAAATGGAGAGGTCATGCTTCAAAATACAAAAGCGCAGAAATATACCTATGCCCTTAAAAATTACGCCGATTATAAAGCTCAAATCCTAGAAAATCAATTTACAGGTTTACTGCTTAAGATTAATGATAACGAAGTTTGGTCTAGAATTATAGGGCGGTTCAATGCTTATAATTTGTTGGCTATTTACAGTGTTGCAGATTTATTAGGTTTAGAAAAGGAGGAGGTTTTAAGACTTATTAGTGGATTAGAAAGTGTTAGCGGGCGATTTCAATATGTGATTTCCGAAACTAAAATAACTGCAATTGTAGATTATGCGCATACTCCAGATGCTTTGCAAAATGTGTTAGAAACCATAAACAGCATTCGCACGAGTAATGAAGATTTAATAACTGTAGTAGGGTGTGGTGGAAATCGAGATAAAACAAAGCGTCCAAAAATGGGACATATTGCCTCTGCTTTAAGTACAAAAGTGATTTTTACGAGCGATAATCCTAGAGATGAAGTTCCAGAAGACATTATTGAAGCTATAGAAAAGGGAGTAGAGCCAATTCATTTTAAAAAAACGATGTCTATTGTAGATAGACGTCAAGCTATAAAAACGGCGTGCCAATTGGCGCAACCAAACGATATTATATTAATTGCCGGTAAAGGTCATGAGACCTATCAGGAAATTAAAGGAGAACGATTCGATTTTAACGATTTAGAAATTGTAAAAGACTATTTAAAACAGCTAGAGAAGTAAAATGTTATATTATTTTTTCGAATATTTAGAGCAACATTATCAGTTTCCAGGAGCCTCATTATTTGGGTTTATAACCTTTCGTGCGGCAGTAGCTGTAATTATGTCTTTACTTATTTCTACCATTTACGGAAAGCGAATTATTCGCTATTTACAACGTCAGCAAGTAGGCGAATCTATTCGTGATTTAGGATTAGAAGGTCAAGTTGAGAAAGCGGGAACACCAACTATGGGTGGAATTATAATTATTCTAGCAACGCTTATACCTGTAGTTTTATTATCGAAACTAGATAATGTGTATATCCTGTTACTGATAGTGACTACGCTCTGGATGGGAACCATTGGGTTTATAGACGATTATATAAAGAAGTTTAAAAACGATAAAGAAGGTTTAAAAGGGAAGTTTAAAGTATTAGGTCAGGTTGGTTTAGGGCTAATCGTAGGGACAACCTTATACTTTCATCCGGAAGTGACGGTTAAAGAGAAAATTCCGTTAGCGCAACAAGAAATCGTAATTGCACAAGGCGGTACGCCGAAACAGTTTAACGAGGAGGAAAAGTCGACCAAAACTACTATTCCTTTCGTGAAATCGAATGAGTTTGATTATGCCGATTTAATTACTTGGATTAATCCAAACTTGGCTAAATACGCCTGGTTACTATTTATTCCTATTGTGATTTTTATAATTACTGCAGTGTCTAATGGAGCCAATTTAACCGATGGCATAGATGGCCTCGCGGCAGGGACGTCCGTCATTATAGTTTTCACTTTGGGGATTTTTGCTTGGGTATCGGGTAACATCATATTTTCCGATTATCTCAATATTATGTACATCCCAAGAGTCGAAGAAATTACTATTTATATCGCGGCTTTTACAGGAGCACTAATAGGATTTTTATGGTATAATACCTATCCGGCGCAAGTGTTTATGGGAGATACAGGAAGTTTAACAATAGGAGGTATAATTGCCGTAATTGCTATTGCAGTTAGAAAGGAGTGGTTAATTCCTGTGTTATGCGGAATCTTTTTGGCCGAGAATCTATCTGTAGTTATGCAAGTAAGCTACTTTAAGTATACACGAAAAAAATATGGCGAAGGCCGACGCATTTTTAAAATGTCGCCTTTGCATCATCACTACCAAAAATCAGGATATCACGAAAGTAAAATTGTTACCCGTTTTTGGATTATAGGAATATTGCTAGCCATCATTTCTGTTGTAACTCTAAAAATTAGATAGCATGAAGCGGTTGGTGATTTTAGGAGGAGGAGAAAGTGGTGTTGGTACAGCGCTTTTAGGAAAAGCAAAAGGATTTGAGGTGTTTGTTTCGGATAAAGGAATTATAAAAGACAAATACAAAAACGTTCTTATAAATAATGAGATTGATTGGGAAGAATCACAGCACACAGAGTCAAAAATTCTGAATGCAGATTTGGTTATGAAAAGCCCTGGAATTCCAGATAAAGTGCCTTTGGTAAAAGCGTTAAAAGAAAAGGGCGTTCCGGTAATTTCAGAAATTGAATTTGCGGCCCAGTTTACCAATGCGAATATCGTTGGAATAACGGGGAGTAATGGTAAAACTACTACAGCGAGTCTAGCGTACCACATTTTAAAACAAGAATTAAATGTGGGTTTGGCGGGAAATATAGGTGATAGTTTTGCGAAGCAAGTTTTAGAAGATGATTTCGAAAACTATGTGTTAGAAATTAGCAGTTTTCAATTAGATGGAGTGGTAGATTTTAAACCACATATTGCTGTAATCACCAATATTACTCCAGATCATTTAGATCGGTATAATTACAATTTTGAGGAATACATCGCTTCAAAATTTAGAATAGTAATGAATCAAACAAAAGATGATTATTTGATTTATGATGCCGACGATGAGGTGTTAGTCGATTGGTTAAATCAGCATCCAATTCAATCACAATTATTACCATTTTCATTAGTAAAACCAATAGAAAATGGCGCGTATTTAGACAAAGAAAATATTAAAATAACAATAGATAATAACCAGATAATTATGCCAACAAGAGACCTAACGTTAGAAGGTAAACATAATGTAAAAAATGCAATGGCAGCTTCAACGGTGGCGCACTTATTAAAAATAAGAAAGCAAACCATTCGTGAAAGTTTAGAAAATTTTCAGGGGGTAGAACACCGTCTTGAGCAGGTTTTAAAAATTAATAAAGTTCAATATATAAACGATTCTAAGGCAACCAATGTAAATGCAACATATTTTGCGTTAGAGAGCATGTCTGCTCCTACAGTATGGATTGTTGGTGGAGAAGATAAAGGGAATAGTTACGAAACATTATTTCCGTTTGTGAACGAAAAAGTAAAAGCCATTATTTGCTTAGGAGTTAATAATGAGAAATTGTTAGAGAAATTTAGCAATATGGTTGATGTTATTGTGGAAACACAATTTATGAGCGAAGCTGTAAAAATAGCTTATAAGCTGGCAGAAGCGGGCGACAATGTGTTATTGTCTCCAGCTTGCGCAAGTTTTGACTTATTTGAGAATTACGAAGATAGAGGAAGGCAATTTAAAGACGCAGTTAGAAATTTATAATGCAAGAATTTTTTAAAAAATTAAAAGGAGATCGATCGGTTTGGGCAATTGCTGCATTATTGGCGTTGTTCTCGTTTCTACCGGTGTATAGTGCGGCAAGTAATTTGGCGTATTTGCACGGTAGCGGTAATACTTTTAGTTTTTTTATTAAGCACCTCATGCATTTAGGGGTTGGTTTTTTTATAATGTATGCAGCGCATTTAATGCCGTATCGCTATTTAAGAGGACTGTCTATGGTGTTTATACCTGTGGTTTTAGTGTTGTTGGCGCTTACCATGATGCAGGGCACAACTATAGATGGGGCTAATGCTAGTAGGTGGATACAGATTCCTATTGTAGGTATGTCGTTTCAAACATCAACATTTGCATCGGTGGTGCTTATGGTGTATGTGGCGCGATACATGTCTAAAATGGCAGATACAAAAATTACATTTAAAGATTCAATTTTACCATTGTGGTTACCTGTTTTCTTAGTGATTATGTTAATTTTGCCGGCTAATTTTTCGACAGCAGCTTTAATTTTTCTTATCGTGCTGACTTTGGTGTTTTTAGGCGGTTATCCACTTAAATATTTGGCTTTAATTGTTGGTATGGGGGTCTTGTCTTTAGCCATGTTTGTATTGGTTGCGAAGGCATTTCCAGAAGCTATGCCAAACCGAATAGACACTTGGATGAGTCGTATCGAGAATTTTTCTAATGGCGAAGATACCGAGGAAGATTATCAGATTGAAAAAGCAAAAATTGCGATTGCATCGGGAGGTGTAAAGGGTGTTGGTCCTGGGAAAAGTGTTCAGAAGAATTTTTTACCACAATCTTCATCCGATTTTATTTTTGCCATAATTATTGAAGAATATGGCTTAATAGGGGGCGTGATTTTAATGGCTATGTATATGATGTTATTGTTCAGAATCATTATAATCTCGCATCACGCCAAAACTGTTTTTGGTACGCTAGTCGTACTCGGGGTAGGTTTACCTATCGTAATTCAGGCCTTAATAAATATGGCGGTTGCTGTGGAATTATTCCCAGTAACGGGGCAAACTCTGCCGTTAATAAGTAGTGGAGGAACATCGATTTGGATGACCTGTTTGGCAATAGGAATTATTTTAAGTGTAAGTGCTAGAAGCGAAGTTTCGGCAAAAGAAGAAGAAATAGACGAAGAAAATCCGTTAGAAATTTTATCGGAAGCAATATAATGAGTAAAACATATCGTATCATATTATCTGGAGGAGGAACTGGGGGGCATATTTACCCGGCGATTGCGATTGCGAACGAATTGAAGCAGCGTCATCCCGATGCTAAATTTCTATTTGTGGGAGCAAAAGATAGAATGGAAATGGAAAAAGTGCCACAAGCAGGTTACGATATAGAGGGACTTTGGATTTCGGGGATTCAGCGTGAGTTGACTTTAAAAAATTTAATGTTTCCGTTTAAGCTTATCAGTAGTTTGTTGGCGGCAGGAAAAATAATCAGGCAGTTTAAACCAGATGTTGTTATTGGTACCGGAGGATTTGCTAGTGGTCCCTTATTACAAGTGGCTTCTGGGAAAAAGATTCCGAGTTTAATTCAAGAACAGAATTCTTTTCCAGGAATAACCAATAAGTTATTGTCGAAAAAGGTTCAGAAAATTTGTGTGGCTTACGATGGTTTGGAGCGCTTTTTTCCGAAAGAAAAAATTATAAAAACAGGAAATCCTGTGCGTCAAAGTTTGTTGGAGATTAATTCTAAAACAGAAGAAGCGAAAGCCTTTTTCGGATTGGTTTCAGAAAAAAAGACCTTGTTAGTTTTAGGTGGTAGTTTAGGCTCTAAACGAATTAATGAGCTTATAGAGAAAGAACTCGATTTTTTACAAATGCGCAATGTTCAAGTTATTTGGCAATGCGGTAAGTTGTATTACGATACCTATAAAATTTATAATAACACTAAAAATGTACAAGTACACGCCTATTTAAATAATATGGATTTTGCCTATGCTGCAGCAGATATTATTATCTCTAGAGCAGGAGCAGGTTCTGTTTCAGAATTATGCATCGTAGGGAAACCTGTAATATTTATACCGTCGCCAAATGTTGCCGAAGATCATCAAACTAAAAATGCGATGGCTATAGTTAAAGAACAAGCGGCGATGTTAATTCAAGAAAGCGATTTAGATGTCGATTTTGAAAACAAGTTTTCTCAATTAATAGAATCGAAAGATAAGCAAATTGGGTTAAGTGAAAATATTAAGCAGTTGGCTCTTGTAAATGCTACAAAAGACATTGTAAACGAAGTAGAAAAACTATTAAATATCTAATGAATTTAGACAGCATACATAACGTTTATTTTATTGGCATTGGCGGCATAGGCATGAGTGCTTTGGCGCGCTATTTTAAAGCTAATAATATGAATGTTGCTGGCTACGATAAAACACCAAGCGATGTTACTCGCGATTTGGAAGCGTTAGGAATTAAAGTGCATTTTGAAGATTCTATAGCGAATGTAGACGAGCCATTTTTAAATTACGATAGAACTTTGGTGGTTTATACCCCTGCCGTGCCAAAAGATAATATGGAGTTGGTGTATTTTAAGAATAATAAAAGTTTCTCGGTTTTAAAGCGTTCGGAAGTTTTAGGGCTAATTACTAAAAACACCTTTTGTTTGGCGGTGGCAGGTACACATGGTAAAACAACCACCACGAGTATCTTAGCGCATTTGTTGTATCAGTGCGATGTGCCTTTAACGGCGTTTTTAGGTGGTATTAGTGAAAATTACAACTCGAATTACATCTCTAAAGGAACTACGGTTTCTGTAGTTGAGGCTGATGAATTTGATCGTTCATTTTTAACCTTATCTCCAGATCTAGCATGTATAACTTCTATGGATGCCGATCATTTAGATATTTATGGAGAAGCAGAAGCTTTGCAAGAATCTTTTGTTGAATTTTCGAAAAAAATAAAAGAGAATGGCATGTTGTTTGTTAAAAATGGTTTGCCTTTAAAAGGAATTACATACGGTATTGAAGATGATTCCGACTATACCGCGCAAAATATAAAAATAGAGAATGGTGCTTATGTGTTTGATGTAAAAACACCTAAAAACCTGATTAAAAATATTCAATTTAACCTACCTGGTAGACATAATTTGTCGAATGCATTAATAGCCCTGGCGATGGCTGTAGAGTATGGTTGCCCTCAACCACAGCTCGCCAAGGCGTTAGCATTATATAAAGGGGTTAAAAGACGATTTACATATCATATTAAATCGGAAAATATAATTTATATAGACGATTACGCACACCACCCGGAAGAGATTAAGGCGGTGTATCAAGCCATTCGTGAAATGTATCCAGACCGGAAAGTAATGGCTGTGTTTCAGCCACATTTATTCAGTAGAACACGAGATTTTGTAGATGATTTTGCTAGCAGCCTATCGTCTTTTGATGAGGTTCTGTTATTAGATATTTACCCAGCAAGAGAATTGCCAATAGAAGGTGTTTCATCGGAATGGTTATTAGGCAAAATAAAAAATGAAAATAAAGAGTTGGTTTCTAAATCAAATCTTATTTCAAAAATAAAAGCAAGCAAAGCTCAGGTTATTGTAACTATGGGTGCTGGCGATATAGGAGAGGAAGTTAAACATATAAAAACGGCATTAAATGGCGATTAAAGTACATTGGGGATATGTTAAGTTGGTGCTGCTAACGGCTGTGGTAATGTTTTTATTTGCCTTCGCATCGGTACGAAATGGACATAGAAAAGTGTCGGAGCCAGTAATTCATTTTATGGGCGATCACAACTTGTATATTACCCATGAAAATGTTAGTAACTTGTTAATACAAAATCATGAAGAGGTTTCCAATTTGAGTAAAGAAACTCTAGATTTGAATACATTAGAATTTGCCCTGAATTCGAATCCATTAATTAAATCTGCAGAAGTTTATGTAGACGTAAACGGCTTACTAACAGTAGATATAGAACAGAAAAAACCTATTGCACGCGTTCAAGATGCAACGTCGTATTATGTAGATGATGAAGGTGGTTACATGCCTTTGTCGACTAACTATACTGCGCGTGTACCTTTTGTTGTGGGAAAAATTGATAAAAATAATTTAGGTAATGTTTTTAAAATCGCCCAGAAAGTTTATAATGATACCTTCTTAAAACAACATGTCGTTGAGATTCATCAAAATGAAGCTCAAAAAATGTCTTTAAAATTAAGACAACATGATTTTGAAGTGTATTTAGGCGATTTAAGTCAGTTAGATAAAAAAATAAATAATCTAAAAGTGTTTTATAAGAAGGCTTTAAAAGAGAAAACTCTTAATGATTATAATAAAATTAATTTGCAATTCGATAACCAAGTGGTGTGCACCAAAAACTAAACTATGGAACATAATATAGCAGTTGGATTAGATATTGGAACCACAAAAATTGTGGCCATGATTGGTCGTAAAAACGATTACGGAAAACTAGAAATTTTAGGTATTGGCCGATCTAAAAGTCTAGGAGTTCATCGTGGTGTGGTAAGTAATATTACACAAACTATTCAATCTATTCAGCAAGCCGTGCAAGAAGCAGAAGCCTCTGCTGGAACAAAAATAGAAGGAGTAACGGTAGGAATTGCAGGTCAGCATATACGAAGTTTACAACATAGCGATTATATAACCAGACCAAATTCTGAGACGGTAATTGATGAAACCGATATCGATAAACTAATCAATCAGGTTCATAAATTGGTGATGCTTCCTGGAGAAGAGATTATTCATGTGTTACCGCAAGAGTATAAAATTGATGGGCAGGCAGAAATTAAGGAACCGATTGGTATGCATGGCGGACGATTGGAAGCTAATTTTCATGTGGTTGTAGGTCAGGTTTCTTCTATTAGAAACATTGGGCGTTGTATAAAAAGTGCCGATTTAGAGTTAGAACGATTAACCTTAGAGCCTTTAGCGTCGGCTAACGCAGTGCTAAGTCAAGAGGAAAAAGAGGCAGGTGTTGCCCTAATCGATATAGGAGGGGGAACAACAGATTTGGCTGTTTTTAAAGATGGTATAATTCGTCATACAGCGGTTATCCCTTTTGGAGGAAACGTTATTACCGAAGACATAAAAGAAGGTTGTTCGATTATTGAAAAACAAGCCGAACTTTTAAAAATAAAATTTGGTTCTGCTTGGCCTGGAGAAAATAAAGACAACGAAATTGTTTCTATTCCTGGATTAAGAGGTAGAGAGCCTAAAGAAATTACACTGAAGAATTTATCGAAAATTATTCATGCGCGTGTAGTTGAAATCGTTGAACAGGTGTTTTTAGAAATTAAAAATTACGGTCACGAAGAACAGAAAAAGAAATTAATAGCAGGTATTGTACTAACAGGAGGAGGTGCGCAATTAAAGCATTTAAAGCAGTTGGTAGAATATATTACCGGGATGGACACCCGTATAGGGTATCCTAACGAGCATTTAGCAGGCGATAGTAATGAAGATATTACGAGTCCGTTATACGCTACAAGTGTCGGTTTAGTTTTAGACGGATTAAAACATCAAGAACGCAAAAAGCGGGATGCTAGAATAGAAGAAATTGAAGAAGAAGAAATTCAAAGTGCCACTCCAATTTCAGAAGAAATTATTGAAGAAAAAGAGGAGTTAAAAGAAATTCCTCGAGAAGAAAGGAAGGAGCGCCGAAATTTTTTGGACAAGTTTACGGACAAGATCAAAGATTTTTTGGACAACGCCGAATAGGAAAAAAGTTAAATAAATTATTAAAATATTTAGTGTTCAAAATAAAGAGCATAAATAAAAGTTAAGATTAAAACCCAGTAAAAAAGAATTTATGAGCAGCAACAAAGAATTCGCAAGTATCTCATTTGATTTACCAAAAAACCAATCAAATGTCATTAAGGTTATTGGAGTTGGTGGTGGTGGTAGCAACGCCATCAATCACATGTTTCAGCAAGGTATTAAAGGAGTAGATTTTGTAATCTGTAATACAGATGCGCAAGCACTTCAAAACAGTGGTGTTCCTAATAAAATACAGTTAGGATTAGATTTAACAGAAGGTTTAGGAGCCGGAGCTAACCCAGAAATTGGAGAACAATCTGCAGTAGAGAGTTACGACGATCTTAAGCGTATGTTAGACACTAACACAAAAATGATTTTTATAACTGCCGGTATGGGTGGTGGTACAGGTACTGGGGCCGCACCAATCATAGCTAAAATGGCTAAAGACTTAGACGTTTTAACCGTAGGTATTGTTACTATGCCATTTCAGTTTGAAGGTAAAATGCGTAACGAACAAGCGCAAAAAGGAATCGAAAAATTACGTAACGTTGTCGATTCTTTAATTGTAATTAATAACAACAAACTTCGCGAAGTTTATGGAAATCTTGGTTTTAAGGCCGGATTCTCTAAGGCCGACGAAGTGTTATCCACAGCTGCTCGTGGTATAGCCGAGGTTATTACACACCACTATACACAAAACATCGATTTACGTGATGCCAAAACGGTATTAAGTAATAGTGGATCTGCTATCATGGGGTCTTCGGTAGCATCTGGGCAAAATCGTGCAAAAGACGCGATTATGAAAGCCTTAGATTCACCATTATTAAACGATAATAAAATTTCGGGAGCCAAAAACGTGTTGTTGCTAATTGTTTCTGGTGAACAAGAAATTACTATTGATGAGATAGGAGAAATCAACGATCATATTCAAAGTGAAGCTGGTCATGGCGCTAACATTATTATGGGGGTTGGCGAAGATGAATCGTTAGAAGAGTCTATTGCGGTTACCATAATTGCAACTGGTTTTAATTTAGAACAACAAGATGAGATTTCTAATACAGAAGCTAAAAAGGTTGTTCATGCATTAGAAGACGAGCAAAACTCAGAAAAACAAGAAACTAACAAGGTAGATCGTGAGCCAGCGATTATTACACCAAATATTGAGTTAAAAGCTGAAAAAGCACCAGAGGTAATTAAACATACTCTAGATATAAATGATTTAGAAGATTTTGATGCACCTATTAAAAAGGAAACTCCAAAGCCTACTAACGATATGGATTTGGTGCCAACATCGGAGGCGATTAAAATATAAATGTCAATTTTGAAAATCTTTCAGAATTTGATGTTGATGTAAATGATTTTGTCTTTACCGAAGTTAAAAAAGTAGAAGAGCCATCAGAAATTATTGAGGAGGAAGAAAAGCAAATCACGCTTACTTTCGATATGCCTTTACAAAAAGATCATGCTACAGATGCTCCTGAGGAAGCTAAAACTGTAATTAAACATACTTTGGATGATGCAGACGATATAAAAAACACACCTGTAAACGAGTATGTAGAATTAATAAACGTAACAGAATCTTCTGAAAAAGGAGAAGTAAGATATGTGCTTGATGACTATGAAGAGCAAGAAAAAAAGGTGGTAGTAAAGCAAGAGAAGAAGATTGTTCAAGATGAGACTTTAGATAATTTCAATCAGGAGGTAAGTTTTATAAAAAAAGACCCCCCTGTAGAACCTGAAAAAGTTGCTCCAAAAGCACCATCAGAACCAATCGATCCTATGAATACACCAATTTCTGAAATGCTAAAAGAGCGTGCAGAAGAGCGTCGTAGAAAGATGAAGGATTTTAACTATAAATTCAATACGTCAAAAATTGATGAAATAGAAAAAATACCGGCATACAAGCGTCAAGGTGTGAATTTAGACGAAACACAACATTCATCAGAAAATAATATGTCGGGAACAAGTCTAGGAGTAGACGACAATAATGACATACAGCTAAGAAGTAATAATTCGTTTTTACACGACAATGTGGACTAGATTAATAGCAAATTTTAGTTAATTTTTTAGCTTTTTTAACCCAGAAACTCTTAGAGATTTCTGGGTTTTTATTTTTATCTTCGCAACAAATTACAATTATGGGTTTACAACAAAATATCATGACAGCTATGAAAACTGCCATGAAAGCAAAAGACCAAACGGCTTTAGCTGCGTTAAGAGCGGTAAAGTCTGAATTATTATTAGCACAAACAGAAACAGGTTCTAAGGAAGAGATTTCTGAAGAGCAAGAAATAAAAATATTATCTAAATTAGTTAAGCAACGTAAGGATAGTGCTGCTATTTATACAGAACAAAATCGTGCCGATTTGGCTGAGCCAGAATTAGCTCAGGCCGAGGTGATAAGTCAGTTTTTACCAGAACAACTTAGTGATGAAGATATAGAAAAAGTAGTATTACAAACCATTTCAGAAACGGGAGCCCAAGGCATGAAAGATATGGGGAAAGTAATGGGAATCGTTAGCGCTCAATTAGCAGGAAAAGCAGATGGTAAAACCATTTCGAATATTGTTAAAGCAAAGTTGGCTTAGTTGTTTTTAGATATTAGAGTTGGAAAATAGTATGTTCTAACAACTAACAACTAACAATAAATAAATGGCTGCGTAGTTCAACTGGATAGAATATCAGATTTCGGCTCTGAGGGTTGGGGGTTCGAATCCCTTCGCGGTCACAATAAAAGCGTAATTAACTTAATTTTGTTAATTGCGCTTTATTTGTAATATAACCACATATTTGGTTCAATAAAAACGCTATTATAAAATATATATCATGATAAAACAGATCCAATATCTTTTAACCTTCGTAGTAGTTTTTACATGGCAAATGACTCTAGCACAAACTGAAAATACAACATTGTCGGTTTCCGATTTTGCTAAAATGATAACTGAGCACCCAGAAATTCCGCTTATCGATGTGCGAACGCCTTCAGAATATGATAGCGGACATATAGCCAATGCTAAAAATGTAGATTGGAAGGCCGATAGTTTTCAAAACGAAACAGCAAGGTTAGATAAAACAGAAGCGATTTTGGTGTATTGTTTAAGTGGTGCACGAAGTGCAAAAGCAGCCTCTCAGATGCGTTTAGATGGATTTACTAAGGTTTATGAACTAGATGGCGGATTAATGAAATGGCGCAGTAAAAACTTACCTGAAATGACGCCTAGTAATTCTAGCGAAGGCATGACAAAGCAGGAGTTTGACAAGCTATTGGAACCTGATAAATTAGTTTTAGTCGATTTCTATGCCGATTGGTGTGCGCCATGTAAAAAGATGGAACCTTATTTAAAGGAAATTTCGTTAGATATGAAAACTACGGTAGAGGTTGTGCGTATCGATGTCGATAAAAATAAGGCATTATGTAAAATTTTGGGAGTTGATGCATTACCCGTTCTACAACTTTATAAGAATAAGAATCTAGTGTGGAGTAATTTTGGTTTTATAGAAAAAGCAGATGTAGTAAGTCAATTAGAACAACATTGATTTAATTATAACGTGGTTATAATTTAGATTTTATAAATTCAGTAATGCGCTCTTTATCGTTCAAAACATCTTTTCTGTAATTTTTGTTTTTAATAAAGAACCAAGTACGATGTAACAAGAGTTTAGACAAATCGAAATAGGCAAGAGATTTATAATGTAGGCTTTTAGCCCGACGATTGGAGCTTATAAACCTATAGGTATTTAGTTTTAAGCGTTCTCTAATCGTTTTTTTAAGGGAAGGAAATTCCTTAAAATATAATGTGCCCAAGTTAATATTATCTCTAACATAGACATTTTTTGTAATAGAAGCTAAATCTGAAGTGTTCAATCTAGGGAGTAAGACCAAGGTGTCAAAATAATTTTTCAGTCCAATAAAATTATAATAAGACCCTTTATCGTTTATTTGAAAGTTGAGAATATTGTGCAACACTAAATGTTTTACACTTGCTATTGGTATATTATCGGTGCCAACAAATTGTTTATCTGCTAAAACATCACGAGGTTCAAAATCTTTCTGATCTTTATCTAGAAGTTTGAAATGAATTTCTACTGCTCCAATATGTGCTTTAGATGCTAACCGGTATAAGTGTTTGTCTTCAAAATACTTTGGATTTATAGTAGGTGTCGATGCATAGGTATAACCTTTGCTTAAGAGTAAATCGAAGGCTTTCTGGCTTTGGTTTTTAGGAACTAAAACATCGATGTCGCCAATCATACGTTCTGTGTTGTCTTTGTAATAATTAGAGGCTATCATAGCAGTTCCTTTTAAAAAAACGTGTTCTATTTGTTCTAAACTAAACCACTTGCTAATGAGTTTAACTTCTTCTAAAAGTGTGTTGTTTCGGTCGGTATTTAAATCGGAAATGTATTGTAAATAATTTTTAAGCTCCTCTGGGAGTAAGTTTAAAAGGTCTTTACTTTTAAGTCTAGAATATATTGCCGGTAGTATAAGGTAACTGCTTGCTACTTTAACGATGTTATCCCAGTCTATAGTTTTGTTTTCAATCTGGAGTTTTAATTGTTCTCTATTGTTTTCAAAACTTAATATAGACGCAATATGATGTAAGGTATTTTGAAACGCTTTCATAAATTTAGACTATGCCTTGTTAAATATAGTCGAAAATATATCAATAGCCTCTTGGTTGTTGCTGTAAGTTAATTTATAGAATGTTACTGTAGAAATCCATTCTAAAAATGCTTTCGCATTTTCTGGATGAGGAGAAATCCAAGAATCGGGGATTAGAATTTCTAGGGCTTCTGTTGCCGGACAAGGTTCTAGAATTGTTTCAGAATTTTTCTTGTATTTCACGAGTACAATCGTTTTGCAAGGCAGATTGGTTTTTATCGGACGTTTTGTAGGCACGTATTTTATAGTACCTTTATATTTGTAAAGATGATTCTCCTTGAGTTTGTCAAAATTTGGAACGATTTGTTCTAAAGCATTAAATGCACCCTGTTTAACCGAGATGCCTGCAGGGTAGTAGTAGGTGTTTAAATCGTCTCGTAATATGGGCGTAGTGTCATCTGCAACAAGATCTAGGCCACTATTGGCGAGTAAGCTTGTTAATGTGCTTTTACCACTTCCAGAGGTGCCAATAATCATGACTGCTTCTTTGGTATTTGAAACTGTAGAAGCATGAAACATACCTATCCAATCATGTTCTTTTTTGTTGTAAAGGGCACAAATTAATTCCATGGCAAATTTTCCTTGTAAAAAATGGAAACCCGCTTTAGGAAATGATTTAACAAACCTTTCGTCTCGGTATAATTTTATTGCACGGTCATCTTCATAAATATCGAATTCGTGTAAATGTACATTAGAATCTGAGATTTCTAAATGTACTAATTGAGGATGAATGTAATTAAGGAGTAATTCAGATTGAAAATAAACCTTTACAGTTTGATCTAAAATGGAATAATAGCGTGACATATGTCGTTGAGTATTTGTAAACCCGACTAAATCTTCGATTACTTCATGCTCTAAGGTCTTGTTTTGATCTTTAATAAATTGATCTAAATCATCAAAAATAGGTTCTGCCTCTTCGGTTGAGTTAGATAATTTTTGACTTATTCGTTTTATGCATTGGTTTTTGCTTTCAGAATTAAAATAAATCTGAATTAAATGAAATAATCCGTTAGCGACTACCGTATATTGATTCGATGTCTCGAACCAAAGTATGATAGACTCACTAACGGATTGAGTATATTTAGGAACTAAATTATTGTTCAATAAACCTTAGTTATGTTTATTTTTTTCGTGTCCGTAGCCGTGTCCATTTCCATTTCCTCTACCATATCCATTCCCGTTAGACCTAGAACTGCTTGGAGTTGCTTCTTCTGTAGGAGTGATTTCTAAAGTTTGTTCTGATGCAGCACTATTTCCTGGATTTAGAGGATTACTTTTGTCCTGTGCTCGTAATGGGCTTAAAACAGCAAATGTACCTACTGCCGTTAATGCAGCGTATTTACCCATTTTTTTAATAGCCTCTTTACGAGTTATATCTTTATTTTCAATTTCTTTTTTCATAAGTACAAATATAAACTAAGTTTGTGTAAATAAATTGTTATTTTAAAATAACACGTTTTGATAAATTGTTTCCTTTTACATTTTCAATTTTAACAATGTATATCCCACTACTATAATTTGCAGTGTTAACGGTAAATTCATTAACTGTATTGTTTAATATTCTATTTGTTAAAGAACGTCCTTGAATGTCAAATATTGTAATTTTTGAGTCTTTTTCTAAAAGGCCCTTTATCTTAATGGATTGATTTCCAGTTATAAATTTCAAGTTTTCTAATTGATTTTCTTTGTCTAAAGATAACCTATCGTCTTTCGAAACATGTATATAGAATCTCCCGGTTCCTGTTAATCTAGAATCTGTAGTAAATGTATAGGCTTTTTCGTTTAATAAGGTCCACGTATTGTTTTTAGTATCCTCTAGATATACTAATACATCATCTGTTAATGTAGTTTCTTTAATATCTATAATTAATTGTTGCCCTTGTGGAGCTATAACACCTAGAGCTACCTTAACACCTTCCTCATTCAAGGATGAATTAGGTAAGCTTTGAATCCCCAATTTATAAGTAGGGTTACTTTCCACTAGCTGTGTAAATAGGGTGTAACCGGACGAGTTGTTTCCGAAAATAGTAGCATCGTAACCTTCGTCTAGACTTAATGTTACAATGTCGTCGAGGAAGTAAACTTCGCTGGTATGACGTAATTTGTCAATGGTCGAAAGAGATAATTTGAAATGTGTTTTATTATAATTATTAGCTCTTTGTGGTATAAAATCATCTCCACCGGTGGAGCGTCTCATGGTACGTGTGAAATACATTTCGCCAGAATAGTTCTCTCCTACACCAACATAAAAACCTTGTCCCGGAGCTATAAGATAATCCGAAGTTAAATTGTGAATATCCCAACCATCTGAAGCATCTCCATCATAACCATATACGGCATATTTTCCAGGAAAAAACTTATTTCTAGTTTCATAAATCGGGTTGTTTTCCGTTCCAACATTATATTCTCCTTTTTCATTGGCGGCTAAAAAATCTTGAACACTTAAATAAGAAGGGTATGGGTTTCCAATTAAGTTCCATTGGGAATAGTCTTGAGCCAAATTGTGATATACTGGGGCATTAATGTTTTGAGTATTTACTACACCTGTAAAAGTAAATGTTCCGTTATCTGTAGATGCGGTTCTGTATCCTACTGCAGCAGCAAGAGCCCTGTTACCTTCAGCACTTGAACTTGTTCCCCAATTGTCGTACGATTCTCCGTTACCAGATTTAGAAAAAGGACCAAATTTTTTAATAGTAGTGTTCGTTATATCTGCCGAAGCTAAATTGGGGTTTGCTGCAGCAAAAGAACCAAAAGTTTGTCCTGTAACCGGGGCAGAAATAAGATCGTTCTGTCCGTCTATATTTACATGTCTTTTATAACTCGCATTACCTTCTATTGTGCCATTAACAACCAAGGATCCGTAATTCATACTTGTTGATTCTATAACTAAGTTATTGATTGTTTCAATATTATTTACTGTTAACGAACCTGTAGGTTTAATTGTAGTTCCAGCCCCTACTTCCGTGTACACATTTTTTAATATCACATTTGAGTTAACCTCATAATTACCTGAAAGAATTAAAGCATCGTGTGCACCTGTGGTGTTATCAGGTTCAGAAGGAGCATTAGGGTAGCTAGATGGTTTTGTCCAAGAAGTGCCTGTATAAACATAACCAGGATAATTATTGGTGGTAGAAGTGATGTAAAAGTTGTCAAACCCAATCATAAATTTATTGATATCAGTTGAGGTTGTAACATTAGTATAGTCTATAGTTATAAACAGCGAAACACTGTTATAGTTCTTGTTATCTGGTACTATAATGTGGGATCCTCCTGTAGTTGAACTTTGGTCTTTAATTAATGATTCTGTAGTATATGCGAAGGGATTGTCAAAATCTTCATCTCCGTATGCTTCATAATTTACAGTTGGTTTTGCTGTTTCACTCTGGGCAGAAAACTCCCAAGTAAAAGTCATTTCAACACCAGAATGGCCAGAGATATCAACATCTTGTAACCAAAAAGTAAATACTTTATTTTGGTTTGGAGGGGTGTTAAAAGTTTTAGCATTTAAAGCTAAAAAATTGTTGCCATCAATACTTCCTAAAGTATAGGTGTTACCATCGGCTTGAACTGTTAACTGATCCATCACCCCCCACTGTATAGCAGAATTTGTTTTGAAACTAGGGTTTGGTTCGTTTGGTAACCAATTATTATTGGAGCCGTCGAAACTTTGTTTATATAAAGTTTGTGTTACTTGCCCATAACTTATAAAAGTAAACGTTATACAAAATAGTAATAATAAGTAAATTTTCTTCATAGTAAAATTATTTTAGATTCATAGCAATCTACTAAAGTAAGTCATTGATATTTAATTTATACAATAGTTTAGATGGTGCAAATATAATTAAATTTAGAAAGCTAGTGTTATTATATAATTAAACCTTAATATTTTTTGGATGAATGGTTGGTAAGTAGGGATGAAAAGCTAGGCTAAAAGAGAAAAATGGTGGCTCGTCGTGAAATTATATGAAGTTGTCTAAATGTGTTTAGAATGTGGTGTTAGTCAGTGTTTTATATTTAAATTTATATGCGATAAATTTTATATTGTTCGCTTTTCTAATTCTCATTTTATGATCAAATTAACTTTCTTAATTCAGGAATTTAACATGCCTAGCAAAATAATTTTAGGGGTGTTTCTGTTTTTTTTACTTGTAATTATGGTATATTATACTTTTAAGATGATGGAAATGGTGTATGTTATCTTATTTAAGAAGCCCATTTTTGTACATTTTTATATGTCCTTAAAAAAAATGAATATGGAAGACAGGCAGTTGCTAAAAGATAATTTTACTTTTTATAAAAACTTGTCCTTAAAACAGCAATTGTATTTCGATCATAGAGTGTTGTCTTTTGTAAAAGATAAAGATTTTATTGGTCGGGAAAATTTAATGGTAACCCACGATATGAAACTTTTAATATCTGCAAATGCTGTTATTTTAACGTTCGGGTTTCGGGATTTTTTTATAGGGCTAATCGATAAAATATTTATTTATCCCGATAAATTTTACTCTACTTCAAACGCTTCTTATCATAAGGGGGAAATGAATCCGCGGATGAAAGCTTTGGTGATATCTTGGGCTGATTTTAAACATGGCTTAGAGGTTACAAATGATAATATAAACCTAGGTATACATGAGTTTACACATGCTATACATATGAATAGTATGAAGGAAGGTGATGTGAGTTCTACTATATTCAATGATAGTTTTAACGAGTTAACAAGTTTGTTGGGTAGAGACGAAAGTTTGCGTCAGAAACTTTTAAGTTCTCGGTTTTTTAGAGAGTATGCCTTTTTAAATCAATTTGAGTTCTTAGCAGTAATTATGGAACATTTTATAGAAAACCCTACCGAATTTAGAGGGCAATTCCCTCAGATATATGCTAAAACAAAACAAATGTTAAACTTTAATTTTGAAGGATACTAAAAAATTAATTCGTTTAACTTTTTATACAGTGCAATCTAGTTAGTAATTAAATAAATTATGGTATAACTCTATAAATAGTTGTGTTATTATAATCTATTTATGGCATTTATTGTCATATTATTAATTTTAATACACTAAATCGTTTTCGTGAAAAAATCTTAAGTTTTTTCTTGTGCTTAGTAAATTAAAAAGAGTAATTTTGTTACTCGTTTTATTAATCAGAATGTTAGAGTCTTTAATTACCTCAAAAACCAGAATACGTATCCTCGTAAAGTTGTTTATAAACGCTAATAATAGCGGTTATTTACGTGGTTTGGCTATGGAGTTTAATGAATCTACAAATGCTGTCCGTAAAGAATTAAATCAATTATCTTCTGCAGGTTATCTCGGGAAAGGGAAAGAGCAAAATAAAGTAACTTACAAAGCAAATACCGAACACCCATTATTTAAACCATTGCAAAATATGGTGAGAAAGTATGTGGGGCTAGATAATATTGTTCAAACCGTACTGAATCGAATGGGGAATGTGTCTCGTGTGATTGTGGTTGGGGATTATGCAGAGGGGATAGATACCGGTGTAATTGATGTTGTAGTGGAAGGAGAGGATTTAAATACTGTTTATATAAAACAAATGGCTTCTAAATTAGAAACTGAAATACAGCGCAAAGTAAATTTTACATTTACAGATGATTTTTGCGAAAAGAAAGGTTTTGTTATTTACGATGATGCAATAGAAAAGTCTAAGTAGATGGTGGAGGCGAAATGGTATGTTGTTTATACAAAGGCAAGAAATGAAAAAAAGGTTGAAGAAAAACTAACGCGATTAGGAATAGAAGCTTATTGTCCTGTTAAAACTGAAATCCGTATTTGGAGTGATCGAAGGAAAAAAGTGAAAACGCCTTTATTACCCTCTATGGTATTAGTTAAACTAGTGAATTCGGAGCGTAACAGAGTTTTTGATGTGGCAGGTGTAGTGAGATATATGTTTTGGGATGGGCAACCTGTAGAGGTGAAAGAAAGAGAGGTTTTAGTATTGAAGGAGGTTGAAAAGGATGAAAAGTTATCTTTAAATGAAATAGCGTCGTTACAACCAGGAGCAAAAATTGAAATGACCGATTTTGGATTTGAAGATCAACTTGGAGAAATAAAACAAGTGTCTGGGAATCAATGTTGGGTAATTTTAAAGAATTTAGGATTTGTAGTCAAACTACAAATGCAGTGATAAAATGTATTTGAAATAATATGTTGGTGCGGCAATAAATGGGATGCACCACGGCGAAGCCATTCATATAGCTTAGGGAAAATCGAACTATTTCAACTAGTTTTTTTAAATTTAATAATGAACTATCAATTAATAAGTAATAAATTTTAATACCTGATTTTGTGGAAAAAGCAACTAAAAACACCATTGCTGTTATCGGTTTAGGCTATGTAGGCTTACCCTTAGCGGTCGAATTTGCGAAAAAATATAATACAATTGGTTTTGATATAAATACAAAACGTGTAGCGGAATTAAATAAAGGGGAAGATCATACTTTGGAAGTGAGTTCTGAAAATTTGCAAAAAGTGCTTCATGAAGCCAAAGAAATGGAATCTAATGAAATTGGATTATTACCAACTTCTGATGTGGCAAATCTTTCTACGGCAAACATATTTATTGTTACTGTGCCAACACCCACAGATAAAAATAACCGTCCGGTATTAACACCCTTGGTGAAAGCTTCAGAAACGGTTGGTAAAGTATTGAAAAAAGGAGATATTGTTATTTATGAATCAACAGTATATCCGGGAGTTACAGAGGATGAGTGTGTACCTGTATTGGAAGCGGTTAGTGGATTAAAATTTAATGTTGATTTTTTTGCGGGGTATTCTCCAGAGCGTATCAATCCGGGAGACAAAGAACATACCGTAGCTAAAATTCTAAAAGTAACATCGGGTTCAACACCAGAGATTGCAGAAGTTGTCGATCAATTATATAAATCAGTTATTACGGCAGGAACATTTAAAGCAACTTCGATTAAAGTTGCAGAATCTGCTAAGGTAATAGAAAACAGTCAGCGTGATATTAATATTGCGTTTGTAAATGAATTATCTAAAATTTTCAACTTATTAGATATTAATACCCACGATGTGCTAGAGGCGGCTGGTACTAAATGGAATTTTCTTCCATTTAAACCTGGACTTGTAGGTGGACATTGTATTGGTGTAGATCCTTATTATTTGGCTCAGAAAGCACAAGAAGTAGGGTATCACCCAGAAATAATTCTCGCAGGGCGTCGCTTAAACGATAGTATGGGTGATTACGTGTCAAAAGAAATCGTTAAAGAAATGATTGGACAAGGACAACGTGTAAAAGGGGCTAAATCTTTATTACTTGGAATTACATTTAAAGAAAATTGTCCGGATATTCGAAATACTAGAGCTATCGATATTTATCATGGTTTGAAGGATTTTCATATGGATGTTGATATTTACGATCCATGGGCAAATCAAGAGGAAGTTAAACATGAATTTGGTGTAGACTTAATTTCAAATATAGAAGGTAATACGTATGATAGTATTATACTAGCAGTTGCTCATAAAGAATTTCTAGATTTAGATATTGAAAAATTCAAGGCTGAAAACGGAATTGTTTACGATGTAAAAGGAATACTTCCTAAAGATATAGTAACTAAACGATTATAGAATAATATTTTTAAATTAAGATAGATGATAAAGGAATTGCAGATGCCGAGCTTACAAAACTCAACCATTTTGGTGACAGGAGGTGCGGGTTTTATTGGTTCAAACTTAATAGAAGTATTATTAGAAAATAAAGCCAGTGTTGTTTGTCTCGATAATTTCTCAACGGGACATAGGCATAATATTGAAGCTTATTTAGAACATAAACAATTCACTTTAATTGAAGGTGATATACGTGATTTAGAAACTTGCCATAAAGCTTGTTCTGGTGTAGATTTTGTTTTGCATCAAGCAGCTTTAGGGTCTGTGCCAAGATCTATAGAGGATCCTATTACATCTAACGATGTAAATGTTAGTGGCTTCTTAAATATGTTAGTTGCGGCACGCGATGCCAAAGTAAAGCGATTTGTATATGCAGCGAGTAGTTCAACTTATGGCGACTCAGAAGGCCTGCCAAAAGTAGAACACGTAATAGGTAAACCATTGTCTCCTTATGCCATTACAAAATATGTAAACGAATTGTATGCTGATATTTTTAATAAAACCTATGGTTTGAATACAATAGGCTTACGTTATTTTAATGTATTTGGACGACGACAAGATCCAAATGGAGCGTATGCCGCAGTTATTCCTTTATTTGTAAAACAGTTTATGAAACATGAAAGTCCTATTATTAACGGTGATGGATCATATTCAAGAGATTTCACCTATATAGATAACGTGCTTCAAATGAATTTACGGGCTATTACTACTACAAATGAATCTGCTTTAAATGAGGTGTATAATACTGCTGTAGGAGATAGAACGACATTATTAGAATTAACTCAATATTTAAAAACATATTTAGCCGATTTAGATGCTGAAATAGCTCATGTAGAAATCAAACACGGACCAAATCGCATTGGGGATATACCACATTCCTTAGCGAGTATCGAGAAAGCAAAAGAAAAATTAGAATATCAACCTACTCATGCTATTGAGGAAGGTATTAAAGAGGCAGTCTCTTGGTATTGGAATAATTTATAGAAAGAATTAAAAGTAAAGTAAAAATATAATGAGTAATAAAGTAGCTTTAATTACAGGTGTAACTGGCCAAGATGGTGCTTACTTAAGTGAGTTTTTATTGAAAAAAGGATATGAAGTACATGGTTTAAAACGTCGTTCTTCTCTTTTTAATACCGATCGTATCGATCATTTATATCAAGATCCGCATATGGAAAACCGTAATTTCTTTTTGCATTATGGCGATATGACAGATAGTACCAACTTAATTCGATTAATTCAAGAAATTCAACCAGACGAGATTTACAATTTGGCAGCAATGAGCCATGTTCATGTCTCCTTTGAAGTTCCCGAATATACCGGAAATGCAGATGGATTAGGTACTTTACGTATTTTAGATGCTGTACGTTTATTAGGTTTAGAAAAGAAAACAAGAATATATCAAGCTTCTACTTCAGAACTATATGGAAAAGTTCAAGAGGTACCACAATCTGAAACGACACCTTTTTATCCACGTAGCCCTTATGCCGTTGCAAAGATGTATGCCTATTGGATTACTGTTAATTACCGTGAAGCTTATGGTATGTATGCGTGTAATGGTATTTTATTTAATCATGAATCACCAATACGTGGGGAAACGTTTGTAACTCGTAAAATCACACGTGCTGTTTCTAGAATTGCTTTAGGACTTCAAGATAAATTCTATTTAGGTAACTTAGATGCAGAACGTGATTGGGGTCATGCCAAAGATTACGTTCGTATGATGTGGATGATACTTCAAGCAGATGAAGCAGAAGATTGGGTAATTGCGACAGGGAAAACCACACGTGTTAGAGAATTTGTTAGAATGGCCTTTGCTGAATTAGGAATAACTTTAGAATTTAAAGGTGAAGGTGTAGAAGAAAAGGCCTATGTAGTATCTTGTGACAATCCAGACTTCCAATTAGAAAAAGGAAAAGAAGTATTAGCGGTCGACCCTAAATATTTTAGACCAACCGAAGTTGAATTACTTATTGGTGATGCCTCAAAGGCAAACAATAAATTGGGGTGGATTCCGAAATACGACTTACAAGATTTAGTTAAAGATATGATGCAAAGTGATATCAAATTAATGCAGAAGGATCAGTTTTTGAAAGAAAACGGATATGATACTTTAAATTATTTCGAATAGGCTAAAACCATCAAATGAAAAGTATACATAAACAATCTAAAATATACATTGCAGGACACCGCGGTATGGTGGGTTCTGCTGTACGGCGAGCTTTAGAAGCAGATGGTTTTACCAATATTATTGGAAAAACAAGCTCTGAATTAGATTTACGCGATCAAAAAGCGGTTTCAAATTTCATAGCTTCAGAGCAACCTAATGTAATAATTGATGCGGCTGCACGTGTAGGAGGAATATTAGCGAATAACGATTTTCCGTATCAATTTTTAATGGAGAATCTACAAATTCAGAATAACTTAATAGATGCTGCTCATAAATTAAATGTCGAGAAATTTATCTTTTTAGGAAGTTCTTGTATTTATCCAAAGTTAGCGCCACAGCCTCTAAAAGAAGACTGTTTGTTAACAGATAGTCTAGAGCCCACTAATGAATGGTATGCTATTGCTAAAATTACAGGAGTGAAAGCATGCGAAGCTATTAGAAAGCAATATCATAAAGATTTTGTGAGTTTAATGCCTACAAACTTATATGGCTCCTTTGATAATTTCGATTTAAAAACATCCCACGTATTACCCGCTATGCTTCGTAAGTTTCATGAAGCAAAAACAAACGGTCATACGCCAGTAACTTTATGGGGTAGTGGTAGGCCAATGCGGGAGTTTTTGTATGTAGATGATATGGCAGAAGCCGTTGTGTTTGCGGTAAATAATATATTGCCAGAACATTTATATAATGTGGGAACAGGTACAGATGTTACCATTAAAGAATTAGCCGAGACTATCCAACAAGTTATTGGTCATGAAGGGGACATTATTTGGGATTCAGAAAAACCAGATGGAACACCTAGAAAATTAATGGATGTTTCGAAATTAAAGAATGCAGGTTGGCAGTCCTCAACATCACTGTTGGAAGGTATAAAATATACATATGCTTGGTTTTTGGAAAATCAAGACACATTAAAACAAGTTAAATTGTCTAAATAAATCAGAATGAAAATTAAAAACATTTGTTGTATAGGTGCTGGGTACGTTGGAGGACCAACGATGGCTGTAATAGCACAAAAGAACCCGGGAATTAAAGTAACTGTTGTCGATTTAAATGAAAAGCGTATCGCTGCTTGGAATGATGATAATTTAGATAATTTACCTATTTACGAGCCTGGTTTAGATAAGGTTGTTGGAGAAGCACGAGGAATAAATTTATTTTTCTCAACAGAAGTAGACAAAGCAATCGATGAGGCTGAGATGGTATTTATTTCTGTAAATACACCGACAAAAACTTACGGTGTAGGTAAAGGGATGGCTGCAGATTTAAAATATATTGAATTATGTGCACGTCAGATTGCTCGCGTAGCAAAAGATAATAAAATTATCGTAGAAAAATCTACGCTGCCTGTACGTACAGCACAGGCTATTAAGAGTATATTAGATAATACAGGAAATGGAGCTAAATTTCAGATTTTATCCAACCCAGAATTTTTAGCAGAAGGTACAGCGGTAGAAGATTTAATGGCGCCTGACCGTGTGTTAATTGGGGGAGAACAAACTCCAGAAGGTTTAGAAGCTATTGATGCATTAGTAAATGTTTACGGAAGTTGGGTAGCACAAGAAAATATTATAACGACTAATTTATGGTCGTCTGAGTTGTCTAAATTGACTGCAAATGCCTTTTTAGCACAACGTGTGTCTTCTATAAATTCATTATCAGAATTATGTGAGGTAACTGGGGCAGATGTAAACGAAGTTGCAAATGCCATAGGAAAAGATAGCCGTATTGGACCAAAATTCCTAAAAGCTTCTGTTGGTTTTGGAGGGTCTTGTTTTCAAAAGATATATTAAATTTAGTATATATTGCAAAATCATACGGACTTGATGCTGTAGCCGATTATTGGGAACAGGTAATTATTATGAACGATCATCAAAAGCATCGTTTTGCTAAAAATATGATAAAAACGCTTTACAATACCGTTTCTGGTAAAAAGATTGCGTTTTTAGGTTGGGCATTTAAAAAGGACACGAATGATACCCGTGAGTCTGCAGCAATTTATGTAGCCGATATTTTAATAGATGAACAGGCTGAAGTGGTAGTATACGACCCTAAGGTTACAGAGCAACAAATGTATAGTGACTTAGATTATTTGCAAACACGTAGTTCTCAAGTAAACGAAAAAGGCTTAACCGTAGTTAAAGATCCGTATCAGGCTTTAGAAGGTTCTCATGCCGTAGCTGTTTTAACAGAGTGGGATGAGTTTAAAACCTATGATTGGCAAAAAGTTTATGATAATATGCAAAAACCAGCCTTTGTATTCGATGGTCGAGGTGTGCTAGATAAAGACGCTTTAGAGACTATTGGATTTAAGGTGTATGTAATTGGGCAGTAATTATGGAATCTAAAACTATTTTAGTGACTGGAGTTGCTGGCTTTATTGGCTTCCACGTAGCGAACCGACTTTTAGAGTTGGGCCATTGTGTTGTGGGGCTTGATAACATTAATGACTATTATGATGTTAATTTAAAATTAGACAGATTAGCTCAGTTAGGCATAGATAAAATTGGTGCTCAACAGGAATCGAAATGGACAAGCAGTAATACATTTGGCGAGCGTATGCAATTCACTAAAATAAATTTAGAAGATCGTGATGCTTTGCCGAAACTATTTCAAAAGCATAAGATTGATATGGTATGTAATTTGGCAGCTCAAGCCGGGGTACGTTATTCCTTAGAAAACCCTAATGCTTATGCGGATAGTAACCTAATAGGGTTTTTAAATATTTTGGAATGTTGTAGGCATTATAATATTTCACGACTAGTATATGCGAGTAGTTCTAGTGTTTACGGAAATAGTGATTATGTGCCTTTTATAGAAACAGCCAATGTAGATCATCCTATAAGTTTGTATGCAGCTACAAAAAAGGCAAACGAGTTAATGGCTCATACTTACAGCCATTTATATGGATTTGAAACTATTGGTCTTAGGTTTTTTACCGTATATGGGCCATGGGGACGTCCAGATATGGCGATGTTTTTATTTACAGATGCTATCATCAATGATAAACCTATTAAGGTTTTTAATAATGGGGACTTGTCTAGAGACTTCACTTATATAGATGATATTGTATCAGGAGTTACTTCAACATTGTTAAAACCTTCCGATTCAAAATCATTATATAATCTTTATAATATCGGAAATAGTCAACCGGTACAATTGTTAGACTATATTGAAGCAATTGAAGAAGCGCTTAATAAAAAGGCTACAAAAGTACTCCTTCCAATGCAAGCAGGAGATGTAAAGCAAACTTTCGCGGATGTTGGAGCACTTCAAAAACAATATAATTACAAACCTGAAACTAGTGTAAAAGACGGTATAACCGATTTCGTAAACTGGTATAATAATTATTATAATTAAGTAATGCAAGATACAATAGAAAAAGAAGATTGGGATATTGAGATTTATCCCAAATCTAAATTATTTGATATTAATTTTAAAGAACTTTGGCAATATAGAGATTTATTAACACTATTTGTACGACGAGATTTTGTTGCTGTATATAAACAAACTGTTTTTGGTCCTCTATGGTTTTTTGTACAACCTGTTTTAACTACCATAATGTTTATGGTGGTCTTTGGAGGTATTGCAAAAATGAGTACAGATGGTTTACCTCAAGCAGTTTTTTACCTGTCAGGGATAGTCTTATGGAATTATTTTGCAACTACTCTTAGTGCAACATCCAATACATTTACAGCAAATAAAGGAGTATTTGGGAAAGTTTATTTCCCTCGCTTGGTTACTCCTATTAGTATCACTGTTTCTAAATTGTTAACTTTTGGAGTCCAGTTTTTGTTATTTTTAGGAGTTTTTTTTATTACTTAGTGTTTAAAGAAACTAGTATTGTTCCTAATTTGTATATATTGATAATTCCTGTTCTTATATTAATGACTGCAGGTTTAGCCTTGGGGCTGGGCTTAATTATAACGGCTTTAACAACGAAGTATCGAGATTTTACGTTTTTGATTAGTTTTGCGATACAATTAGGTATGTATGCTACACCTATAATTTACCCTGCAAGTTCAATAAATGGAAGGATGAAAACGATTATTATGTCTAACCCTATGAGTGCCATTATTGAAACATTTCGGTATGCTTTCTTGGGAGTGGGTGATTTTAGTTGGGGAGCTTTAAGTTACAGTTTTTGTGTTACTATTGTTTTGTTGTGTATTGGAATTTTTACCTTTAACAAGGTAGAGAAAAGTTTTATGGATACCGTTTAGGTCCTTATTAATTTAAAAGTTATAAAATGAAACCTGCTATAAAAGTAGAAAATTTAAGTAAACAATATCGTCTAGGTACTGTTGGAACTGGAACGTTTGCTCATGATGTAAATCGTTGGTGGCATACGGTGAGAGGGAAAGAAGATCCTTACCTGAAAATCGGAGAGGCAAATGATAGAACAAGTAAAGGTAATTCAGAATATGTATGGGCTTTACAAGATATTAATTTTGAAGTGAAGCAAGGAGAGGTTTTAGGTATTATAGGTAAAAATGGTGCAGGGAAATCTACATTATTAAAACTATTAAGCCGTGTAACTGCTCCCACAACAGGAAGTATAAAGGCCCGAGGTCGTATTGCTTCATTATTAGAGGTTGGTACTGGATTTCATCCTGAGTTAACTGGTCGTGAAAATGTGTTTTTAAATGGGGCCATTATGGGAATGACTAAACCAGAAATTCGATCAAAATTTGATGAAATAGTTGCTTTTGCTGGTTGTGAACGGTATATAGATACCCCTGTTAAACGGTATTCTTCGGGGATGTATGTGCGTTTAGCCTTTGCTGTGGCGGCACATTTGGAGCCCGAAATTTTAATAGTAGACGAAGTGCTTGCAGTAGGGGATGCCGAATTCCAAAAAAAGGCCATTGGTAAAATGAAGGAAGTAAGTCAAGGAGGTGGACGTACAGTCTTATTCGTAAGCCATAATATGGCTAGTATTGAACAATTATGCGATAGTTGTGTATTAATGGAGAACGGTAGTATAAAATCTGTCAATACGACATCGAAGGTAATCGAACAGTATATTTCTATGAATTTGGATAAGAGTAGTGTTTCGTGGAAAGATAGAAACGATAGGAAGGGTGATAAAAAAGTTTTATTTGAAGGAATTAGTTTATTTAATAATGATAATAAGAAAATTGACTCAGTTTTAACTGGTCAGGATCTTAGAATTAAAATTTCTTATAGTGCAATTGATAAATTTTCTTTTAATAGGGTCAAAATTTCTTTAGGTTTAAGGGATTCAAAGGGTGTATTGCTATTTTCTTGTCCTAGCGATATATTTAATGTTGGAGGAATATTAGGTTTAAAAGGGCATTTAAATTTAAATATTCCTAATTTTCCTTTACCAGAAGGTGTTTATACTTATAACATTTTTATAGAAGTGGATAAAATGGTTTCAGATTGGATTCAAGAAGCAGGTATTATTACGGTTGTAGGAGGTGATTTTTATAAAACAGGTAAATTACCACCAAAATCTCATCCTGGTGTACTTATTAATTATAATTGGGAAGTTTTAAACAAATAGTAATATATATGGAATTAAAAAAAATTATTACAAAGTTAAGGTATGGTAGTAAAGAACCTATTTTTATTATAGGTTGTGGGCACAGTGGGACTTCGATTATGTTATCAATTTTATCCTTTCATCCAGAGGTTTATGGGATACCTAATGAAACATTTTTATTTTTAGATAAACCTTTCAACTATAATTTGATTAAAAAATATTTTAATGATGCTGGTAATAAGCGATTATTAGAAAAAACACCAAAACATGTATCTAAAATAACAGATATTATTAAGGTTTTTCCTAAAGCAAAGTTTATAGTAATGGTAAGAGATGGAAGGGACGTAGCATCCTCTTTAAAGAAGCGGAATGGTGATTACTTAGGAGGTGTTAATCGATGGGTAAATGATAACAACCTTTGGTTGAATTCAAATTTTAGTGAAAATATTTTTATGGTAAAATTGGAAGAACTTACACTCAAAGGATATCCAATTATAGAAGAGGTGTTAAATTTTTTAAATCTTAAACCTTATCCTGAAATAATGAATTATCATAAGGAAGAACGAGAGTTTTTTAAAAATAATAGAACGAATAAAGAATATGATGATCATACTCAATATCGAAATACTCAAATCAATAGACCTCTTCAGGCATCTACAGTAAGGTGGATAAATGAAATTTCAGATGAAGAAAAGGCAGTCTTTAAAGATAAAGCTAATGATTTATTGATTCAGTTTGGTTATGAAAAAAATCAAGAATGGTAATCTTGTTTAAATGAAAAAAATAGCTCCAATTATTCTTTTCGTATACAATCGTGCAGATCATACTCTAAAAACTTTAGAAGCACTTTCTAAAAATGCTTTAGCTGATCAATCTATACTTTACATTTTTGCGGATGGACCTAAATCAGATGCATCAACTACAGACTTAAATAAAATAAAAGAAACTAGAGCTGTTTTAAAACAAAAACAGTGGTGTGGAACGGTCAATGTTATTGAATCTGATACAAATAAAGGTTTAGCAGAGTCAATTATTTTTGGAGTATCTGATATTGTAACGAAATATGGCAAAGTAATCGTTTTGGAAGATGATATTGTAACTTCTCCAGGATTTTTACAATATATGAATGATGCGTTAAATTTTTATGAAAATGAGGATGAGGTAATGCATATTTCAGGGTTTATGTACCCTCATAAAATGAATTTACCAGAAACTTTCTTTTTTAATGTTCCTTTATGTTGGGGCTGGGCTACTTGGGATAGAGCATGGAAATACTTTCAAAAGGATACAGATAAATTATTAAAATTTGCTACCCAAGGTGATAATTGGCAATTGATAAATAAATTTGGAGGTGATTTTTTAGGATCTCAATTAAAATTAAATAAATTGGGAAGAATGAATACTTGGTTTATTAAATGGCATATTAGTGTTTTAATGAAGAAAGGGTATACGTTATATCCTAGTATTTCACTAGTTGAGAATATTGGTTTTGATAATACAGGAGTTCATAATGGATCAACAGACAAATTTAAACAATTTAGACTTTCAGATAATATAAAAGTTAAAGATATTACTTTTTTAGAAAATAAAGATGCTGAAGAAATTATCAAACAGTTTTATGGTATCAAGAATGAATTACAACCATCAAATTTTGAAATTTTAAAACGTAAATTAAAATTCAAAAAATTAATTGACAAACTTTTCTTTAAATTTTTTCCAGAAGTAAGACATCAATTGAATAAACAGCAACAGCCTTTTTCTGGTAAACATAATACGTATTTAGGAATTAAGACTAAGATTTATCCTCCTTATGCTTTATCCGAAGTACTTGTCGGGGATTATACATATTTGGCTCAAAATAGTCTTATTAGTAATGCCATTATTGGAAAGTTTTGTTCTATCGGTCCCAATTTAGTTTGTGGTTATGGCATTCATCCCACAAAGGGGGTTTCTACAGCCCCAATGTTTTATTCAACAATGAAACAAAACGGAATGACTTTATGTGATAGGGATAAAATCAATGAGCGTGAAACTATTTTTATAGGGAATGATGTATTAATAGGAATGAATGTAACAATATTAGATGGAGTAAAAATAGGAGACGGTGCGATTATAGGGGCTGGTTCTGTGGTGAGTAAGGATATACCTCCCTATGCAATTGCTGTGGGAAGTCCAATAAAAGTGATAAAATATCGTTTTTCAGATCAAACTATTCGTGAGTTGCAAAGATTGAAATGGTGGGATTTGCCAGATGATCAATTAGGTATAATTGAGAAAAATTTCTGGAATATTGATAATTTAATTTCAGAACTTAAAATAAACTAGATTATTAATTTTTTACCTAACAATTGTTTAATCCAATTAATAGGAGATTATTAATAATAATTATGAATCTGGTATGTCGAAATATTTAGAATGGGAAATAAAATATACAATGATTAACCGATTAATTTATAAAATGTTACCTTTTTTATCAAAAAAATCTTACCCATATTTACAAGAAAATATTAATGGGGAGGGTAATCAGATTAATGTTAATAGAACGAAATTTAAAAATTCAATATTAAGAATTAAAGGTAATAATAATCAGATTGTTTTTGAGGAGGAATGTTCTTTCCATCAATTATTAGTTTATATAAAAGGAGATAACAATACTATTCATGTATCTAAAAATGTACGTTTAAATAAAAGCGGAGAGTTTTGGATTGAAGATAATAATTGTAGTATAAATATAGGTAGTAATACAACTTTTGAAAATGTGCATATTGCGGCAACAGAAAACAAATCAAAAATTAGCATTGGAGAAAATTGTATGTTTGCTAGTGATATTGATATAAGAACAGGGGATTCTCATTCTATTCTTGATAATTTGACTAAACAACGCTTAAACTATGCTCAGGATGTGTTTATAGGTAATCATGTTTGGGTTGCTTCACATGTATCTATATTAAAAGGAAGCATCTTGTCTGAAGATTCAGTTGTAGCAACAAGATCTATAGTAACTAAGCACTTTAATAAAAATGTTTTGATTGGTGGTGCTCCAGCAAAGGTTTTAAAAATAAATATTAATTGGGATAGAGAACGGTTATAAATGTTGAAAAAAAATAATAAAACGAAAAACTGGCCTATTACGGTAATAACAATTAACTATAATGACTGCGAAGGTTTAAAGAAAACTTTTGAATCCGTATTTGATCAATCTTATGAGAATTTCGAGTATATTGTTATTGATGGAGGATCTACAGATGGTAGTAAAGAGTTAATCGAGTTAAATAATGATAGAATTAATTATTGGGTGAGTGAAACTGATGATGGGATTTACAATGCTATGAATAAGGGTATTACTATGGCCAATGGTGAGTATTGTATTTTCATGAATAGTGGAGATTGTTTCTTTAATAAAGAAATTCTTGAAGTTTTTTCACTAAATATGTCTAAAAATGATTTTGTTTATGGAAACATGATAGCAGAGGATAATGAAGGAAAAAGAAAAGAATATTTATACCCAAATGAATTAAATTTGGAGTTTTTTAGCACAGGTTTTTTGGCTCATCAAGCTATTTTTACAAAAACAGATATTTTAAAAGAATTTAGAGGCTATAGACAGGATCTTAAAATATTAAGTGATTGGGACTTTTATGCTAAAGGAGTTTTGTTACGTAATTTATCGTATCAACATATAGATAAATTTGTAACTGTTTTTAATAGAGAAGGAATAAGTGGACATAAAGCCTTTTTAGAAAAAAAGAAAAAGAATTAAATGAAATAAAGGCTGAAATATACCCAATTGAAGTTTGGAATGCTTTAGGTAATTTAAAAAGAGAAATGAACTTTTGGAAATCCAAATATGAAGGGATAATGAATAGTAGACTTATGCTATTTGCTTTAAAAGGAATTGATATAAAAAATAAAATTAGTACCTTCTTAAAAACAAATAAAACATGAGAATTTATTATTATATACCATATCATGACAAGCCAAGTTGGGGGATTGGTATTGTTATGCATCACATTTCCATTTTAAACGAAAACGGTTTTAATGCTTCCGCTATTATTAGAGATGAAAAAACCACATATGAATGGTTAGATTTTGATGTACCCTCAATTACACGTAAAGACTTTAAATCTGTTAAATTAGAGAAACAAGATGTTTTAGTTGTTCCAGAAGTCAGTGTTGATTTTAAATCTTTAAAGAAACTTAATTGTATAAAGATCTTATTCATTCAAAATTTAGGTTATGTTTTTAATAATTTACCTAAGAATGAAACACACAAAAGTTTAGGATTTGATTATGTATTTTCTATCATGCCACATATGAGTGGTGTTATAGAGAAATATATTGATTTACCTGAAGTTATGATACCTCCTTTTATTTTAGAAAATTTTAAAGTGGAAGAAACAAAAATGGGGTTTGATCATAAAAAAAATAAGATTGTAATGTTTCCCAAATTTGATCAAATCGATTATAAAATTGTATATAGTTTATTGAATCGTAGATATGGGAAGAAACTGAATTTTTTTGAACGAAAAAAATGGGAGATTGTTGAACTAAAGGGGTATACGCATAAAGAAGTTTCTGATGTTTTTAAGGAGTCAAAATTTTTTATAGCGCTAAATACTTTTGAATCTTTGAATGCTTCAATAGTTGAAGCAATGGCGTCAGGCTGTATTGTTTATACTTATGAAGGTTATGGATCTCGAGACTTTATAAGGGATGGTGAAAATTGTTTTTCTTTTCAAAATAATGAGCCATATCTTTTAGTCGAAAAATTAAACCAATTTATAGACCAGATTTCAACTAATGGAGATTTAATTTATGAAATGCAAAAAAATGCACGGCATACATCTGAATCTTATAGTAGAAGTAAAACAGAGTACGCTTTAGTAGAATTTTTTAACACACTTAAAAGATGATAGTATGCTTTCAATCATAATTTGTTCAGTAAAGCCAGATTTATTATCTCAAGTAAAAAATAATATAAATAAAACAATTGGTATTAAATATGAAATAATTGCTTTTGATAATAGAGTAGAATCTTTAGGTATATGCCAAGTATATAACTTGTGTGCTAAGAAAGCTATTTATAATAATTTATTGTTTATACATGAAGATATTCTTTTTCACTCAAATAATTGGGGTTCTGAGTTAATAACACTTTTAGATAATAAAGATGTTGGCTTAATCGGAATGGCAGGGGCCATTTATAAATCTGCCGAACCAACACCATGGGTAGCATTACCCTCAAAATACTATAGGAGTAATGCTTTTTTTGATGAAAAGAACCGAAATAAAAATACATATCTAGAGAATCAGGAAGTCGTTGTAGTTGATGGGATGTTCTTGGCTACACGTAAAGAAATTTGGCAAAAGATACCTTTTAGCGATCAATTAAAAGGTTTTCATATGTATGACATAGATTATTCTTATCAAATAAAAAAAAATAATTACAAAATAATAGTACCCAAAAATATAAAAGTGCAACACTTATCTCACGGAAGTTTCGATGATATATGGTACCAGGAATCGTGTAAATGGCATAAGAAAAAGAATTACCTGTTTTTTTAACTAAAATTAATAAAGAGGAAGAAAAAGAGATTGAAATAGCAGGAAGTGTCTGGCACATTAATTTCTTATTAATAAATAAAATAAACCAAAAAGAACTTTTTAAACTCTATTTTAAATTAGTAAGTAATGGAAACAAATTTTATTTCGGAATTTTGAATAAAATTATTTTTGAAACCAGCATTAAAAAACTAATCCAGGCCATAAAATTAAGAAGGGAAAATGTTAATAGAGTTGTTTTAAATAGAATATTGAAATCAAGAATAAGAAACAACAATTTTGCAATTATTTCCAACAATTGTTGGGGAGGGGCGATTTATAAAGCTTTAGATTTACCTTATAATACGCCTTTTATAGGTCTTTTTATTAATTCTCCATGTTACATAAAATTACTCCAAAATTTTGACTTCTACATGCGGGAAGAAATGACTTTTCAGGAATCTTCAATGTATCCAATTGAAAATATTCATTATCCAATAGGAGTTTTAGATGATGTCGAAATTCATTTCTTACATTATAAAAGTGAGGAAGAGGCTAAAAATAAGTGGGATAGAAGGAAAGAAAGAATGTTAAATAGTAATTATAGACTTTATTTTAAACATGATGATAGGGATTTTCCTTTAATTTCAGATATATTATTATTTCATAAACTAAAGCATCTGGATGCAATCTCGTTCTCAAAAGAAAAATATAAACCTAATAGTAATATTATGCTTAGTAATCCTGAAGACATGATTTTATTACATACAACATTTCATCTCTTTGATGTAGCTGAATTTATTAATACGGGAGTTGTGAAAAATACATTGTTTAACAAAATTCAAAATAGAATTTTTAAATATCCTCCTACATGGACATAAAAGAATTTAAAGCAACAAAGATTGTTATTTTTAATAAAGATGTTCCTGCAGGAGTATCAACCATATTAAAAAACATTATAAAATTTAAGCCTAAAAGTAATTTAAAATATAAATTAGTATTATATAAGTATGAGGAAAAAAATCATAATACTATATCTGAAGATTGGTGTGATGATGTTGTTAGATTTAATTTAAGTGGTTTTGATAACTTATACCATACGTTAAATACAATTAGAGAAACAGTAAATAGTGAATCAATTATTGTTGCTAATGATATTACAGAATTACGAATGGTAGTGTTATTAAAACTTTCTAATCCATTAATTTATATAGTGCATGGTGACTTTGAGACTTATTATGGACATTGTGAAATATTTCAGGATTACATCGATAAATTTATTGTATACAGTAAATTTATCAACGATAAGTTAAATCTTAGATTAAAGCCGGCCAACAGGCATAAAGTAAACCTTATTTATTACCCCGTACCAGAAGTAAAAAATGAATTAGTCGAATTTAAAGATAATATTCTTAAAATCGTTTTTGTCGGTAATTTAATAGAGCGTAAGGGTGTTGACTTATTACCTTCTATTATTGAAAAACTGGAAGATAAAGACATTAAATACCATTTTAATATTGTAGGTAGCGGTGAATTGAACTTTTGGTTGCAAGAAGCGTTCCAGAATAATAAAAATGTAACATTTCTTGGACAAAAAAATAATGAGGAAGTTATTGAGATATTAAAAAGAAATAACGTGTTGCTATTTCCAACACGATCTGAAGGTTTGCCTAATGTTTTAGTAGAGGCTATGAAGTCTGGATGTGTTCCTATTATTAGTTCTATAGAGAGTGGTATTCCGGAAGTAGTTTCTCAGAATAAAGATGGCATACTGGTAGAAGTTAATAATGTTGATGCATTTTCGGAATCATTAATTGAACTATATACTTCTCCAGACATTTTAGAAAAGATGAAAGAAAATGCAATTGTTAAAGCAAACAAAATGTTTAACCCTGAAAAAAATGCAAAGAATTATTTTGATGCATTTACACAAGTTTCGGTTAATTTAAATAAATTAAATAATGTACCAAAAATACCTTTAGGCCCTATTTTAAATAAAAGATGGATCCCAAATAGAATAGTCCAATTTATAAGGAAATTTAATTTTAATCCAAATTTTTAATGAGAAATTTGCATGAACCACTTGTTTCGGTGCTGATGACTGTTTATAATCGCGAAAGATATATAGCTGACGCGATAAAAAGTGTTTTAGCATCTACATATAAAAATTGGGAACTTATAATTGTAGACGATCGCTCGAATGATACTTCTTTGCAGATAGCAAAGACTTTTGCCTCTCAAGAAGAAAGAATTAAAGTATACCTAAATGATATGAATTTAGGAGATTATCCAAACAGAAATAAGGCAGCTTCATATGCTAAAGGTAAATACTTAAAATATGTCGATGCCGACGATATGATATACCCCTACGGTTTGGAACAGTTGGTGTATTATATGGAACAATATCCTTCTGCAGGGTTTGGTTTATGTTCAATAGAACAGGATGAAAAATGCATATTCCCTTTTGTATTAAATTCTAAAGAGAGTTATGAAAGACATTATATTGATAAAAAATCTATTTTTCATAAGGCTCCTTTATCGAGTATAATTAGAAGAGATGTGTTTGAGGAAAAAAAAGGTTTTGCTAATGTTAGACATTATGGTGATTATGAATTATGGCACCGTTTAGCTTTGGATTGTTCATTAGTATTAATGCCTCACGGTATTGTTTGGTACCGTTTATCTGATGGTCAAGAAGCATCTATTAGGAAAAAAAACCCCATGAATGCTTTAAAAACATTAATGGTTGGTCAAGATTTTATAAACAGACAAACTTGCCCTTTGGATAATACTTGTAAAAAACAAGTAAATTTGGTATATGAAAAAAGAATTTCCAAACTAATACTGTCGCAAATAAAATATTCTAATTTTTCAAAATTTAAAGAAATGAGAAAATATTATGGAATAGGATATCTTGGTTTAGTAAATAATGTGTTATTAAAATGAAAATTTTATTAGACGCATTTAAAACTAGCTTAGAGTCTTTTTTTAGAAAGATATATTGGTTGTATTTATTACAGAAATCAAATATAGGAAAGAATGTTAAGGTTTTTTTGCCAATTATAAGAGAAGGCAAGGGAACTTTAACGATTGGGAAAGAAAGTACTTTAAAACAGTATTCGCTTTTTGGTATTGATAAAAAAAGTAAAATGACTGCAGCCAATAATTGTGTTTTTCACAGTAATAGTGAAATTAAGTTGAAAAAAGATACCAGTTTAACTATTGGGAATGATTTTAGTATAGGTGAATTTTCAAAAATGTTTATTGCCAATCATTGGTTTATAGGAAACAATGTCAGTATCGCTAATTACTGTGCAATTTTCTCTAGAGAGAAAAAAGGAAATGGAAGACTAGTGATAGGAGATAATTGTAATATTGGGGATGGGACTATATTAGACCTTGTAAATGATGTCTCAATAGGGAACGATGTTGCAATTGGGCCTAATTGTACTTTGTATACTCACGATCATGAATATACAAATAAAGAATTACCAGCATGGAAAGGTGCAATTGTCTCTAAACCCATTCAAATAGGAGACGGAGCTTGGATAGGTTCGGGAGTCACTCTTTTACCAGGTGTTAAAATTGGTAAACGAGCTGTTATTGCTGCAAGCTCTGTTGTAACTAGGGATGTTAAGGAGGAAACTATTGTGGGAGGCATCCCTGCTAAATTGATAAAAAATATATGAGATTTAAATTAGTTTCAATAATAATACCTTTATATAATTCTGAAGCATGGCTTGAAGAGACTATGAATTCAGTATTAAATCAAACATATAAAAATATAGAAGTCATAGTAGTAGATGATTATTCGACAGATAGGTCTTTTGAACTTGCCAAACAATATGAAGCAGATAATATAAAAGTTGTCAAAAATATTAGGAAAGGCGCATGTGCCGCAAGAAACTATGGTTTTGAATTGAGTGAAGGGGAATATATACAATATTTGGATGCAGATGATTTATTGTGTAAAGAGAAAATTGAAATACAAATTAAAGAGCTTCACGGCGAAACGAGCGAAGTCATTTCTAGTGGTGTTTGGGGAAGATTTTATGATAAAACAGACAATGTTAAATGGCAAAATCAAGAAGTAAATCAGGATTATGATAAAGGCTACAAATGGCTGAATGATTCTTGGAGAGGAAAAGGTATGGGAGCGGTACATTGTTGGCTTGTTCCAAGAGCTATTATTCAAAAATCAGGCATCTGGGATGAAGGTCTTAGAATAAATCAAGATGGAGAGTTTTTTACTCGTGTTTTATTAAATACAAAAGAAATTAAATTTTGTAAAAACGCAAAAGTTTTTTATCGATCAGGAAATCCAAATAGTATATCCCAATCAAATAACTTAAGTTTTCAAAAGGCAGAAAGCCTATTGAAATCGTATATTTCATACAAGAAGGAAGTAAAAAAAGTTAATTTGACCAATGAGCTAAAGTGCGGATTAGGATATAATTTTCTTCATTTTATATATTTATATAAGTATACCTTTCCGGAATTATCAAAAACAGCCTCATTGGAATTTTATGATCTTGGTTTTAAAAAGATGTGGCCTGTTGGTGGTGAGAAATTTAAAAAATTAAGCTCTATTCTAGGCTTTAAGAATACACTTAAAATAAAATCAATAATAAATAAAATAAATAGATAATAAGAATGAAAGTATTTACAGCCTTTATAAAGTCAATGGGCAGGGAACTATCAAAGATAGTTTATTCAGTTTATTTATTAAGTAGATTTAACTTTAAAGGAAATCCAAGAATTGATTTCCCTTTAAATGTGAGGGGTAAAGGAAGAGCTTTAATAGGCGATAATAATAGGTTAGGAAAACATAGTTTTATTACAGTAGAAGGAGAGCTAGTATTAGGAAATGATAGTCATATTCATTCTAATTCTCAATTAATTGTAGAAAAGAATGCATCCTTTAAAACGGGGGGCAACTTTCAATTAGAGCCCTTTTGTGTAATTAGAGTTAAGAATTCTAATTGGAAACTAGGAGAAAACATATCTATTTCTTCATATTGCCAACTATATTCAAGAGAGAAGGGGATGGAGGGCAATTTAATTATAGGTAACAATTCTAATGTAAGTAATAACACGATTATTGATTTAAGTGGTGATGTTATTATTGGAGATAATGTAGCTATTGCTAACAACTGTTTCATATTTACCCATAATCATAAATATACTGATAAATCTGTTCCTTCTTGGAAAGGAGGGTTAATTATTAAGAATGTAGTGATTGAAGACGGTTGTTGGATTGGGGCAAATACAAAAATACTTCCAGGAGTTTCGATAGGTAAGAGAAGTGTAGTAGCCGCAGGTTCTGTAGTGACTAAAAATGTTTTAGAAAATACGATTGTTGCGGGAAATCCTGCAAAATTGTTAAAAAGTATCTAAATGAAAACAGCAATAGTGAGCCCTTCAGGAAAATTCTACGGAAGTGAACAAACACTTTTTGCTTTTTTATGTGGAACACATAAAGAGTATGATGTCTATATAAAAAAAGAGTATAATGGTTTGCTTGAGGAATTAAATAATGTGAATAATTTGAAGCATACACTTTATCAATTTGATAACTTAAATTGGTTTTATCTCACATTGGCATTTAAGTTATTTTATAGGTACAATAAAGTTTATGTAAATGAGGGAGGACATTCTAAGTATATTATAATTTTAGCAAGACTATTTTTCTGGAGAAATTTCATTATTCATGTTCGATTAACGGAGGATACAGAAAAATCGAGATTAAAACAGATTCCTGAGAATGTTAAATTAATCAGTACATCAGAATTTATAGCTTCGTTGATTTATGATAATGTTCGAATAGAATCTCAAGTTGTTAGTTCGCCTGCACGAGCATTTAAGTCTGATATAGAGTGGAATACTAGTTATGATGATTTAGAGAAGATTAAAGTAGGTGTTATAGGTCGCGTATCTAAATCTAAAGGATTGAAAGAGATGTATGAGTTTATAGATTTCCTAGAGCAGAAAAAAAATAAAGATATCACCTTCTTTTTCTTTGGACATGTTGATAGCTCAGATGAGATTGATAAATTTGTATTATGGTGTGGCCAATTGAATTTTGTAACAATAAATTTCAAAGGTTTTATTAAAGATAAAATAGATATTTATCAAAATATAGATGTCGTAATCCATTTTAATAAGAATGAACCACTAGGAGTTATTTTCCTCGAATCCTTGAATCAAGGAGTGCCTATAGTGGGGTTTAATTCGGGAGGAATTGGTTGTATTGCTAAAAATTTAAGTTTGGACACATTTATGTTGGATAGTGTTGATTGGCATGACGAATTACTTCATAAAATTAAGAATATTAATATTGAAGAATATAAAACAGCCAGATTAAAAATGTTAGAAGCTTATTCTCCAGACGTTTACATTAATAAAATAGATTCATTAATAAATTGAAAAAAATTTTGTATATAGGTCAATATTCGGAGGGGACTACAAGTAAGATGCGAGCAGATCAAATTAAAGCCATTTTATCCGTAGAAAATTTTCAGATTATTAATACTCATATTCCGTTTTTTAGAACATTAAAAATTTTTAGGTCTTTAGGATTTAGATATAAGCTTGGCCCTTTAGTGTATAATACAAATACATTTATTCAAAAGCAAATAAAGTCAAAAAATTACGATTTGATTTGGGTCGATAAAGGAATGATCTTAAGTCGCCGTACATTAATGATTTTGAAGGATAACTCAAAAAAGTTAATTCATTTCACTCCAGACATGGCTTTCTATGAAAATAAATCAAATAAATTTATTTCTAATATAAATTTGTTTGATTATGTTATTACAACTAAATCAAAGGAAATTCCGTTTTATGAAGAACTGGTCGATGCAGAAAAAATTATTTTGACCACCCAAGGATTCGATAAAAATATTCATAAATCATATCATGAATTTAGGGATAAAACTAAAACAGTTGTATTCATTGGTTTAGCTGAAGACTCCAGGTTTAAACTAGTCAAGTTTTTATTAATGAATGATATTGAAGTAACCGTTGTAGGAAAGGGATGGGGAAGTTTTTCTGAGAAATATAAGGATAATACAAAATTTAATTTTTTAGGAGAATCAATTTTTGGAGAAGATTATAGTAAGTTAATTTCTTCTTCAATGTTTTCTCTAGGGATGTTGTCTAAAAGATTTCCAGAGTTACATACAACGAGGACATTCGAAATTCCTGCATGTGGGACAGCCTTATTAACAGAAAGAAATCAAGAAACAACGGCATTTTATAAAGAAGACGAAGTTGTGTTTTACTCTTCTAATGAAGAATTATTAGATAAATTATCATATTATATGAATAATTTGGATGAGTTAGAAAAATTAACGAATAAAGGAAAGTTAAAGGTTATGGATAATGGTTTTGACTATAAAAGTATAATAAAGAATGTATTATTAAAAACTATAGGGCATTAAATGGATAAAATAAGACTTGCAGTAATTCATTCTCTTCCTCTAGAATTCTACCCTCCAGTAACTAATCTTCTGAATATTCTTTCAAAGAATGAAAAATTTAAGATAAAAGCCTATTCTACTAAGAATGAAAAGAAAAGGGATTCATATGTAAATAGTAATTTAGATAGCATCTGCAGGGGAGATTCTCCCACTTTAAATACTAGTTTCACTAGAAAGAAATTTATAGAAATTATTTCTCTATTCAAAATGATGTCAAATTTAATTGCTTTTCGTCCCGATAAAATTTTGTATTATGAAAGCTTTTCTGCCTTACCTGTTTTTTTATACATTTTTATTTTTAATAGGAAGGTAAAATTATATATACATTTTCATGAGTATTTTTCTAATCATTGGTATCAAAAAGTAGCATCTAAGCAAGTTGTCTTGAATCATTATTTGGAAAAAAAATTTTTATTTAAAAGGGCTGAGTGGATTTCTCAAACAAATTCAGATAGAGTTAATCTGTTTCTAAAAGACCATCCAGATATATCAAAAGATAAGATGTATGTTACTCCTAATTATCCACCGAGTTCTTGGAATATTGAAAAGGAGAATTTATTCAACGATAACATTATTAAATGTATTTATGTGGGAACTTTATCGCTTGATTATTCATATTTAAGAGAATTTTGTTCTTGGGTAATCAGTCAAGAGGGTAAAATCTTTTTTGATATATATGGGTATAATTTTAACAGAGAAACTTTAGATTATCTAAGAAAATTAAATTCTCAATATATCAAGTTTAATGAGGACGGAATAGAGTATAGTAAATTACCAAAACTATTGGTTAGATATAATGTTGGAGTTATTCTTTATAAGGCTTTAACTGATAATTTTAAATATAATGCACCCAATAAACTGTTTGAATATTTAGCCTGTGGTTTAACAGTATGGTATTCTGATAAAATGTTTGGTATTAAGTCATATGCTTCTGAAGATGTTATCGCTATTAATTTTGAAAATGTTGAAACTTTACAGTTAGAAGAAGTGATTCCAAGTGTTAAGAAAAATAGTAAACATTTTTTTGCAGAAGTTGCATTGCAAGAATTAATTTTAGAATTGCAAAGAGAACCTAAATAATGTGGTCGACAATAGGAATAATTTCAGTCATTTTTGTAGGTTTTAGATTTGTATCAAATCTAGGAAAGAGCATCCCTATTTTGGAATTCATGCTTCTAATCGCGGGGCTTCAGTGGATTGTGGGGCCTGTATTTGATTACGGTAACGAATTTCATCACTATAAATATTATATGTATGTGACAGAAACCATTTATATGAGTTATGTGGTCCCTGCTTACTTTGTTTATGCAGGAATAATTTTATTTGGCTTAAAAAAGTATAACTTAAAAAAGAAAGACATAAATTTTAAAGGATTCGAATACTACGGGGTATATATATTGATTATAGGTGTATTTTGTGATTTCTTGAAAAGTTATATGCCGGGCAGCTTACAGTTCTTCTTTTTTTTAGTAGCTAATTTTAAGTTTGTAGGTGGGCTTATTTTGTTGTTTTCAGATCAAAAGTGGCACAGGTATTTATTTTATGGAGTAATTGTTTACCTCTTTTTATCTGCTTTGAGATCGGGAATGTTTCATGATTTTTTGTTATGGACTACATTTTATTATATGTTTTGGGCTTATAAATATAAAACAAAAATTAAAATGAACATTATTGTTTTATTGGCAGGTTTCATTCTGAGTACTGCTATACAAGCTGTTAAACATAATTATAGAATGATAATCCAACAAGGATATTCAGGTAATAATACTGAATTGTTTTTATCCATTTTAAGTCAGCGAATTTCTGGAGGAGATTTGGAAAATGAAGAGGAACAGGGACAGTTAAATGTAAGGTTAAATCAAGGATGGATTATTAGTGCTATTATGAATAATGTACCAGGTAATGAGCCATTCGCAGAAGGAGAAACAGTTAAAGATGCTATTTCTGCTAGTGCCTTGCCTCGATTTCTTAATCCAAATAAAAAACAAGCTGGAGGGGTAGAAAATTTTTTGAGGTTTACAGGACTTACTTTAGGAGAAAATACATCTATGGGGTTAAGTATTATAGGTGAGGCTTATGCGAATTTTGGTGTTGTAGGGGGCATTTTTTTTATGGGCATTTGGAGTTGGTCTCTAATTGGTTTTTGGAATTACTTTCTTAGGCAGGTTAATGTAAATACTATTTTAATATTTTTTATTCCACTGCTATTTTTACAAGTAGTTAAAGCCGAAACAGAATTAGTAGTAGTTTTAAATCATTTAGTTAAATCTCTTGTAGTTATATTTCTTTTTATTTGGGCAGGCAAGAAATTTTTAAATTGGAATTTTGAAAGACAATCATAGCTTAAATTATATTTTCAGAAAACGTTTATCTCAATACAATAGTATAGAGGAATTATTTTACAGCATAAATTTAAAAGTATCTGACCGTTGTAATACAAACACGATAGAACTACCTTATTCTGGAGGAAGTCCAGTTGTTTTATTTAAAAATATAAAGAGTTTAACTATAGATAAGAAAAATAACATTCATCATATCACAGGAGATGTCCACTATGTAGCATTAGTGACAGGTAAGAATACTGTTTTAACTATCCATGATATTGGATCCGCGTTTCAAGGGAATTTTGTTAAACAATTTTATATTAAATTATTTTGGTTTTGGTTACCTGCGTTGTTTGTTAAACGTATTACTGTAATTTCAGAATTTACAAAATTGGAGCTGTCAAAATTAATTCCTTTTGCATCGAACAAAATTAGAGTTATCTATAATCCTGTGAATTCCCAATTACACTTTAAACCCAAACCTTTTAATAATATTTCTCCTAGAATTTTATTAATAGGAACTAAAGCTAATAAAAATTTAGAACGTACCTTTGAAGCTTTAAAAGGAATTTCATGTGAATTACGAATTATAGGGGAACTTTCCGAAAATCATATGGCATTATTAAAAAAATATAATATTACATATGTGACGCGAGTAAATATTGACTATGTTGAAGTGGTAAGGGAATATGAACTCTGCGATTTTGTATTGTTTGCCTCCACATATGAGGGTTTTGGAATGCCTATAATAGAAGCACAAGCTGTTGGTAGAGTTGTTATTACCTCTAATTTGGGTGCTATGAAAGAAGTGGCCAAGGACAGTGCCTGTTTAGTAAACCCCTACGAGGTGGAGTCTATTAGAAATGGAATTCAGAAGGTTGTATCAGATGGAAGATATCGTAATATATTAGTGGATAAAGGAATTAAGAATGTCGAACGATTTAGTTTAGAAAATATCTCAAACGCGTATATAGAACTATATAAATCTATTTTAAATTAATTGAATTGGAACACCCTAAAAAGAAAATATTAATTTTTATCGATTGGTTTTTACCTGGAACACGTTCTGGTGGACCCGTACGATCTTATGCAAATTTAATAGCTCATTTTAAAGATGAATTCGAATTTTTAATTGTTACTAGGGATACGGATTATTGTGAAAACGAACCTTATAAAGCCATAACCTCGAATTCATGGAATTCTATAAACGACAATACTAAAGTATATTATATTTCTAACGATCAGTTAAATAAACAAACTATTAAGAGTTTAATAGCAGAAACAACTTTTGATATAGGGTATATTAATGGTATTTATTCTTTAAATTTTTCAATTCTGCCCTTGTATTATTTGAAGAAATCTAATATGCCAGTTGTAGTTGCAGCCAGAGGTATGTTAAACCCACAAGCATTTTCAGTCAAAAAAGGACGTAAAAAAATGTTTTTAAAATTAGCAAAGCAATATGGACTATATAAAAACATTATGTTTCATGCTACTAATGAAGCAGAAAAACAACATATAATAAATAATACAGGAAATTCAAATGTGCTTGTAGCAGCGAACCTACCTCGTTTGATATCAGATGAGAATAGTAAAAGACAGAAGTTAGAAAATGTCGCAAAGATGGTTTGCATTGCACGAATATCAAGAGAAAAAGGGACGCATCACATTTTACATGCATTGATACCTGTTGAAGATGCAACTATAATTTTAGATCTTTATGGTCCAATATATGATTCTGTATATTGGGATGAATGTAAAGAAATTATAAAAAAACTACCTAAAAGTGTTACTGTAACTCATAAAGGTGTAATTGATGGTGACGAAGTACCTAATGTAATTAGGGATTATGAATTTTTAGTCCTGTTATCAGAAGGAGAGAATTTTGGACATGCTATATTGGAAGGTTTATCAGCAGGATGTCCTGTTATTATTTCTGATCAAACACCTTGGAGAGATTTGGAATCTAAAAGCATAGGTTGGGATCTTCCGTTAAAAGATACAAATAGTATCACTGAGGTTTTAATTAAGGCTGCAAAAATGGATGCAGACTCCTATAAGGAGTGGTCTGAGGCAGCTTATAATTATGCAAAAGTATTTTGCGAAAACCCAGAAGTTTTGGAAGCTAATAGACAATTATTCAATTAAAAATAAATAGTAAAAAATGAAACGTATTTTAATCACCGGAGGAGCCGGGTTTGTAGGTTCACACTTATGTGAACGTCTTTTAAACGAAGGCAATGAAGTGATTTGTCTAGATAATTATTTTACAGGAAGTAAAAAGAATATCGAACATTTAATGGATCATCATTATTTCGAATTGGTACGTCATGATGTAACTCAACCTTTTATGATTGAAGTAGATGAGATTTATAATATGGCCTGTCCAGCTTCACCAGTGCACTATCAATACAACCCAATTAAAACGATTAAAACCTCTGTTATGGGGGCGATTAACATGTTAGGATTAGCAAAACGTGTTAAGGCTAAAATTTTACAAGCATCAACAAGTGAGGTTTACGGAGATCCAGCAGTACACCCTCAGCCAGAAACTTATTGGGGAAATGTAAACCCTATTGGATTACGTTCTTGCTACGATGAAGGAAAGCGATGTGCAGAAACTTTATTTATGGATTACTATTTACAGAATGAAGTTGCGGTTAAAATTATTAGAATTTTTAACACGTATGGTCCAAATATGAATCCTAATGATGGGCGTGTGGTCTCTAATTTTATAGTACAAGCCTTAAAAGGAGAAGATATTACGATGTTTGGAGACGGTAGTCAGACACGTTCTTTTCAATATGTTGATGATTTAGTTGAAGGAACTATACGTATGATGAACAGTCGTGATGTATTTATGGGACCTGTAAATATTGGTAACCCCGTAGAGTTTACCATGATGGAATTAGCAAGTAAAGTGATTGAATTGACGAACTCCTCATCTAAAATAATACACCTACCTTTACCACAAGACGATCCTTTACAGCGTAAGCCGGTCATCGATTTAGCTAAAAAAGAACTAAACGGATGGGAACCAAAAATTCAATTAGAAGAAGGTTTAGTAAAAACCATTGCTTATTTTGATACTCTATTAAAAGCAGAAAAGTAATTGAAAACAGATTTATCAACATACAATAACTCTTGGTATCAACCCGGAGGTAAACTAAAGCGTTTATGTTGGTATTTTATAAACGTCTTGTTTTTTATTAATCCATTAAATCCTAGTTCTGGTTTAAAAGTTTTTTTGTTACGGCTTTTTGGATCAGAAATAGGAACTGGAGTGGTTGTTAAGCCCGGTGTAAATATTAAACATCCTTGGTTGTTAACGATTGGGGATTTTACTTGGATAGGTGAAAAAGTTTGGATAGATAATTTGGCAAAGGTATCTATAGGTAGCCACGTATGCGTGTCGCAAGAAGCTATGTTGTTATGTGGAAACCATAATTATAAAAAATCAACTTTCGATTTAATTGTGGAAGAGATTCATATTGAAGATGGCGCTTGGGTTGGAGCTAAATCTGTAGTATGTCCAGGGGTAACCATAGGAACACATGCCATTTTAACCGTTAATTCGGTAGCAACTAAAAATATGGATTCTTATGTGGTTTACCAGGGAAATCCAGCAGAATCAATTAGGAAAAGAAATATTGAATAAATGAAAGTTTCCATAATTACAGCTACATATAATAGCGAAAATACGATTCAACATTGTATGAAATCCGTGTTGTCTCAAGATTATGATAATATAGAGTATATTATTATAGACGGAGCTTCAAAGGATAAAACTTTGACACTTATCGATTCAGAAAAGCAAAATCATGATAATATTGTTTGTGTTTCCGAACCAGATAAAGGCATTTATGATGCCTTAAATAAAGGCATTGAAAAAGCAACGGGAGATATCGTTGGTTTTCTACATTCCGATGACTTTTTTAACTCACAAAAGACCATCAACCATATTGTGAAATGCTTTAACGAAAGCAATGTCGATGGTGTTTATGGGGATTTACATTATATTAATGCAACCAATTCGGACAAAGTGATTAGAAATTGGGAAAGTAAATCCTTTTCAAAAAAATTACTAAAACAAGGATGGATGCCAGCTCATCCCACGTTGTTTCTAAAAAAAGAGGTTTATAATAAACATGGGGTATTTAATTTAAATTTTAAAATAGCAGCAGATTACGATATGATGTTACGAATATTTAAGGATAATACATTACAATTTGCCTATTTGCCCGAAGTTATTACAAAAATGAGAGTAGGTGGTGCTAGTAATCGCAGTCTTAAAAATATTTGGTTAAAAACAAGAGAAGATTATATGGCTGTTAAAGGGAACAAAGTTGGGAATCCTACGATTATTGTTTGTTCAAAAAATCTCTCTAAAATTCCTCAGCTATTTAAAAAGTAAAACTTACTTTTGTAATAGTGAAGACGAGGTCAGAATTGTTTTAGAGCAGAATTTATTTTCTGTTTAAATAGTATATGAACTAATTTTTTGTGCATTTGAATTAACCTATTTCAGTATCATAGGGTTAATTTATATTGTATTTCGCAGTTCTGATAAATCAAAAAACCAACAATTGTTCAATTTTGTATTAAGTTGTACATTTGTACCCAAACCGCTATTAATGAATTTAATAACTGAAATTATAGATAAGGGGATCGGAGAAATGTTATTATTATTTCCGTTTTTGTTAGCCTTAGTTACCGCTTTTCTAGCCTTTCCTACAATAATTTTTATTGCACATGCAAAGCAATTGGTTGATGTACCCGATAAGAGAAGCGTACACTCTAAGACCGTTCCTACCTTAGGTGGTATTGGTATTTTCTTTGCAGTTGCAATAGTAATATCTCTATCAGGCGCCTTTTTAAATGGTAAAATACTTATGCCCATACTAGGGGCTTTAATCATACTTTTCTTTCTTGGTGTTAAAGATGATATTTTGATACTATCTCCGAAGAAAAAAATGATGGGGCAAATTATTGCTGCCCTATTAGTAATATTAATAACAGATATTAGAATTACAAGTTTTTCAGGAATATTAGGACTTTATGATATACCTTATTTTATCTCAATTGGATTTACATTATTCGTTTTTATTTTAATTATCAATGCTTACAATTTAATTGATGGTTTAGATGGTTTGGCTGGATCTGTTGGACTGCTAGCAAGTGCTTTTTTAGGCTTTTTGTTTTTTAAAATGGGAGATATGACACTTACGGTGTTATCATTAGCTTTAGTTGGGGCTTTAGTACCGTTTTTGTATTTTAACTTTTCTAAGGTTCGTAAAATTTTTATGGGGGATACGGGATCTATGGTCGTTGGGTTTTTACTAGCGTTTCAAGCCGTTGCCTTTATTAGTTTTAATCAATTAAATCCAGGATCACAATTTTATTCTAACTCACCTGTTATAATTTTAGCAATACTCTTTTTCCCATTATTGGATACCTTGAGGATTTTCTATGTTCGCGTCGTTATCCTTAAAAAGCATCCATTTAGTCCAGATAAAAATCATATTCACCATCATATGTTACAATTAGGTTTAAAACATTGGCAAGTAACTCTTATAATTTCGATAGCTTCTACTTGTGTTTTAATATTTGCCTTACTATTTCAAAACATACCTGTTAATGTGCAATTGATAAGTGTTGTAATATTTGGTATTGTTATGTTTTCTTTACCTTTTTTTATAAATTATAGTGTTTTTAAGAAACGAATTAAACTTAATAGACTATTAAGAAAACTGAATTTAGTAAACTATACTAAAGCTAAATAAATTTCTAAATCTTTCCCTTAAGAAAGTTGCAATTAGTTGGATTCAATCTATATTTGTAAATTAATAATAAAATAAAGTTAATGAAAATTAATTGGTTTCTAAACATGCTTGTAGTCATGTTATTATGTAATTCTTGTTCTACAAAAAAGGAAATATTATATTTTCAGGACAATGAAAATATTCCGCAAGAGGTTGTTTTTAATACAACAAAAATTCAAGTTAATGACATATTAGATATTAAAGTAAGTTCATTAAATCCAGAGGCAGCTATACCATATAATAGAGTTACTACAAATCAAAATTCAGGAGCAGGAGCAAATATGTTAAAACTACAAGGGTATTTGGTGTCTAATGAAGGAAATATTACGTTTCCAGTTTTGGGCACGCTTAATGTTTTGAATAAGCAAACTATAGAACTGGAAGAGTATATAAAAAATATTTTGGTTGAAGGTGGGCATTTAAAAGATCCCACCGTGATTGTTAGAATTGTTAATGCTAAGATTACTATTTTAGGAGAAGTGAGCAAACCTGGTACATATGATTATGATGAAGAAACGATTACTCTTCCACAAGCTTTAGGTTTAGCCGGAGATTTAACTATTAATGGTAAACGTGAGAATATTATGATTATAAGAGAAGAGAATCAAGTTAGGACAGTTACACATGTTGATATGACAAAGACGGATTGGTTTACGACTCCCTTTTATAGAATAAAGCAGAACGATATAATTGTTGTTAACCCAAATGGGCCAAAAGTTAAAAGTGCTGGATATATAAATAATGTTGGGTCATTGCTAGGAATGGTCTCTTTTGTTATTACACTTGTTTTATTAATAAAGAGTTAAGGGAAATGGAAAAATCTTCAAAGCAACAGTTTTTCCAAGATAAAAAGGAAAGTGTGGATTTAGTAAGTGAAATTTTTAAATATCTCAGTTATTGGAAATGGTTTGTGTTATTCGCCTTGTTATCTTTATCTGTTGCCTTTTTGTATTTGAGATATACACCTGAAACATTTCAATCATTTTCAAAAATTAAAATATTGGGTGATGAGGCGAATGGTTTAGCTATCTCATCAGATCGAATGAATTTGTTTTCAGAGCCAAAAAATCTAGAAAATGAAATCGCGGTTATTAAATCGAACAGATTATTGAAAAAGGTAGTAGATAGTTTAGATTTACATATTCGATATTTTATTGAAGGACAATTTAAGAGGCAGGAAGTATGGAAGACTCCTTTTAAGCTAATTAGTCTTGTTTCGAATGAAAAATTAAGAGGAGCTAAATATTTTATTGAAATTACTTCTAACGGATATAAAATTAGTTCTGGAGAAAATCATGAAAATAAATTTGTTGTTAATAATTACAATTTAAATACGCCTATAGAAGGTTTCCCTTTTCTTATTAGTTCTTACGATTGGATTAATAATTATAGAGGACTAATTTTTACTGTAACTATTCAATCAATAGGTTCGGCAGCGAATCAATTATCCAATCAATTAACTATTCAGAGAATGGGTACAACAGATATTTTACAAATATCTATGATAGATGAAAGTTCGAGTCGGAGTGAAGCTGCTTTAAATAAAATTGTTGATCAATTTAATTTAGATGGAATTGAAGATAGACAACTAGTTTCTCAACGTACTATTGATTTTGTTAATGATCGATTTATTTACCTAGAAGAAGAATTAGATTCTATTGAGGTAGATAAAAGAGTTTATCAACAGGATAATAACTTAGTGTCTTTTGAATCTGATGCAGGCTATAGTATGAGTAAAAGATCTTCATTCGAGAATCAAGTCTTCCAACTTGAAAGTCAGTTAGCCTTAGCGAGACTTTTAGAATCTCCTTTAATTGCTAATGATGATTTTGCACTTTTACCTGCCAATTTGGGTTTAGACAATGGAAATATTAATGGGCTTATACAGAATTACAATTCAGTAGTCTTAGAGCGCGATAAGTTGATAACTAGTGCAGGAGAAAATAATCCCGCAATAGTAGTGTTAGAAGCAAAGATTAGAGATTTAAAATACAATCTTGAAAATTCATTACAGTCTTACTTTAAGCAATTAAATACATCTTTATCACAATTACGAAAAGAAGAAGATAAAGCATATGGGTTAGTAAGAAGTTTACCTCAGAAGCAAAAGGTGTTAAGGTCGATAGAACGTCAACAAAATCTTAAAGAAAATTTATATTTATTATTATTACAAAAACGTGAAGAAGCAGCAATCAATTTGGCAATTACCTCTCCTTCCATAAAAATAATTGAACATGCGTTCAGTTCAGGGGCTCCAATATCTCCGAATAGTAAGAGTATCTATATTAAAAGTTTATTAGTGGGATTATTGATACCTTTTGGAGTCTTATTTTTAATATTCAAGTTGGATGATAAAATTTATGATAAGAAGGATATTCAAAATGGTAACCAATCTATTCCTATAATTGGAGAGATTCCTAAACTTGAAGGTGCTGGATTATTTTCCAATCCTCATGATAAAACAATTTTAGCTGAATCTTTTAGGATTTTAAGTACAAATTTGAGTTTCGTATTACCTTCAAAGGCCGTAAATAAGTCCCAAATAGTTTTAGTAACTTCCACTATTAAAGGTGAGGGAAAAACATTTGTCTCTGTAAATTTAGCTTTAGCTTTTTCTAGTATTAATAAAAAGGTATTATTAATTGGAGCAGATTTAAGAAATCCAAAAATTAACTTAACAGAAGGTCATAAAAAAGCGCTGGGGTTATCAGATTATCTTGTTAACCCTGATAGTGAATGGAAATCATATTTACAGGAGAGTAAGTATAATGCTTCATCTTTAGATGTATTGACTTCGGGAACAATCCCTCCAAACCCTACAGAACTCCTTTCAAATGGTCGACTAAACACATTATTAGAAGAGGCTAAAGAACTATATGATTATATAATTATAGATACTGCACCGGTGATATTAGTAACAGATACACTATTAATTTCTAAATATGCAGATGCAACGATTTATGTTGCTAGAGCGGGATTCACAGAAAAGAAATTAGTTAATTTTTCTAATGAATTATTTGTAAGTAAAAAATTAAAAAATGTGGTCTATGTGCTTAATGATTTAAATGAATCCAAATTTTCTAGAGGTTACGGTTATAATTATGGCTATGGTTATGGTTATCATACTGATGTAGTTATTAAAAAGTTTTCTAGAGCTTGGTTTAAAAAGAAGTTTCATATTTGATTGGTATTACTGCATTAGACTGGACTTAAAGTTGATTGAATTTGTTTGTCTAAGCTCTCCCTAAAACCGAACTGTTTAAAAGTGTAAAAATAATATTAACTTTAAACAGTAATTATTAGAAAAAGTAAATTCAGTCCACAGCAAATAGCTAAGATTTTAAAAGAGTTCGATAACGGTAAGAGTGTTGAACAGATAACGCGTGAACATGGTGTAAGTACATCGGCCTTTTATAAATGGCGAGAACGTTATGCTGGCATGAACGGAAAGGAACTAAAGCGTATTAAAGAATTAGAAGAGGAAAATCGCAAACTTAAACAGATGTATGCGACTTTAGCTTTAGACCATCAAATGGCTAAAGAAATAATTGAAAAAAAGCTATAAAGCCCTGCCGTAAGCGGAGTATTGCAAAGGAACTTATTCATTACGGTATCAGTAGGGCGTGCCGTGTTCTCAATATGAGTAAGAGTGTTTATTATTACACACCATTACCCATGGACGATCTCGAGATAGAGCAAGCTATACAGGAAAAGGCCAAAGAACATTCTGAAGAAGGCTTTTGGAAAGCCTATGACCGATTACGAGAAGAAGGCAAACCTTGGAATCACAAATGTGTACATAGGGTTTATGTTTCTTTAGGGCTGCCTTTGCGTAGAAAGGTAAGGAAGCGTTTGCCTGCTAGGGTAAAAGAGCCTTTAGAGGTTCCTAATGAGCTCAATCATACTTGGAGTATGGATTTTGTAACCGATGTACTAGAGAACAAAAGACGTTTTAGAGCATTTAACATCATTGATGATTTTAACCGAGAAGTTCTTCATATAGAAATAGATTTTTCATTAACCAGTAATCGCATAGTCTGGGTGCTTAACCACTTAATAAATAAAAAAGGAAAACCCCGGAAGATAAGAATGGATAACGGTCCTGATGTAGCCTTCCCTAAAAATAGGACAGCATAAAATTCGAATTTATTAATTTTAAATTTTAAACTGTCACATGAAAAAAGCAAATTTACCGAGACACAGATTGTGAAGATCCTAAAGGAGAATGAACAAGGAAGAAGCGTCCCAGAACTAGCCCGAGAACTAGGAATCGACAAGAGTACCATTTATTATTGGCGCAAGAAATATGGTGGTATGGAAGCGAGCCATTTAAAGCGACTAAAGGAACTTGAAGAAGAAAACCTTAAGCTTAAGCAAATGTATGCTGATGCTTCTCTTGATATTCGGATGCTAAAGGACGTATTATCAAAAAAGTTCTAAGACCTTCCGACAAACGATTTCGTGTCAAATATCTAATAAAACAGTACGAAGTGTCCGTTAAGCGCGCTCGTGGAGTTACTGGGCTGACACGCTCTATGTGGTATTACCAAAGGAAGAAAAATGACAAAGAAGTCATTGACAAGCTTTCTGAACTTGCCAGCAATTACCTACTAGAGGTTTTGACGAGTATTATAACCGAATCCGTCGCGAAGGTCATAAATGGAACAGAAAACGTGTTCTGAGAGTATACAGAAAAATGAAACTTAAACTAAGGCGTAAACACAAGAAACGTTTGGCAACAAGAGTCAAACAACCTTTAGAAGCTCCAGTATCATTGAATATTTGTTGGAGTTTGGATTTTATGAGTGATGTTCTTAGTGATGGAAGAAAGGTTCGTGTGTTGAACGTTATAGATGATTGCAATCGAGAAGCATTACTTGTAGAAGCTGGATTGTCATTTCCTGCCAGAGCAGTTGTAGAGGTCTTAGAGCAACTTAAAGAGGAAATAGTTATTCCTAAGTACGTTAGATGTGATAATGGTCCTGAGTTTATATCAAAGACCTTTGCTAATTGGTGTGAAAGAAACTTTATCGAAATCAAGTATATTCAACCAGGCAAACCAATGCAGAATGGATATATTGAAAGATTTAATAGGCATTACAGGGAAGATATACTGGATGCTTATTATTTTGATGATATCTATCAATTACAAAAGTTAAACAATCAATGGAAACTGGATTACAATAATAATCATCCGCATAAATCCTTGGGAAACAAATCCACTGTAGAATTTATGCCCAGATTTGAAGATGAAATAAATTTAATCCCCAAATCCGAGCAAGAAAACAATTTTTTGTCGAATTTAGAGGTGTCCTAAAAAGGGATAGGCTACACTGAGTTTATCGCTAATATCACTAATGAATGGAGTCAAATGCATGGAATAGATTTTAAATATATTCAACCAGGAAAACCAACTCAAAATGCTTTTATAGAACGCTTTAATGGAAGTTATAGACGTGGAGTCCTAAACAAATACATATTCGAAGATCTTGATCAGGTTAGAGAACAGACCCAGGTCTGGATAGATGACTATAACAACCACAGACCACACGATGCTCTAGGAAAAATTTCTCCAATTAAGTATGCAAAAATTAATTCTCTTGGGGTTAGACCCAAGAGAATTAAAAACAGTAATTTTAAACCAGTTTTAGAAGCAGTTCTAATATGGGGAAGCCTACAATGTATATGGTTTTGTTAATGACTTTAGAGTACTACCGAATCTTACTTAAATACAATACCATACATCCAAGTTATTAAATATACGGGCTCCAGCGGTCTGTTCTGACAGGCTACAATATCATTGGTAACTTTATCTGTGATACGGGCATGGTGACTGTGGGATACATTAAAATTGTAAACTTCTCGTATCTTTTCTTCAATATAGGAGTAACCTATAACTTTAGAGTAAAGGCTGATAATCACAATCTTTATACCATCGACGAAATTGGCTGGTTTATGAACTAGCATAGGATTAAATGTGCTTTTCCGTCGTAGGGAACTTTAATACTACTCTCTTCCAATGCCTTTTTATCTTTATGGAAGCGTAACCGTTACGGGTATTACTGTTATAAAATTGTTGATGCTTATCATAATTCAGATGAGCATCAATTTTCCCTTCATGCATTTTTTCAAAGCCTCGTTTTTGGATGGATTTTAGAAAAGAGGTCAGTTCGTTTCCTATTTTAAACTCTTTAAAAAAATCGTCGTTTAGAATATTTTTTTTTTGATAAGTGTGTAAAATTTAAACAAAAAAATATCGAGAGCCTTAACCCTCGATATTTAAACTTTACATACTTCTACTTCTTAGTGAGATACTACCTTTAAAATCTATATAAGAAGTCTATACTATGAATAAAGTTATTATTGGCATATACTTTATCATTTTTAAATGCAAACTTAGCTAAACTTTGAACTCTTACACCAATTTCTGGAGTAAACCAAAATCGCATACCGATTGTGAAGTTTCCAGATCCATTAGATTCATCTGCAACCTTGTAGTAACCAAGTCCCAAACCAGCATATGCATCAATTTTATCATTTTGAGCAATATACTCATCGAAATAGAATTTCCCATTCACATCAAAAGACACATAATTTCCTCCTTCAATCCAACCTTGCGGTAAACCTGTCTCTTGTGCTTGTCCTGCGTCTACATAAACTTCATCAACAGCATTAAAACTAAGCATCGGACTAATAGAAAAATGCTCGTCCCATTTATATTCTATTCCTATTGTGATAGGATGTTTAAAACTCCAACGCTCAGATCCCTTGATAGGGTCTTGGAAAGCACTATTGTCTAGAATGTTAATACCAATACTGGCAACCCATTCGTCATATCCTCTATATTGGCTATATGTTAATGTGGTACACATTAAAAAGAAAAATATTATTGTAAATTTTTTCATGTTAAAATTTTTAGTAAAAATAATGTTTAAATGGTTATAATAGAAGTTTATTTTAAATTTTTAGACAACAGTTGTTTTTTTTAGTTAATCTGTAAAATAAAAAAGATGTCACTAACATAATCAAAATTAATTGTTTAATGTATTAAGAATAGTTTAATTTCTGATTAAGAATTGACTAATGCTTTTAATTCGGAAATCGTTTTTTCTTGATCCGAACTTTTAAAAACATAACTGCCGGCAACCAAAATATCGGCACCAGACTCAACTAATGCTTTGGCATTTTTATCGGTGACTCCTCCGTCTACTTCTATTTTCGTTTGTGCTCCTTTTCGTAGTATTAATGCTTTTAATTGTTCAATTTTAGAATAGGTATTTTCAATGAATTTCTGACCTCCAAAACCAGGGTTTACACTCATGATTAATACCAAGTCTATATCATTAATAGTGTCTTCTAAAACGTTTATGTTGGTATGCGGATTTAGTGCTACTCCTGCTTTCATACCTTCAGTCTTAATGGCCTGAAGGGTTCTATGAAGATGTGTGCAAGCTTCGTAATGTACTGTAAGAACATCGCTTCCTAAATTTGCAAAGGTTTTAATGTATCGGTCAGGATCAACAATCATTAAATGTACATCGATTGTTTTTTTAGCGTGCTTATTTATTGCTTCTAAAACAGGCATACCATAAGAAATATTAGGGACGAAAACACCATCCATAATATCGATATGAAACCAATCGGCTTCACTTGTATTTACCATTTCAATATCTCGTTGTAGATTACCAAAATCGGCAGCTAAAATAGAGGGAGCAATTAATTTTGAACACATTGGAATATAATTTGGCGCAAATGTAATATAAAAAAATGAACCCTCGGTAATCAGCCGAGGGTTCTTTCATCAATCAAAAAACGAACAGTTATATTTTTCTCTAATCATAGAGGATAAACTGTTTGTTGCCGGTTTTAGGGTTTATCCTAAATATGTTTTTAATATTTTGCTTCTAGAGGTGTGTTTTAACCTTCTAATAGCCTTTTCTTTAATTTGTCTTACACGTTCACGCGTTAAATCAAACGTCTCTCCAATTTCTTCTAAAGTCATTGGGTGCTGATTCCCTAATCCGAAATATAATCGAATAACATCTGCCTCACGAGGTGTTAATGTTTCTAAAGCACGTTCAATTTCTGTTCGTAAAGATTCATGTAGTAATTCACGGTCTGGATTTGGAGACTCCCCGCTATTTAATACATCGTAAAGGTTAGAGTCTTCTCCTTCTACCAGGGGAGCATCCATACTTACGTGACGACCAGAATTCTTCATAGACTCCTTAACATCGTTAATGGTCATGTCTAATTCTTTTGCAATTTCTTCTGCACTTGGCGGACGCTCATGTGCTTGCTCAAGAAAAGCAAAGGTCTTATTAATTTTGTTAATAGATCCAATTTTGTTTAATGGTAAACGTACAATCCTAGACTGTTCTGCTAAAGCTTGAAGAATAGACTGGCGAATCCACCATACGGCATATGAAATAAATTTAAAACCACGAGTTTCATCAAAACGTTGTGCAGCTTTAATTAAACCCAAATTTCCTTCGTTAATTAAATCTGGTAATGTTAATCCTTGATTTTGATATTGCTTTGCTACCGAAACAACAAAACGTAAATTAGCCTTTGTTAATTTTTCTAAAGCGATTTGATCTCCTGCTTTAATGCGTTGTGCTAATTCTACTTCCTCGTCTGCGGTAATTAAGTCAACTTTTCCAATTTCTTGAAGATATTTATCTAGCGAAGCTGTTTCTCTGTTTGTAACCTGCTTCGTAATTTTAAGTTGTCTCATTGTAAAGTTCTCTTGTAAATAATTAAGTGAATACTCCTTTGTATGTAGTTATACGTAAGTTTTATAATGAATGTTACAAAAGAGGAAGAATTTTTTTTTATTAAATATAATTTAAACTGAATTTATAATGAATTCTTAAATAGGATTCAATCTAATAAGAGCCACAAAAAGGTATGCTAAGTAATGTCTGCGCTATATTGAAGCTGCTCGTTTATATTCAATTTTATTGAAAGTCGGAATAATAAAAAAAGCCAATCTTAATGTAAGATTGGCTTTAGTTTTATCGAGAAGATTAAAATTTAATCGTCTTTTCTTTCTCTTGGTTTTCTGTCGTCACGACGGTTGTCACGTCCGCGATTATCTCTACCTCTATTATCACGTCCACCACGATCGTTATTTTCTCTTGGTGGTCTAGCTACATAACCTTCAGGCTTAGGTAAAATGGCTTTACGAGATACTTTTTCTTTGCGTGTTTTTGGATCAATTCCAAAATACTTTACTTCAAAGACATCTCCCATATTCACAACATCCGATACATTTTCTGTACGTTCCCAAGCTAATTCACTTACGTGTAATAATACTTCGTTACCAGGTGCATCTAGATATTCTACTACAGCACCAAAGTCTAGCATTTTTATTACTTTAACCTTATACGTTTTACCAACTTCAGGTTTAAATAATAATGAGTCGATTTTAGCTTGTACGGCAGCGATACCATCGTTTCCTACACCTAAGATTTCAACAATACCTTCTTCTGTAACAGGGTCTTCGTTGATAACAATAGTTGTATTTGTTTCTTTTTGTAATTCTTGAATTACTTTTCCTCCAGGACCAATTAATGCACCAATAAATTCATTAGGAATTCTTCTAGTAATCATTTTTGGTGAGTGTGGTTTCACATCTTCTGCAGGAGCAGCAATAGTATCTGTTAATTTACCTAAAATATGTAAACGACCTTCGCGGGCTTGTTTTAATGCTTTTACAAGAATTTCGTAAGATAATCCTTTTACTTTAATGTCCATTTGGCAAGCTGTAATACCATCTGCAGTACCTGTTACTTTAAAGTCCATATCACCTAAATGATCTTCATCACCTAATATGTCTGATAGTACAGCATATTTCCCTGATTCAACATCGGTAATAAGTCCCATAGCGATACCTGAAACCGGTTTCTTTAATTGAACTCCAGCATCCATTAATGCCATTGTACCAGCACAAACAGTAGCCATAGAAGAAGAACCGTTAGATTCTAAAACTTCAGAAACCACACGTACTGTGTAAGGGCAATCTGCAGGAACCATATTTTTTAAAGCACGTTGTGCTAAGTTTCCATGACCTACTTCACGACGAGAGGTTCCTCTTAACGGACGCGCTTCACCAGTTGAGAAAGGAGGGAAGTTGTAATGTAAATAGAAACGCTCTTCGCCTTCGTAAGACGGCATGTCTATTTGGTTTGCTTCTCTAGATGTTCCTAAAGTAACTGTTGCTAATGCTTGAGTTTCTCCACGAGTAAAGATTGAAGACCCATGTGTTGATGGTAAGTAATCTACTTCACACCATATTGGTCTAATCTCATCGGTTTTACGACCATCAAGACGTAAACCTTCATCTAAAGTTAAATTTCTAATCGCAGCTTTTTCTGCTTTGCTATAATACTTAGATACTAAATCGCCGAAATCTTCTAGCTCTTCTTCAGAGAATGTTGCTTTAATTTCTTCTTTTATTTCAGCAAATGCAGCACCTCTTTCGTGTTTTGCAGATCCCGCTTTTGCTACAGCATACACTTTGTCGTATGCCATATCGTGAACTTTTTTCGCTAAATCTTCATCTTCGCGTTCTGGTTCGTATTCACGAGTCTCTTTTTTACCAAAGGCTTCAGCTAACTTTATTTGTGCAGCACATTGTACTTTAATAGCTTCGTGAGCAAATTTAATTGCATCTGCCATTTCTTCTTCAGAAATTTCTAACATTTCACCTTCAACCATCATAACAGAATCAGCAGATGCTCCAATCATCATATCGATGTCAGACTCTAATAATTGTGCTTGAGTAGGGTTGATGATAAATTCTCCGTTGATACGACCAACTCTTGCTTCAGATATTGGCGTTTCAAAAGGTACATCGGATAGTTGAATGGCGGCCGAAGCAGCTAATCCAGCTAACGCATCTGGCATCACGTTTTCGTCATGAGACATTAATTGAATCATAACTTGAGTTTCTGCGTGGTAATCTTTTGGGAAAAGTGGACGTAAAACACGGTCTACAAGACGCATAGTTAAAACTTCGCCATCACTTGGTCGTGCTTCTCTTTTAAAGAATCCGCCAGGATAACGTCCAGCAGCTGCAAATTTTTCTCTATAATCTACCGTTAATGGTAAAAAGTCAACATCACTTTGTTTGTAATTGGAAACAATAGTACATAATAACATGCAATTTCCAGATTGTACAACAACCGATCCATGAGCTTGTTTAGCTAATTTTCCGGTTTCGATGGAAATTTCTCTCCCATCACCAAGGTCTATGACCTCTTTAAAAACTTTTGGAATCATAAATTTTTTAGTTCTAAATTAAACAATGGTCGTTGTGTTGTAGTTGTTGTGTGGTGACCAATGAAAAACTATGTAACAGCTTTTTATCTTGTCTCTTACGAGATGTTTTTAACTAAAAAAAGAGGCATAAAGCCTCTCTTTTCTTATTTTCTTAATCCTAATTCTTTAACAATTGCACGATATCTTAAGATATCCTTCTTAGTTAAGTAATCAAGTAATGCTCTACGCTTACCTACTAATTTTACTAATGAACGCTCTGTATTATAATCTTTACGATTCTTTTTTAAGTGTTCTGTTAAGTGATTAATTCTGTGCGTGAATAATGCAATTTGTCCTTCTGCAGTTCCAGTATCTTTTTTTCCTTTACCGTGTTTTGCAAAAAGCTCTTCTTTAGATTCTTTTGTTAAATACATTCCAATATTTATTTAAATGATTTTTATGTACATGAAAGTTTTTCTTTCAAGCGGCAAATATAGCAATATTATATCATTTAAATATATATTAGGGAATTTTTATGAATGTAATAAAAAAAAGAGACGTAAACGTCTCTTTCTAAATTTTAAGCTCTTAATGGTTGATTTGTAATTAAATCGATATACAAATTAACTTTGTTCTTTAAATCTCTACGATGTGTAATGAAATCTAGAAAGCCGTGTTCTAATAAAAACTCGGCAGTTTGAAAGCCTTCAGGAAGTTCTTTTCCTGTGGTGTCTCTTACAATTCTAGGTCCGGCAAATCCAATTAAAGCTCCTGGCTCACTAATGTTAATATCTCCTAACATAGCAAAAGAAGCTGTTGTTCCGCCAGTAGTAGGATCTGTACATAAGGATATATAAGGAATTCCTGCATCTGCCAATTGGGCTAGTTTTACCGATGTTTTAGCTAATTGCATTAAAGATAATGCTGCTTCCATCATTCTAGCTCCCCCAGATTTAGAAATAATCATTAAAGGAATTTTGTGTTTTAAAGAATAATTGGCTGCACGAGCAATTTTTTCTCCTACAACGCTCCCCATTGAGCCGCCAATAAAACTGAAATCCATACAAGCAATGACCAAGTCTTTACCTTTAGATTTTCCAACCGCTGTTCTTACGGCATCTGTTAATTTGGTTTTATCCTGAGCCGCTTTTAAACGATCTGGATATTTTTTAGTGTCGACAAATTTTAATGGGTCTTTAGAGCTAAGGTCTGCATCTAATTCTTTAAATTTATTGTCGTCGAAAAGTATTTCGAAGTATTCTCTACTACCAATTCTTACGTGATAACCATCTTCTGGACTTACATAAAAATTTTGTTCTAACTCTTCGGTATCTACAATTTTACCCGTTGGAGATTTATACCAAAGTCCTTTTGGAGTATCTTTTTTCTCCTGTGTAGTGGTGGTTATTCCTTTTGTTTTTCTTTTAAACCAAGACATATTGATTTTTATTTTTAGTTTTTTAAGCTTTTGGGAACGCTTAAAAATTGTTGTTTAGCTTGTTTTAACTAACGTAAATGTATCATATAGAATACATTTACGTTAGTTGATTTTCTGAGTTTAATCTGTTAAATATCTAAAGATAAAGTATTTAATGTTTTATCCCTTGAAATTTCAATTAAATTGCAGATGTCAAAATTAAAATTTTGTTTTTAATTTCAGCTAAACCAATAGACTTATTTTATAATGTGTTTACATTATTTAAGTCTTCAAAAGCCTTTTTTAGTCTGGCTACGAAGGTTTCTTCACCTTTTCTTAACCAAACTCTTGGGTCGTAATATTTCTTGTTTGGTGATTCTGGTCCGTCTGGGCTTCCAATTTGAGTTTTTAAATATTCCGCTTTTTCACCCATATAATCGCGGATACCGCTCATAAATGCAAATTGCATATCGGTATCGATATTCATTTTAATTACACCATAACTAATTCCTTCTCTTATTTCTTCTACAGTAGAACCAGATCCTCCGTGAAATACGAAGTCGATATGGTTATGCTCTACATTATATTTCTTAGAAATATATTCTTGAGAATTTTTTAGAATTTTTGGAGTTAATTTTACGTTACCAGGTTTGTAAACACCGTGAACATTACCGAAAGCAGCAGCGATAGTAAATTGATCGCTTACTTTACTTAATTCTTCGAAAGCATAAGCGACTTCTTCAGGTTGTGTATATAGTTTAGATTCATCAACATCACTGTTATCTACGCCATCTTCTTCACCACCAGTAATTCCTAATTCAATTTCTAAAGTCATTCCCATTTTACTCATACGAGCTAAATATTCTTTACAAATGGCAATGTTTTCTTCAATTGGCTCTTCGCTTAAATCTATCATGTGAGAGCTGTAAAGTGGCTTTCCTGTTTCTGCGAAATGTTTCTCACTTGCATCTAATAAACCATCGATCCAAGGTAAAAGTTTTTTAGCACAATGGTCTGTATGTAAAATTACAGGTACCCCGTAAGCTTCGGCCATTAAATGAACATGTTTAGCTCCAGCTGTAGCTCCAGCAATAGCAGCTTTTTGGTTCTCGTTACTTAATCCTTTTCCGGCATTAAATACTGCTCCTCCATTAGAAAATTGAATAATAACGGGAGCATTTAAGTCTCTTGCTGTTTCTAATACACCATTTATAGTGTTAGATCCTATTACGTTTACAGCAGGAAGTGCAAATCCTTTTTCTTTTGCATATTTAAAAATCTCTTGTACTTCTTTACCGGTTGCAACTCCTGGTTTGATGTTATGTCCCATATTATTTAAGTTTAATTGTTATGTTAGGTTTCTTCAAAAGTAATACATTTTATGTGTTTTTTTGTTGTAAATGGCTTATAATACCCTATAGAATCACGAAAACGTTATAAATGTTCGTAATTTATTTTGCTTAAAATGGATAGTTAATACCCACATTATAAACGGCATGGCCAAAATTATAATTTTTAAGCCATCGTTCGCCTTCAGAATAAGACGGATCGTAAGTTTTAAAACCTATGTCGAATCTAAAGACTAAGAAGCTAAAGTCGTAACGGAGTCCGAAACCAGAACCAATGGCTGTATCTTTCAATGAACTTAAATTATTGAAAGTGGCACTTTCATCTTCTATATTATCAAAAACATTCCAGATATTTCCAATATCTACAAAAAAAGCTCCGTATAAATCGCCAAACATATTAAATCTGTGCTCGATATTTAATGCTAGTTTAAGGTTGGCTTCGTTAAAATCGTCGTTACTTTGCGAGCTACCAGGACCTAAATCGTAGGCTGTCCACGCTCTATTGTCGTTCGCTCCACCCGCGAAGAAACTCTTTGCAAACGGGATGTTTGGAGAGTTGCCGTAAGGCACAGCAATTCCGAAAAAGCTTCTAATAGCCAATATGTTTTTATGACCTAAATCCCAGTGTTTTGTAAAATCGAATTCTGTTTTAATGAATTGAGAATAGGCTACATTAAACAACTCGTAACGCCCGTCGTCGTTTTTAGGACTATTTGCAAGTTTAGAACCTAGTGCTAATAAATTTCCAGCAGATTCTATTTTAAATCTAAAAATAAAGAAATCTTCGTCGCTTGTGTTTCTTCTGCTGTCTTTAATAAAGGTGTAGGCAGTAGAAACAATTAGGTTGTTTTCTGTTAAACGAATCATACGCTCGTCTATATTATTAACGGTTTGTATATCGTCGTCTGTGGTGCCTGGAGGAGGGTTGTCGCTTAAAACTTCGTTAATAAACTCGTCTGTACCATCGGGAATACTCAAATCTTCGGTTCTTGGAATATATCCAATGTCATGAGCCATATCGTTTAACGTATTGTACGATGTACTATAAACATAGAAATAGTTGTCTGGATTTAAGTTACGAACATATTGTGCGTTAAATAAATCTAACGCTTGAGTCTTTCCCTTTTTTGGTCTCCAATTATAATTTAAAGATCCTGTAAAGGAACGTTTGTCTAATCCTACGTTTTTCTGACTAGCAACTGTTAAGCCAATTCGCGTGGTTGGCGACATGTACTTAGGGATTAGACTATCGGTTTTTATAGGAAAAAATAATCTTGGAATCGTTAATTTTAAATCGGCACCTATTTCATTGATATCGAAAAATACATCTTTGTTTTTACTAGAATTACTACTAGCTTCTTTTGAAGAACCAATAGAGGCAAACCCGGATAATTGTAAGGTTTCGGCACCTTTAAAAATGTTTCTGGCCAATAAACTCGGACTAACAGTAAATCCAATAACCTGAATATCGCTCATGGATACTTCGGTACTAAACCCTAGATTAAACTTCTTTAATGGTTTTAGGTAAATGTTGGCTGTTAGTGTAGTATCTGGGTTTTCAATATATTTTATATCTGGGTATTTAAAGGTTTTAAGTTCGCTTAAATGCTGATAGGTACGGGTTCTTGCTATATCACTAAAAACATTGCCCGGATTTATAAATACAGCATCGGTAAGGGCTTTTGGGCGAAACGCCATTTTTTCGTAACTATATAAGTTGTAGCCATTAAAACTTACCGAATCTTGAATCGTAGAATTTCTAGTATCGTGAGAAGAATCGGTAAAAATATTAACGTCTTTTATTTTATAAACCTTAAACGGGACACGTCTTGCAGAATCTTGGTTTTTTAAAGCGTAATCTTTAATTTGAATTTCTACGCCTATTTTTTTATTAGTATTTATAGTATCTGCTTGAAAAATAACATAGTCTTGACTAAATTGATATATTCCATGATTTCGAAGACTTCTAGTAATTCTGTCTCGTTCGGCTTCAAAATCTTCAGTTTTGTATTGTTTTCCTTTAACTAAGAAGGATCTGTTTTTAAACTGATTATAAATAGAATCTACAATAGGCGACATTATTTTGGTAGAAACACTATCAATAACATAGGGTGAGCCCAAATTTACATGGTATTCTACTTCTGTCTTTTTGGCTGTTTTTTGTATAGTATCAAATTTTGCCGAGACATCAAACCAGCCATTATTAGTGTAGTAATCTTCTAAACGCTTAACCGATTTAATAGCTCTTGGTTCACTAACTAGAGTAGGAGCTTCCCCAGTAGATTTTAGCCAGCTGTTAAAACCTTGTTTAGATTCTATATATTGTCCTAGTTGCTTTTTAGATAAAAAACGTTCTAAGCGTTTGCGGTGTTTTGCCGACCTATTTAAATGGGCATCTAAAATCGAGTCTATATTTGGTCGTGCTAAATTGTAAATGTATAGTCGCACGGGAAGACCAAACATAGATTTATTAGGCTCTTGATATAATAAGTTGTCAATTTGCTCGGACTTGTTTTTAACACTATCTATATAAATCGTGTTTTTTACCAACAAATGCTCGTTCTCTCCAACTCTTTTAACAGAATTACAAGCCGTAATTAAACCCGTTATTAAAATAAATAACACTATTTTTGAGAACCTTTGTTTCAAGTATATTTTAGGAATTAAAAACGTTTAAAAGTCTTGGGTTATGGTTGCAATCGTATTAAAGCAAACGTAAAAGGTCGCTTTTAAAATCAAAAATACATTATTTGAATGTTATCAAAAAATCAAATAAAATTAATTAATAAATTAAAGCTTAAAAAGCATAGAGTAGAGTCGAATTTGTTTGTAGCAGAAGGGATAAAAACAATTAAAGAATTGTTGCAATCCGACCTAAAACTACAACATTTATATACTACAGAAAGTTTTAATATTGAAAGTACTTTAGAAACGCTAATTTCTGAAGCCGATTTAAAACGAATTAGCTTTTTAACAACTCCCAATCAGGCACTGGCTGTTTTCGAAATCCCTAAGGCAAAAGCTATAGATCTTTCACAACTATGTGTGGCATTAGACGATGTTCGGGATCCTGGTAATCTAGGAACCATTATCCGATTGTGCGATTGGTTTGGTATCCGGGATTTAATTTGCAATAAAGGAACTGTAGATTGTTTTAATCCAAAAGTAGTACAAGCTACGATGGGGTCTATAACACGTGTAAATATAAGTTATCTAGATTTAGAATATTTCTTAAAAGAAGCTGAAGTTCCTATTTTTGGTGCTTTTATGGACGGTGAAAATGTATACACACACACCTTACCTAATTCTGGTATTTTGGTAATGGGAAATGAGGCTAACGGAATCTCAACCCCAATAGAAGCTTTAATAACTGAAAAAATAGCAATCCCGAGATTTGGAGATTTAAAAGCTACCGAAAGTTTAAATGTTGCTACAGCAACTTCAATATTGTTAAGCGAATTTAAACGACGAACTATTGAAACGTAAAGTTTACAAAAATACCACGTGTTTTCATGCTCTCAATATTGTCGGTCCATGGACTAGGACCTTCTGCAGGATCGTCGCGAACTAATTCGTCATTGATAGCAAATACGCCGCGAATGGATGGGGTGAACTTAAAGTAACGTAAATAAAAATCGATTCCGGCACCAATTTCATAGTAATAGGTGTTTTTTACCATTCTAAAATGTCCAGAGTGATTACCACCTGGTGTGTTTTCGTTACTGTTTAAGTTTAACGACATGGAAGCTCCGGCTACTACAAAGGGTTTAAAGTTATTTAGTCGTTTCGCCGAGAATTTAACTAAAAGCGGAAAGTGAATATATGTAGATTTAACTTCTCTAATCAAATCCGCATCGGTCGGAGTAAAATCATCGGGGAAATAACTTTCAGAATAATGTAATTTCCTATTTGTAATATACAATCCGGGCTCGAAACGCAAATCGAAATAATCATTAATTCTTAGGTTCCCTAGAAGCCCAACATTAAACCCTAAACTTGTTTCAACTTGAATTTCTTCGTTAGGAGCATCGGCTTTATAATCGAAATTAAAATCATAACTGTTAAACCCCAAAAAGTAGCCATAACTAAATCTGTCTTTATCAAAATTTTCGTTATTTAAAATGCGTTCTCGGCTAAATAATTGGGCAAAACTCGATTGCGAAATCAGAATAAAAAATACAATTACAACTAGTTTTTTCATATTACTCTTTAGATGATGTATAAATGGTAGCGACTCCAAATGTTTGTGGAAAATCTTTAACATTAATAAACCCAATTTTTCTTAAAATATTGTTCAAAGCTTCTCCATGAGGAAAAACAGCAGCCGAATCGCTTAAATATTTATAAGCACTTTTGTCTTTAGAAAATAGTTTTCCTATAATGGGTAACATATAAGTAGAATACATTTTGTAGCCTTGTTTATAAGGTGTTTTTATTGGAACCGAGGTTTCTAAAATAACAAAAATTCCGTTAGGTTTTAACACGCGTAGAATTTCGGATAAACCTTTTTCTAAAGTTTCAAAATTCCGTACCCCAAAGGCCACTGTTATAGCATCAAAAGTGTTATCAGCAAAGGGCATGTTTTCAGAATCTCCTAAAATCATTTCAATAGTACCTTCCAGATTTTTAGCTTTTACTTTTTGTTTTCCAACCTCTAGCATACCAGGACTAATATCTAATCCTACTATTTTTTCGGCCTGAGTTTCAGCTAAATTAATGGCCAGATCGCCAGTTCCTGTAGCAATATCTAAAATAGAGTTGGGGTTGGTGTTTTTAACAAGTTCAACCACTTTTTTACGCCATTTTATATCAATACCAAAAGAGATTACCCGATTTAAATCGTCGTAAGTGCCAGAAATAGTATCAAACATTTTTGTGACTTGCTCTTTTTTACCTAAGTCGCTGTCTTTGTAGGGATTTACTTTTGTCAAACCTAAAATTTTCAGCAAATATAAGTTATTCGCCATGTATTAAGAAACTTGGAAACAAATAATTATATTAAATGTAAAAGTGGACATAAATTATAAATTCCCTTATATTTGTTGTACTTTTTACGAAATTCCATACATGAAAATTATCATTGCAGGTGCTGGTGAGGTTGGGTTTCATTTGGCAAAACTTTTGTCTTACGAAGCTCAAGAAATAACTTTAATAGATGTTAATAAGGACAGTTTAACTTATGCCGATAGGCATTTGGATATAAAAGTTATTAAGGGCGATTCTACTTCAATTTCTATTTTAAAGGATGCAAGAGTGTCTCAAAGCGATCTTGTTATAGCGGTAACGTCTTCTGAAACTACAAATATTACGGTTTGTGTTTTAGCTAAGCAATTAGGAGCAAAAAAGACGATTGCAAGAATATCTAATACCGAATTTATTAATCATAAGGAAGAAGTTGGATTTACTAAATTTGGAATAGACGAACTTATTTCTCCTGAAGCTTTAGCTGCTGCCGAAATTAAATTGTTGCTCGATCAGTCTGCCTTTACAGATAGTTATGAGTTTGATGATGGGGCCTTAACCATGGTAGGGTTAAACCTTGCTAAATCTGTAAGTTTTGTAGGAAAAACTGTTAAGGAAGCAGCCCAAATTTTACCTGAAATTCATTTTGTCCCAATTGCTATTCAGCGTTTTGGTACACAATATACTATAATCCCAAGGGGAGATACGGTTTTTCGAGCGGGAGATAATGTGGTTTTTATCACCTCGGAAGGTGGTGCCGAAGAGCTTTGTAAACTTACAGGAAAAGCGAACACCGAAGTTAAAAACGTCATGATTTTAGGTGGAAGTAAAATCGGTTTTAAAGCGGCTCGCGATTTAAGTAATTCTTCTACGCGTGTAAAATTAATAGAAAAAAATAAAGACCGTGCTTTTGATGTAGCCGATGAATTACCTAAAGTTTTGGTGATTAATGGAGATGGGAGAAATGTAGATTTATTAGAAGAGGAGAACCTTAGCGATATGGATGCCTTTATTGCGGTTACAGGGAATTCTGAAACCAATATTATGTCCTGTTTAGTTGCAAAATCTAAAAATGTTAGAAAGACCATTGCTCTGGTAGAAAACATGGATTATTTTGAACTATCGCAATCTATCGGAATTGATACGTTGATTAATAAAAAGCTTTTGGCTGCAAATAATATTTTTAGATATATTAGAAAAGGAGATGTTATTGCAATGACAAAACTGAATAATATGCATGCCGAATTATTAGAGTTTAAGGTAAAATCTAAATCGTTAATCTGTAATAAACTAATTAAGGAATTAGATTTTCCTCGTTCAGCAATTATAGGAGGTATTATTAGAAACGATAACGGAATTATAGCCTTAGGAGATTTTAGAATTACGGAAGGTGATCGGGTGGTAGTTTGTTGTTTACCACAAGCGATTAAGCAGGTAGAAAAAATATTTCTATAACTTATGAAACTTAATTTTAAAATTATTTTTCATCTTTTAGGATTACTGTTGTTGTTCAACGGTGGGTTTATGCTTCTGTCGGCTTTAGTTAGTCTTTTATACGATGATGGAGTTACCATAAAACTGTTTTATTCCGGAATGATTCCTGTGATGCTAGGTGCGGTTGTTATGATTGCAACTAAAGATCATAAAAAGGAAATGAATAAGCGTGAAGGTTATATTATAGTAACTTTTGGCTGGTTAGTCATGACCTTATCGGGAACCTTACCTTATCTTTTAACCCATAGTATTCCTAGTTTTACAGACGCCTTTTTTGAAACCATGTCTGGATACACCACAACCGGAGCATCTATTTTACATGATATCGAAATTATACCGCATGGAGTCTTGTTTTGGCGTAGTTTAACGCATTGGATTGGTGGTATGGGAATTATTGTTTTGGCTATAGCCATACTTCCATTACTTGGTATAGGAGGTATGCAGCTATTTGCGGCTGAAGCTCCTGGACCAAGTGCCGATAAATTGCATCCACGGATTACAGACACAGCAAAACGGTTGTGGCTAATTTACTTTGGGTACACGGTTGCGGAAACCTTGCTGCTTTGGTTAGCAGGAATGACATTTTTCGATGCTATAAATCATGCTTTATCAACGCTTTCTACAGGAGGATTTTCTACTAAAAATGCCAGTGTAGCGTATTGGAATCATCAACCTATTATACAATATATTATTATCCTCTTTATGTTTTTTGCAGGGGCTAATTTTGTACTTAGTTACTTTGCATTTAAAGGGAAGTTTATTAAGATTTATAAAGATGAAGAGTTTAAATTGTATTGCTGGTTTATAGTTATTTTTACGGCCATAGTATCTTTAATTATTTATTTTAAAGCCGATTTAAACATGTCTACTATTGTGCATCCAATGGTGTGGGGGCAAGGTGAAAGTGCGTTTAGACATGGTTTATTTCAAGTACTTTCTATTATTACAACAACAGGATTTGTGTCTGCAGATTATACGTTATGGACACATTTTTTAGTGGTCTTTTTCTTCGGACTCATGTTTCTAGGTGGCTCGGCAGGAAGTACGGCTGGAGGTATAAAAGTGGTACGTCATTTAATTACGATTAAAAACGGATTTATGGAGTTTAAACGTTCTCTTCATCCAAACGCGGTATTACCCGTTCGTTATAACACCAAATCGGTTTCTGGAGATATTGTTTTTAATATCTTGGCGTTTTTTATCTTGTATATGCTATCGTTTATTGTAGGTGCTTTAGGGTTTTCTATGCTCGGTATTAATTTCGAATCGGCAGTTGGATTGTCGGCGTCAAGTTTAGGGAATGTTGGGCCTGCATTAGGTAATTTTGGTCCGGTTACAAACTACGCTGCCTTACCAGGGATTGGAAAATGGTGGTGTAGCTTTTTAATGCTAATTGGTCGTTTAGAACTCTTTACTGTTCTAGTTTTACTAACCCCATTTTTCTGGAGAAACAGGTAATAGTATACTCCTTAATTAGAGAGGTCAAACTGTATTTCTTATTTTCATTATTATTTTTATTAGCTAAATTCCATTATATTAATGGTTGTTAATTAAAATATAGACAAATGAGTTTTGGTGGTGCTACACAAGCTATGATAACGTCGCTAAAAAACAATAAGAAATTATTGAAAAAGCGTAAATCGTTAAAAGACTCCATGGGTGGATTCGGAACAGATAAGAAACCTCTAGAGTTTAAAACCCCCAATGCTAATGCCTCCGAATTAAATAAGCTAAAGCGGAAACTTCATAAAGAGAATAATCATGTTTTTAATAAACGCATAGTTGTCTTGTCTGTCTTTTTAATTTTCTTAATTAGTATACTTTATTATTTTGCATAAAAAAGCCACGATCGTTTAAGATGTGGCTTTTCATGTTTTATAATAAGTTTAAAGCTTATTCTGTTACAGCAGCTTTAATACGTTTCATAGCTTCTTTAATCTGTTCTTGCGAAGCAGCATAAGAAATACGAATACAGTCAGAGTTTCCAAACGCTTCGCCAGTCACAGTAGCCACGTGAGCTTCTTCTAATAAGTATAACGAGAAGTCTGTAGCGTTATTAATTGTTTTTCCTCTTAAAGTTTTTCCAAAGAAATCTGCTACATTTGGGAAAACATAAAACGCACCTTCAGGAACATTTGTTTTGAATCCTTCGATATCGTTTAATAAATCTAGAATTAAATCACGACGCACTTTAAATTCATCGACCATATAGGTAATGCGCTCAGGAGATTCGTTTAAAGCTGTAATGGTTGCTTGTTGTGCAATACAGTTCGTTCCAGATGTTATTTGTCCTTGCATTTTTGTACAAGCTTTAGCGATCCATTCTGGGGCTCCAATATAACCAATTCTCCATCCTGTCATGGCAAATGCTTTTGCAACACCGTTAACAGTAATGGTACGGTCGTACATACTTGGAATGGCAGCAAAGCTAAAGTGTTTTTCGCCGTAGTTTATGTGTTCGTAAATTTCATCAGAAAGAACGAAAATGTTAGGGTGTTTTTCTAAAACTTCAGCAAGGGCACGGTATTCACTTTCGCTATAAATAGTTCCACTTGGGTTATTTGGCGAATTAAAAAATACCATTTTAGTTTTAGGCGTAATAGCAGCCTCTAACTGTTCTGGAGTTATTTTGAAATCATTATCAATGGTTGAAGGGATTTCTTTATAAGTAGCTTCACATAAAGTCGCAATAGCCGAGTAGCTTACCCAGTATGGTGCAGGTAAAAGTACTTCGTCTCCTGGGTTAAGTAAAACCTGTGCAATATTAGCAATAGATTGTTTAGCTCCAGTAGAAACCACAATTTGTGAAGGTGTATACGTTAAATTGTTGTCGCGTTTAAATTTTGTGATAATCGCTTCTTTTAACTCTACATATCCGTCTACAGGAGAGTATGAGTTAAAATTGTCGTTAATCGCTTTAATAGCAGCATCTTTAATGAATTCTGGTGTATTAAAATCTGGTTCTCCCAAACTTAATCCAATAATATCGATGCCTTGTGTTTTTAGTTCACGAGCTTTAGCCGCCATAGCTAATGTAGCCGATGCAGGCAGGCTGGTAATTCTGTCAGAAAGTGGATGATTCATGTAATAATTAATTCTGTTAGTTAAGATTGTAAAGCTGGTTTCATACCCATTTCACGCAAATAGTTAAAGTGAGCTGCAATAGCTTTACGAGTAGTTTTATATTCGTTGTATGGTAAATTAAATTCTTTAGCCGTTTCTTTTACAATTTTAGAAATCTTGGTGTAATGTACATGACTAATATGTGGAAAAATATGATGTTCTACTTGGTGGTTTAATCCGCCAGTATACCAATTTATAATTCTGCTTTTAGCACCAAAATTAACAGTAGTTTTTAACTGGTGAATAGCCCAAGTGTTTTTCATAGTACCATCCTCGGAAGGCAGTGGCATTTCGGCATCTTCCATAACATGTGCTAACTGAAAAACAACACTTAAAATTAATCCGGCAGTATAGTGCATAATGAAAAAACCAAGTAAGATTTTCCACCAAGCTAAGTCTAAAACGACCATCGGAATTATAATCCAGATGCTAACATATATTATTTTTGAAATAACTAGCTTACTCCAATTTAATACTGGACTTGGGAATTTTCCATACGATAGTTTACGCTTCATATAGCGTCTCATTTGTTTAATATCGGTAGTAATGGCCCAATTAATAGTTAATAAACCGTAAAGTAAAACGGAGTAGTAATGTTGAAATTTATGATGCCATTTCCATTCAGAATGTCTTGAGAATCTTAAAATCCGTCCAGCTTCTAAATCTTCATCATGGCCGTGAATATTGGTGTAAGTGTGGTGTAATACATTATGTTGTACTTGCCAGTTATATACATTACCTGCAAGAATATAAATACTACTACCCATTAATCGGTTTACCCATTCTTTATCCGAAAAGGCTCCGTGATTTCCGTCGTGCATAACATTCATTCCAACTCCTGCCATTCCAATTCCCATAACTATTGTTAGTAAAAGTTGGGCCCATTGCGGAATATCTAAGGTTAGAATTAAAAAGTAAGGCGCTAAAAATATGGTAAACATGATTATTGTTTTTAGCCATAATTTCCAGTTTCCTGTACGTTTAATGTTGTTCTCTTTAAAATATTCGTTAACACGTTTGTTTAGTGTTCTGAAAAATTTTGCAGAATCTGTACGTGAAAACGATAACATTTGTTTAGTCATAAATAAATTATTTAATAGCAACAAAATTAGAAGGTTGCTATTTTGGGCAAAGATAATTAATAAAGCGGCGTAACTTCTTATTTAAATCATAAAAAAATGGCTTTAAAAAGTATATTTTTGCCAAAAATAAAATGAAATGGACCTAATCTTAAAGTACTTCCCAGATTTAACAGAAGAGCAAATTTCTAAGTTTCAAAAACTAGAAAGCTTGTATCAGGATTGGAATTTAAAAATTAATGTGGTGTCTAGAAAAGATATCGATGAACTGTATTTACGTCATGTACTGCATTCTTTGGGGATTGCCAAATTAATTTCATTTAAAGAAGGAACTAAATTAATGGATGTAGGTACTGGTGGCGGATTTCCAGGAATCCCATTGGCTATAATGTTTCCAGAGTGTTCTTTTCATTTGGTAGATAGTATTGCCAAAAAGTTGAAAGTGGTTGCAGATGTTGTTGAAGGTTTAGAATTAACCAATGTAAAAGTCACCCATAGCCGTGTTGAAGATATAGACGATACTTACGATTTTATTGTTAGTAGAGCTGTGGCAGCCATGCCTACATTTGTGCATTGGACAAAAGGTAAAATTGCTAAAACACAGCAAAACGCATTAAAAAACGGAATTATATATCTAAAAGGAGGCGATTTGGCCGAAGAACTTCAAGACTATAAAACGGCAACGCTTTATAATTTAAGTGATTATTTTGATGAAGAATTTTTCGAAACCAAAAAAATAGTTCACCTTCCTATAAAATATAAAGGCTAGTTTTTTCTAGTAAGATGGATGCTTGTCAATATTATTCAAAAATGACACAAGACGGTGTTGGTGCTTTAATTTCGTGTGCAAAAGTTAATAATCCTGTTTTTTTATCTCTTTTAAACGATACTAAATTGTCGGAATTTTGATTGGCTACAACTATAAAGTCTTCATGAGGAGATAAAGAAAAGTTTCTTGGAGTTTCTCCTCGTGTCGATTCAAATCCTAAAGAGGTTAACTCGCCATTTTTTTCATTTACCGTAAAAATTGCAATGCTGTTATGTCCGCGATTTGACGCGTATAGAAATTTGCCATCGGAAGAGATATGAATATCTGCAGCAGCTGTACTTCCTTTAAAATCATTAGGAATAATAGAGGTACTTTCTTTAATAGCGTATTGCCCTTCTCCTGAACGTTCTATTCTTGTAACGGTATTATTTAATTCGTTTACAATGTAAATCCACTTGTTGTTTGGGTGAAAGGTTAGGTGTCTAGGGCCAGCTCCTTCAGCCATATTTAATATTAAAGGCTGATTAGGTTGAAGGGTATTATTTTCCTTGTTAATTTTATAAAACCACAAACCATTAGTACCTAGGTCTATAGTTATAATTTCATCGCTATTCGGAACAAAATATGATGAATGTGCATGAGGACCTTCTTGTCTGCTAGTTGTCCCTTTTCCAATATGTTGTTGGGTATCTAATAAATTACTTAAATGACCATCATTTTTTAAATGAAAAAGGCCAAGAGTTCCACTGCCATAATTTGCTGCAATTACATAATTATCCTTATTAATAGCCACATGACACGGATTTTTACCTCCAGAAGTAATAGCGTTTTTAAGAATAAGGGAGTCACCTTCTATAGCAAAAGCGGTTAAACTTCCTGGGTTTGGGTCTAGCTTATTACCAGCAACTAGGTAATCTTTGTTAGCAGATAAACTGATAAATGAAGGGCTCTCGGTAATAGCTTGTAATCCTATGTTCTGAAATGAACCATCTTTGTTTAAAGCATATTTGTAAATGCCTTTACTGTCTTTTGTGGTGTACGTTCCTACAAAAAAAGAGTAGTTATCAGCTTTTTTTGAAGATGATTTATGTGAACTACAACTTAAAATTAAGCATAAACTTAAAATAGATAAAAATGTTTTCATAGGATACATGGGGTTTTTATAAAGCTGAATACTATTTAATCTTAGACGTGTTAATTAACGATTTATTTGCTAGAAGTTGTTTTAATAAGGTGATTCACAAAATTAACTAAAAAGAGGCACCCTCCAAAATTGTATTTGGCCTAATTATTCAAATAATACACAAACCGGAGTTGGAGCGTTAATTTCGTCTGTAAACATTAATGTTCCTTCGTTTTTATTTCTTTTAAAGGCTACCAAATTATTGGAGTTTTGGTTGGCTACAACAATATAATTATTGTTTGGGGTTAACGAAAAGTTTCTGGGGTCCAGACCTTTTGTCGATTCGTGCCCTATTGGGTTGAGAGAGCCTTTAGTAGAATCGATTTTAAATATAGCAATGCTATTATGACCTCGGTTAGAGGTGTAAAGAAACTTACCGTCTAACGAAACATGTATGTCTGCACTTGTATTGTTGCCTGAAAAATTTTCTGGAAGCGTAGAAATACTTTCTTTAACGTGATATGTGGTGTCCGGTGATTTTTCTATCCGAGAGACCGTATTGTTTAATTCGTTTAAAACATAGATCCATTTGTTATTTGGATGAAAAGTTAAATGTCTTGGTCCTGCACCTTTTGCCATGTCTAATTTAAAAGGAGCAACAGGGTTTAAGGCTTTGGTGTTTGAATCTATTTTAGAAAACCACAATTGGTTGGTTCCTAAGTCAACCGAAATTATAGTGTTGCTATTAGGTTCAAACCAAGCCGAGTGGGCGTGTGGTGCTTCTTGTCTGCTTGTGGTGCCATTACCGTCATGTTGTTGAATATCTAAGACCTTTGTCAATAATCCATCATTTTGTAAGCTTGCTAGTGCTACTGTTCCACTTGAATAATTGGTAGCAAGCACATAATTATCGGAATTTGTAGTAACGAAACACGGATTGGTGCCACCAGAAGGAATGCTGTTTTTTAGTATTAAAGAATCGTTTTTAATACTAAAACAGGTGATGGATTCACTGCCTTCAAGATCTATTTCATTTGCTGCAATAAGATGTTTTTTATCTGAACTAAAACTTAAGAACGAGGGGTTTTCTGTTTTGGCAACTAATCCTATTTTTGTAAAAACTCCATCCGTATTTAGGGCGTATTTGTAAATGCCTTTACTGTTTTTAGAAGTATAAGTACCTACATAAAAAGCTAAACTCTCCTTGGTGTTTGTCGATTTATTCGAATTACAACTTGTTATTAAAATAAGACTAAAAATGGATAGAAGAGTTTTCATGTAACGTGGATTTGTTGTAAAACGAAGAAACAGATTTTTAAAGGAACACCCAAATTATATTTAATTTAAAAAAAAGCCTGTCTCGTTGTAAGACAGGCTTTTGTGTATGATTTTTACAGATTCTTACTCACCTAAAAATGGGTAACGGTAATCTGTAGGCGTAACAAAAGTTTCTTTAATCATTCTCGGAGATACCCAACGTAATAAGTTTTGTGGGCTACCCGCTTTGTCGTTCGTTCCAGAGGCTCTTGCGCCTCCAAAAGGTTGCATACCAACTACGGCACCGGTAGGTTTATCGTTTATATAGAAATTACCAGCTGCATTTTGTAAAGCTGTTGTAGCCTCAATAATGGCATAACGATCTTGTGCTAAAATGGCACCAGTTAAAGCGTATTCACTAGTTTCGTCAACTAATTTTAGAGTTTCGCTAAAGGCATCATCTTCATAAACATATATGGTTATTACAGGGCCAAAAAGCTCTGTGCTCATTGTTGTGTAATTAGGGTTTGTTGTTAAGATAACAGTTGGCTCTATAAAGTAACCTTTACTTTTATCGTATCCACCTCCAACAATAATTTCAGCATCTTTAGCAGCTTTAGCTTCATCTATATATTTAGCTAATTTATCGAAAGAACCTTCATGAATAACCGCAGTTACAAAGTTCGACATGTCTTCTGGTGACCCTTGTTTGAAAGAGTTTACATCTTCAATAACATAGTCTTTAACTTCGTCCCAAATACTTTTTGCTATGTAGGCACGAGAAGCAGCACTACATTTTTGTCCTTGGAATTCGAATGCACCTCTAACAATAGCTGTAGCTACTTGTTTTGGCTTAGCTGTTTTGTGTGCGACAATAAAATCTTTTCCACCAGTTTCACCTACAATTCTTGGGTACGTTTTGTAGTTGTGAATATTGTTCCCAATTTTTTTCCAAAGTTCTTTAAAAATATGTGTAGAACCTGTAAAGTGTAATCCAGAAAAATCTGGGCTAGACATGACAACATCGGTAATCATTTCGGCATCACCAAAAACAACGTTAATCACTCCTGGAGGAACACCAGCTTCTTCAAAAATATCCATAATTACTTTGGCAGAATATACTTGGCTGTCGCTAGGTTTCCAAACAACAACATTTCCCATTAAAGCCATACAAGCTGGTAAGTTTCCTGCTATTGCTGTAAAGTTAAAAGGTGTTACTGCGTATGTAAATCCTTCAAGAGGTCTGTATTCAATTTTATTCCAAGCGTCGCTTGTACTTTCTGGTTGTTCATGGTAAATGTCTGTCATGAACTGTACATTAAAACGTAAAAAGTCTATCAATTCGCAAGCCGAATCAATTTCTGCTTGATGTATTGTTTTAGATTGTGCAATCATGGTTGCAGCATTAATTTTATCTCGGTAAGGACCTTGAATAAGTTCGGCTGCTTTTAAGAAAATTCCTGCTCTGTGTTCCCAAGGCATTTGAGACCATGCTTTTCTAGCTTCAAGAGCAGTTGCAATAGCATCTTCTACATGAGATTTTTCAGCTAAATGATATTGACCAACCACGTGTTTGTGATCGTGCGGAGGAGACATCGTTCTGGTATTTCCAGTTTTTACATCTTTTCCGTTAATATATAGAGGTACATCAACTTTGCTATTAAAAAGTTCCTTGTAAGCCGCTAAAACAGATTCGCGTTCTGGAGATCCAGGAGCATAACTCCTTACAGGTTCGTTAATGGCAATTGGTGTGTTAAAAAATCCTTTTCCCATAATAATATAAGTTTATTGAGTTTGTTAAATTAGAACCAAAGGTACAATATTTATCTTGGTTGCTAGATTTAGAATGTCCTAAAAACTCGTTAAAATAGGGGGAAATATCAGTCTTTTAATAAAGAAGCAAAATATAAAAAGAAGGATGGAAAATTTTGAAATGAAAGTTAATGTGTTCTAATTTATAGCAAACGGAGCACTTAACTTGAAAGTAGGGATTATGACTTTAAATTTTTTGGTATTATTTAAGTTGACCATATTGTAGAAACCGCGCATAGCGCCAAAAGGAGAGGTTAGCATGCAGCCTGACTTGTAAGAATGAGACTCGCCAGGTTTAAGAACAGGCTTGTAGCCAATAACACCTTCGCCAGAAACAATTTCAACATTATTTAAGGCATCAAGTATAGTCCAGTGACGCGCATTTAGCTGTACTGAATCTTTACTTTGATTTTCTATAGTAACTTTATATTCAAAGGCATACTGTATTTTATAATTTCTATAAAATGTACCTTCAAAAGAAGTTTCTACCGAGATTTTTATGCCTCTTGTAACCTGTTGAACCATATATATCTTCTTGATTAAGAGTGTGTTTTGTTTGTCAAAAATACGAAATAAATTGATATATCACGAATTTTGCCTTTCCTGTATTGTTAAAAATAATATTAAAAAGCTGTTAATTTGATAGATTTAAAGAGCTCGCTTCTCCAATTCCAATAATTTTATCGTATCGTCCGCCTAAGTCGCGGTAGTACACAATGACTTTATAATCGTTTTCTGTTTGATAAAAATTTCCACTTATAAAGCCTTCATCAACTTGCCCAGTCTCTTCTTGAACTACAAATTTGTAATTGTAGAATCCTTGTTTTAATAGCATGGCATTTTCGTAAACCCCTTTGTCTTGGTTGTAGGTCATTTTGGTTGTTTCATTAACATCGTAATTATTGAAATTGCCATACACATGTACACTTTTATTTATAGGCACTTCATCGGCAAGGAGAGAAAAATGGATCCAGGCATAATCGGCTTCAATATTTGGGTATTCGGAATCTATATTGTTAATTACAAAATTTCCGTTTATATCTGGGTTGTAGGTGTAAGGTTTGTATTTTCTAACCCCATTAGTAAAAAGGTAATTGTTGTAAAGCTCTTGTAGGTCTACGAAATTAATACCAGAGTTAGCCACTCGAATTTCCTTGTTTTCAAAATATAAGTATTCATTACCGGCCCAAAAAGTAGTTTCGGTATTATACTTATAAATTAAATCGTTCCCCATTGTGTACATTGGTTTTACATTGTTAATGGCTGTTTTTAAATTATTGTTCTGAATAATTGTTGTTTTAACAGTTTGTAAGGGGTTGTTAAATAGAATGGTATTGGAATTTATTAAAAGGTCGACAGTTTGTTTTTCGTTTAAATATTTTACATCTCTAGACAGTTTAATAGTTACTCCAACATTTGCACCTCCTTCGTTAACCATAAATTTTCTAGAAAACATAAGCTCGTCGCTTTCATTGTAAACTTTTATCATATAATTACCAGAAACCTTTAAACTTCTAACTTGATTGTTAGGAATGGTAAGCACGTAATGGGAGTATAATTGATAGGTGTTAAAAGAGTTGTCGTATTGTGTAATACGCTGTTTGTCGAATCCATCAATATACTCAGACCGCATTAAAGAGGTAGGTGTCCAATCGTAATTAAAATATTCAATAGAGTAATAAAAGTCGTCTTCATTACCATTAAGGGCATCAAATTCAAGTTGTAACACATCGCCTAAATTTATAATTGGCAAAATACTTACATCTGTATCTCCTTTAAAGGTTATGGTTTTTATATAGTCGGGTGGACTAGTTTCTTCTTGTATTTGAGCAAAAGATGAGCCGAAAACAAAAGAAAAAAATATGAAGGTGTAAATTTTATAACTCATTTTTGTACATTTAAAGGGTAAATATAAGGAAATTTAAAACCTTGTCTTACTTTGTAATTTAGAATAATTATAAATAATTAAGATAAATTATAATTCGTACTGTTTTATCTTTTTATTCTTAAATTTGCACCGATTTTTCGATTGTTTTAGTATTGAAATCAGTCTAACTATTATTAATAAATAGATTTATAATATGTCAAACGACATTAAAATTACAAAAGGTCTAGACATTAAGCTAAAAGGTGAAGCAGAAAAAGCTTTAGAAAGTGCTGTAGTAAGCAATACCTATACTTTAAGGCCAGAAGACTTTCACGGAGTTATTCCAAAATTAGTTGCAAGAGTAGGAGATAAATTAAATGCAGGAGATCCTGTTTTTTATGATAAATCTTACGAGTCTGTTAAATTTGTTTCGCCTGTTTCAGGTGAAATTGTTGATATTTTACGTGGTGAAAAACGTAAAATTTTAGCAATAAAAATCCAAGCAGATAAAGCGCAAGTTTATAAGGAAAACGAAAAAATCAATATTAACGCTGCAACACCAGAAGCCATAAGTCAATATTTGCAGGAAACAGGATGTTGGGTGTTTATTAAGCAACGACCTTACGACATTATTGCTAACCCGACAAAATCGCCAAAAGCTATTTTTATTTCGGGATATGATAGTGCGCCTTTAGCGGTTGATCTAGATTTTGCTTTACAAGGAAAAGAGGCTGAATTACAAGCTGCTGTTTCTGCGTTAGGAAAATTAACAACAGGTAAAGTTCATGTGTCTGTTAAAAACGGATCGAATTCCCCTTTAGCAGGATTACAAGGTGTAAGTGTACATAAATTATCTGGGCCGCATCCGGTAGGGAATGTAGGAACTCAGATCAATAAAATTGATCCGGTTAATAAAGGGGAAGTGGTTTGGACTATTAATCCGCAAGACCTTGTAATTATAGGTGAATTATTGTTAACTGGTAAGTTTAATGCCGAGCGTATTGTGGCTTTAGTAGGATCTTCGGTTAAGAAACCAAGATACTTTAAAACTAAAATTGCTAGCGAAATAGCAACGATAGTTTACGATAACGGAATAGAACAAAACGGTAATAATCGTATTATTTCTGGTAATGTATTAACTGGGAAACAAGTTAAGCCAGATGGTTATTTAGGATATTATAGTAATTTAATTACGGTTATACCTGAAGGAGACGATTATGAGTTTTTAGGATGGACAATGCCTATCTTCAATAAAATTTCTACATCGAGAGCTTTAACCTTTTCTTGGTTAAGTCCGAATAAAAAATACGATTTAAATACAAATACAAACGGAGAGCATAGAGCTTTTGTGTTAACGGGTAATTACGAGAAGGTTTTTCCTTTAGATATTTTTCCAATGCAAATTCTTAAGTCTTGTATGTATAAAGATTTAGATGAAATGGAAGCACTTGGTATGTACGAGGTTGCTCCAGAAGATTTTGCGTTAACAGAATTCGTTTGTGTATCTAAACAACCACATCAAGAAATTATCAGAAAAGGTTTAGATGTAATGATTAAAGAAATAGGGTAATCATGAGTTTAAAAAGTAATTTACATAATTTAAAAGAGAAGTATAAAGGAACCAAGATGGCTCCGGCGTTTAATGCATTGCATACGTTTTTATACTTGCCAAATGAAACCACTCATAATGGTACTCATATAAAAGTAGCCGACGATTTAAAGCGTACGATGAATACGGTTATTTTGGCAATGGTACCATGTTTGATTTTCGGTATGTTTAATGCCGGTTATCAGCATTTTGCAGCTATGGGTGCTCCTGTAGAATTTTTATCTTGGGATGCATTTTATATTGGATTAATTAAAGTTATACCGCTACTAGTCGTGTCTTACGGTGTAGGTTTAGGTATAGAATTTATATTCGCAACCATTAATAACCACGAAGTAGAAGAAGGGTATTTAGTAACAGGAATGTTAGTGCCTTTAATTGTACCAATTGATATTCCATTATGGATGTTAGCGGTTGCAGTTGCTTTTGGTGTGGTTATAGGGAAAGAAGTTTTTGGAGGAACCGGGATGAATATCCTAAACCCTGCGTTAACTATACGTGCCTTTTTATTCTTCGCATATCCAACTTGGATGTCTGGAGATAAAGTATGGGTTCACGGCGCTGTAGAACGTACTCAAGAAATTGCAGCGGGAGCAAATGTCGATGCTATATCGGGAGAAACCATATTAGGTAGTCTTGCACAAGGGCATCATATTAACTATTCGTTGTCTGATATGTTCTTCGGGTTTATACCGGGGTCTGTAGGAGAAACATCTACATTCTTAATCCTATTAGGAGGTTTGTTTTTAATCTTTACTAAGATTGGAAGCTGGAGAATTATGGTGTCTGCAGTATTAGGAGCTTTAGTAATGGGATTAATTTTTAATGGTGTTGCCTCTTCAGGAATGATTTCTGAAACGAGTAAGTTTTACTCTTTAATGAATACAGAATTTTGGCATCATTTATTAATTGGTGGTTTTGCTTTTGGTGTTGTTTATATGGCAACAGATCCAGTAACAGCATCGCAAACCAATAAAGGAAAATGGATTTACGGATTTTTAATTGGATTCTTATCAATAATGATTCGTGTTTTCAACCCAGCATACCCAGAAGGAGTAATGCTTGCAATTCTATTAATGAATGTGTTTGCTCCAACTATCGATCATTACATAATTCAAGGTAATGTAAAGAAAAGAATGAAACGTTTAAAAGTAAAAACGGCTTAACAATGGAAAATAGAACAGACAAAAATTCATATACCATTATATTTGCTATCGTGATGGTTGTAGTAGTAGGTGCTTTATTAGCCTTTACTGCATCTTCATTGAAGCCTAGAATTACCGAGAATCAACGTATCGAAAAGCAGCAAAACATTTTGTATGCTATGGGCGTTAATGATAATACAGAAGGTAGCGCAGTGTTTGTATCTACAAAAGATGCACCAGAGTTGTTCCAAAAATATATTACTAAGCAATTGGTAATACATAATGGTGAAACTACAGAGAATGACCAAGCGTATTTAATAGATCTTAAAAAGACAAATCTGCTGCTGCTGGCGATGCTTCAAAAAGAAACTTACCTGTGTTTGTAGGAGAAAAGGATGGTAATACCTTATATGTAATTCCAATCTATGGAAAAGGATTATGGGATGCTATTTGGGGCTATGTTTCTGTAGATAAAGACATGGTTGTTCATGGTGCTTATTTCGATCATAAAGGAGAAACACCTGGGTTAGGAGCCAATATTAAAGAACGTTTCTTTATGGACGACTTTATTGGTGAGCATTTACTAGACGCTTCAGGTAATTTTAAAGGAATTACAGTGGCTAAAGGAAATGCAGATCCTAAGAACGAAGATAAAACAGATAATGCAGTCGATGCAATTGCTGGAGCTACTATTACAGGTGACGGAGTTACAGCAATGATTAAAAGCGATTTAAAGCTTTACAAACCTTTTTTCGATAATTTAAAAAACAATTAATTTATGGCACTTTTATCAAAAAAAGACACTAAGTTAATCACTGATCCTTTGTTGGATAATAACCCTATTACTATTCAAGTATTAGGTATATGTTCAGCGTTAGCAATTACAGCGCAATTAAAGGCGTCTATCGTAATGGCTGTATCAGTATTGGCAGTGTTAGGAATCGGGAATGTTGTTATTTCTTTAATGAGAAATATTATTCCTTCAAAAATTAGAATTATTGTACAATTAGTTGTTGTTGCCGCCTTGGTAATTATTGTCGATCAAGTATTAAAAGCATTCTCATACGAATTAAGTAAAACACTTTCTGTATTTGTTGGTTTAATTATTACTAACTGTATAATCATGGGGCGTTTTGAGGCATTTGCTTTAGCAAACGGACCTTGGAGATCGTTTTTAGATGGTATAGGAAATGCTGCCGGTTACGGATTAATTCTTGTTATTGTGGGATTCTTTAGAGAGTTATTAGGTTCTGGTACGTTATTAGGATTTAAAGTTTTAGGTGATCCAATTGAAAAAACTGGACTATATGCTTTAGGATATGAAAACAACGGATTTATGCTTTTATCGCCTATGGCTTTAATAGTAGTTGGAATTATTATCTGGGTACAACGTAGTAGAAATAAAGCTTTAATTGAAGATCATTAATTAGTAGTGAGCTATTAGTAATGAGGTTTTAGAGTCTCAATGCTAACAACTCAATACTCAATATTAAAAAATATGGAACATATAGAATTATTTTTAAAATCGATTTTTATAGACAACATGGTATTTGCCACGTTCCTTGGAATGTGTTCTTACCTTGCGGTATCTAAAAAAGTTAGTACTGCTGTGGGGCTTGGAGCTGCTGTAATTTTTGTGCTTGCTATAACTGTACCTTTAAACTGGTTATTAGATCAGTATTTATTACAACCAGGTGCTTTAAAATGGTTAGGTGCAGAATATGCAGATTACGATTTAAGTTTCTTATCATTTATCATGTTTATTGCTACCATTGCTACCATGGTACAATTAGTGGAAATTATTGTTGAGAAATTCTCACCTTCATTATACAACTCTCTAGGTATATTCTTACCACTTATTGCGGTAAACTGTGCTATTTTAGGAGGTTCTTTATTTATGCAATCTCGTGAAATTCCTTCTATAGGTTTGGCAACAACTTACGGTGTGGGGTCAGGAATTGGTTGGTTTTTAGCAATTTTAGCTATTGCTGCTATTCGTGAAAAAATTAGATATTCAAATGTACCTCCCGCTTTAAGAGGGTTGGGAATTACCTTTATTATTACTGGATTAATGGCTATCGGATTTATGAGTTTTGGTGGTATGTTAACAGGTGGTGATGACGAAGGTGCAAAAGAAGAGAAAACAGTAAAGGTAGAAACTCCTAAAACAGAAAATGTAAACGAGTTAGCCAATAATACTAAAGTAATCAACTAAGATATCATGACGATTTTAGCAGCAAGTACAACAGGAACAATAATTGCAACGGTAGTAGCTTTTTTAATTATTTTGTTACTATTAGTTACATTATTATTAGTTGTAAAACAAAAATTATCACCATCTGGTCCTGTAAAGATTAAAATAAATGGTGAAAAGGAGATAGAAGTGGCTTCTGGAGGAAGTTTACTTTCTACTTTAGGAAATAATAAAATATTCTTACCATCGGCTTGTGGTGGCGGGGGTACTTGTATTCAGTGCGAGTGTCATGTTTTAGAAGGTGGAGGAGAAGCTTTACCTACAGAAACACCTCACTTTACAAGAAAAGAATTACAACACGGAGCTCGTTTAGCTTGTCAAGTTAAAGTTAAGCAAGACATGGAAATTACAATTCCAGAAGAAGTATTCGGAATTAAGAAATGGGAAGCAACCGTAGTTCGTAATTATAATGTAGCCTCATTCATTAAGGAGTTCGTAGTAGAAATTCCTGAAGACATGAATTATAAAGCTGGTGGATATATTCAAATTGAAATTCCAGAATGCGAAGTAAAATTTGCAGACATGGATATTACTGCACACCCAGAAGAGCACGAAACTCCAGATAAGTTTCAAGAGGAATGGGATAAGTTTAAATTATGGCCTTTGGTCATGAAGAATACAGAAATCGTAGAGCGTGCTTATTCTATGGCTTCTTACCCAGCAGAAGGACGTGAAATTATGTTGAACGTTCGTATTGCAACACCACCTTTCGATCGTGCTAAAAACGGTTGGATGGATGTAAATCCTGGGATTGCATCATCTTATATCTTTTCAAGAAAAAAAGGTGATAAAGTAGTAATTTCTGGTCCTTACGGTGAATTCTTTATTAATGAATCTGATGCTGAAATGTTATATGTAGGTGGAGGAGCTGGTATGGCACCAATGCGTTCTCACTTATATCACCTATTCAAAACATTAAAAACAGGACGTAAAGTTACCTATTGGTACGGAGGTCGTTCTAAACGTGAATTGTTCTATTTAGAGCACTTCTACGAATTAGAAAAGGAATTCCCTAACTTTAAATTCTATTTAGCATTATCTGAGCCTTTACCAGAAGATAACTGGAAAGTTAAAGAAGATATAGATGCTCCAGGAGATGGTTTTGTTGGGTTTGTTCACAACGTGGTTATCGACAATTATTTAAGCAAACATGATGCTCCAGAAGATATTGAATTGTATTTCTGTGGTCCTCCATTAATGAACAAAGCTGTTCAGAAAATGGGTGAAGACTTCGGATTACCTGATGAAAATATCAGATTTGATGACTTTGGAGGATAACATCCTAAATATTATAATTAAAAACCGATTCAATAGAGTCGGTTTTTTTATGCCGGAATGTTTTCTAACTTATTAGGTTGTGGCTCATACTCAAACAACTTATTACAGTCCATAATATTTGGTATGCCATCAAATTCACATAATAGGGACACCACAGCACTTAGTCCATTAAACAAGTTGTCTTTATTTGTTGGATGTTTTGGTTTTTTGTTTTTATAATGTAGCGGAAGTTCGTAACCACAAGCTTCCAAAAAAGTGGCTTCAATTTGTAATAACTCCTGTGGTGTATATCCGTTAAACCGTCTTCCTAAATTTTGATGGACTTGCCCCAAATAGTTTAATGTTGTGGAACCATGCTCATCAGATAAATGTTTCCAATAATCCATATTATCTAATAGGTTTCCAACAGCACATTGTTTACAGCATTCTGGGTGTAAATTATCGTTATGGAAGGCATTATATAATTTATTGATGGCAACATCAAATCGATTTGTAGTTTTCATAATTACTGTTTTGATACCCATTAAATTACAAAAAAAATCAACTAGTTTAAATTTGTGATTTCAAAATTTAGTTCGTCAACAATAATAATAGTAATTTTGTAGTATGAGCAAAGCCTTATCTAAACAAGAACTACACAATTTAGCAATGAACCACGTTGGAAAAGAATTGGAACAACGCGGATTCGAGTTTGTGGCTATTAATAGTAAATTAAAGCGTCACCCTCAATTTGTTTGTATCGATGCAAACGGGCAGTATTTTTTTGTTATTGTTCGTGCCGTACTTCTTCCAGAAAACCCTAACAATTACGATGTGGTGTGGATGGAAACGTTTAAGGACCATGCGCGTTCCAAAGATGCAAAAGTGTTATATGCTGGTGTTGGGTTGGGTAATCCGAAAGGTGAAGAGCTCCCTGTGTATTTAAATGAAGAGTATTTAATAGAATATAACGGCATTCAAGTTATAGAAACCCATCTGAATTAAATGAAACGCATCCCCTTATTTTTCCTACTTATTATTTTAGTTTTTTCATGTAACTCATCTCCAGAAAATGTTAAGTTATCTGGCCCCGTTTTTGGAACTTCCTATTCTGTGCAATATTTTTCTAAAAACGGTATAAATTATCAGAAACAGTTTGATAGTTTATTTACGGTGGTTAATCATTCTATGTCTACATATATACCAGATTCGGATATATCAAAAGTTAATAAGAATGAAGTTTTTACTATAGACGATCACTTTGTGCATGTTTTTGATGCATCTAAATCTATTTATAAGTTAACAGATGGTGATTTCGATCCAACCATTGGGGTTTTGGTTAATGCGTGGGATTTTGGGCCAGAAAAGGAAATAATTGGGTTAGATAGTCTTAAAATAGGGCATTTAATGCAAAGTGTTGGTTTAGAAAAAGTATCTAGAAATGGCCATAAAATTATTAAACAAGATCCAAACACCTTTTTAGATTTTAATGCGATTGCAAAAGGCTACGGAGTAGATGTTATTGGAAGGTTTTTAGAATCTAAGAATATTTCTAATTATTTGGTTGAAATTGGTGGAGAAATTAGAACTAAAGGTAAAAACATAGAGAAAAATAAACCATGGAAAGTGGGCGTAGAAATGCCTCATTTTGATGGTACACAATCTTTAATTCGTGCCATTGAATTACAAGATGAAGCTATGGCAACTTCAGGAACTTATAGAAAATTTAAGGTTGATAGTTTAGGAAATAAATTTTCTCATATTATAGATCCGCATTCTGGTTATCCTAGTAAAACCAATCTTTTAAGCATTTCGGTAATCGCTAAAGATTGTATGACTGCCGATGCATATGCTACCGCATTTAAAGCCATGGGTATGGATAAAGTGAAGGCGTTTGTAAACCGAAACCCAGAATTGAAAGTGTTCTTAATATATGAAACAGGAAAGCAAGAATTAGGTATGCTTTCTCTTAATGGGTTTCCCGAGAATTAGTTCCTTTTAGAAAAAGACTAAAACAAATTAATTAAGATTAGTAACCAACCACTAACTAAAAGTAAACCGCCCAGTGGCGTTACGGGGCCTAAAAACCTAATTTTTTTACCTTTAGAGTCTGATAAGACCAATCCGTAGATACTAAACGAAAAAAGTATAATTCCTAAGGTAAAACACCAATATGTTGCTGCGGTTATTGTTCCAGAGTACATGCCCAAGGCTAAAAGAACAATGGCATGATACATTTGGTATTTTACGCCAACTTCAAAACTTTGCAGTTGGTCTGTAGTTAAAATTTTCTTTAAGGCATGAGCACCAAATGCACCAAATATTACGGCTAACATACCAAAAATGCTTCCTGTTGCTATAATAACATGTTGTGTCATATATTCTAGTTGTTTTTATTTGTAAACCACAGGTATGATTTCGCCTTTAGCTAGGCAATACTTCGTGATTTCAGTATCCGATAGTGTAGCGGTATAATTTACTGGATCTACTTTAAAACCTATAGTTCTCAGTTTATCAAAATAATCTAAGCCATATACACGAACATGATCATATTGTCCGAATATTCTAGCGCGTTCTTTTTGATCTGTTATAGAATCATCCTCAAACGTCGTAGCTCTAGATAAATCTTGTGGAATTTGTAGAATTCCCATGCCTTCAGGCTTTAAAATCCGATATAATTCTTGCATTGCCTTGGTGTCGTCTGGAATATGTTCTAAAACGTGATTACATAAAATAACATCGAAACTATTATCTTTAAATGGTAAATTGCAGATGTCTGCTTTAACATCAGCCAATGGCGATAATAAGTCGGTAGTGGTATAATCTAAATTCTTTAAAGCTCTAAAACGTTTGTAAAATGCCTGCTCGGGAGCAAAGTGTAAAACTTTTTTATGCGCGGTGAAAAAGTCCGTTTCCTGTTTAAGATATAACCATAATAATCTATGGCGCTCTAAAGATAAGGTAGAAGGCGATAATACATTATTGCGTTGGGTGCCATATCCGTAAGGTAAAAAAGATTTAAAGCTTTTGCCATCTATAGGATCTGTAAAGGTGTCACCTTTAAGGGCTGCGGCCATAATAGGGCGTACCACATAACTCAAACGAATAAGTAATGGTCTGGGAATGGTATTTAAAACGAATTTAAAAAGTGATTTCATTAAAGTACAAACGCCGTTTGTCTAAACTCATCTTCTTCGTTGGTTTTTATACCTAAGGCATCGTGGACATAAGCAAAAGTGGAAAGTAATTCAGCTTTTCCGTCAACGATAGCGACATCATGTTCAAAATGAGCACTCGGTTTATTGTCTTGGGTTGTAATGGTCCAACCATCGCGATGTTGTTTAATGCGCTGGGTTCCTAAATTAATCATAGGTTCAATAGCTACTACCATACCTTCAACAAATTTCTTACCACGACCACGTCTTCCGTAGTTAGGCATTTCAGGATCTTCATGCATTTTTCGTCCTAATCCATGTCCCACTAATTCACGAACAACACCATAACCGTGAGATTCGCAATAGTTTTGAATTGCAAAACCTACATCACCTACACGTTTACCTACTTTAAGTTCGCGTAATCCAACGTAAATTGATGCTCTAGTAACGTCTAGTAATTTTTGAGTTTCTGGAGCAATCTCACCAACAGCAAAGGTGTAAGCATGATCGCCATAAAAGTCATTTTTTAATGCCCCACAATCAATAGAAATAATATCGCCTTCTTTTAACGGTTCTTTGTTTGGTATACCATGTACAACTTGTGCATTCGGACTCATACAAAGCGTATTCGGGAAATCATAAAGGCCTAAAAAACCAGGTATGGCACCGTGATCACGGATACATGTTTCTGCAATTTTATCAAGTTCTAATGTAGATATTCCAGGTTTTACGGCTTTTGCTAATTCACCTAAAGTTTTAGATACGATTAAGGCACTTTCGCGCATTAATTCTATTTCTTCTCGTGTTTTTACTATAATCATGACTATAAAATATGCTGCAAAGATACTTAAAAATACCAAGTTAATTTGTTTAAATGGACTATGACTTTTGACAGTTTTTTTGCCTTAAAAATTGTTGTAATTTGTAGCAAAATTAAGATGTATGTATAAGCCTGTAAACGCAGCAGAGGCGGTAAAAATTATAAAGTCTAACGATAGAGTATATGTTCATGCAGGTGCGGCGGTACCCCAGCTATTATTAAATGCGATGACCGAGCGGCATGAAGAGCTAAAAAATGTAGAGGTTTGCCATATCATTATTCATGGGGAAGCTCCGTATGCTAATCCAAAATTTCACGAGAGTTTTCATGTAAATTCTTTTTTTATTGGGAGTAATGTAAGGCATACTATTAAAGCAGGAAACGGATCGTATACCCCTGTTTTTTTAAGTGAATTACCTTTATTATTTAAACGAAATATAGTCGATTTAAACGTGGCTTTAATTCATGTATCTGTTCCAGATGCACATGGGTATTGCTCTTTAGGAGTTTCGGTTGAAGCCACCTTAGCAGCTATAGATAATGCAGATTATGTAATAGCACAGGTTAATAAACAAATGCCACGTACTTTTGGTGATGGCATTATGCATATTTCTGAAATTGATGCCTTTGTGGAATGCGACGAGCCATTACCAGCGCATAATATTCCTGCACCTACAGAAGTTGAACAAAAAATAGGGGCGTATATCGCTAACATGATTGAAGATAAAAGTACACTGCAAATGGGAATTGGTACTATTCCAGAGGCGGTGTTAGCTTTGTTAGGCAATCACAAAGATTTGGGCTTACATACCGAAATGTTTTCTGATGGCGTTATCGATTTAATTTTGAAGGATGTTATTAATGGGAATTATAAGACCATAAACCCTGGTCGTGCTTTAGCTACTTTTCTAATGGGAACTCAAAAATTATACGATTATGTAAACGATAATCCTTATATAGAATTACGAACTTCCGATTATACTAACGATGCTGCTATTATTAAGCAAAATCCTAAAATGGTGGCCATTAATTCGGCTATTGAAATAGATTTAACGGGGCAGGTTTGTGCAGATTCTATTGGCTCTACCTTGTATTCAGGTGTAGGCGGACAAATGGATTTTGTTAGAGGTGCTTCTTTAAGCGAAGGCGGAAAAGCTATAATAGCATTACCATCTGTAACTAAAAAAGGAGTTAGTAGAATTGTACCCGCATTAAATTCTGGAGCTGGAGTAGTAACAACACGATCACATGTACAATATGTTGTAACCGAATATGGTGTAGCCGATTTATACGGAAAAACAATCGATCAGCGTGTAAAAGCATTGGTTGGCATTGCACACCCAGATCATCGCGAATCGATAGATCGAGATTATTTTAACTTAATCCGTGGTAATTAAAACTATTATTTTTTAAAAAGAGAGGAGAAAAATCCTCTCTTTTTTTCTATACCACTCGGATCAAATTTAGGATCGGATAGCAGTTGGTATATCTCTCCCCATCCTAAAAATCCGCCAACATTTCTATCATCGATAAAAATATCGGCGTTGATTTTTCTGCTTTTTGATTCGTCATACTGTTCTTCAGGAAAACTACTATTCACGGCATAAAAAATAATGCCGTTCTCTTTACAGAAATCGACAGCATCCTGTAATGGTTGGCCACATCTGTATGTCCAAAGAATAAGACGGTGACCATCTTTTTGAAGCCTTTTTAAAGTTTCAAAAGCAAATGTTTTAGGTTTCCCCACTCTAGGGTAGGCATCCTCCACAATGGTTCCGTCAAAGTCTATAGCAATAATTAGTTTATCTTGAAAAATCATTAAGTAGATCTTGTGTTTTTAGTCAATTAACGAATGTCTTGTCATTGCTTCTGGTTGCGGAACACCGATTAATTTTAAAATGGTTGGTGCCATATCTCCTAAAACGCCATCCTTGATTTGCTTTAATTCGTTATCAATTAAAATTAAAGGTACCGGATTTGTTGTGTGTGCTGTATTTGGAGAACCATCTGGATTTATCATGGTTTCGCAATTTCCGTGATCGGCAATTAAAAGGGTAGTATAACCGCTTTCTAGGGCTGTCGTAACAACTTGTTCTACGCAATCATCTACAGCTTCACAAGCTTTAATGGCGGCTTCCATAACTCCTGTATGACCAACCATATCGCCATTAGCAAAGTTTAGGCAAACAAAATCTACGTCACCTTTCTTTAATTCTGGAATAAGTGCATCTTTTAGTTCGTGAGCACTCATTTCTGGTTGTAAATCGTAAGTCGCTACTTTTGGAGAGTTTTTCAAGATACGAGATTCGCCTTCAAACGGTTCTTCTTGTCCGCCAGAAAAGAAAAATGTAACGTGTGGATACTTTTCTGTTTCCGCAATTCTAATTTGTTTCTTGTTGGCTTTAGATAGAACTTCCCCTAAAGTATCTGTAAGGTTATCTTTATTAAAGATAACTTTTATGTTGTTAAAATTCTCATCATAATTAGTCATTGTAACATAATACAAGTCTAATTTATGCATGTTTTGTTCGTGAAAATCTGTTTGCGATAAAGCCTCTGTTAATTCACGACCTCTATCGGTTCTGAAGTTAAAAAAGATAACAACATCTCCTTCTTTCACTTGTGCAAGAGGCGTTCCGTTTTCGTCGCAATGTACAATTGGTTTTATAAACTCGTCTGTAATTTTGTTCTCGTAGTTTTTAGAAATTGCTTCGGCAACATTAGTGGTACGTTCTCCTTCACCATTAACAATACCATCGTAAGCAAGTTTAACACGCTCCCAACGCTTATCTCTATCCATCGCGTAATAACGACCAACAATAGATCCTATTTTGGCTGGAGTATCTTTTATATGGGCTTCTAATTCGTTAACAAAACCTAATCCAGAATGCGGATCTACGTCACGACCATCTGTAAACCCATGAACAAAAACATCTTTAAGTCCAGCTTCATCTGCAGCGTCTAACAATCCGTATAAATGTTTAATATGCGAGTGTACACCTCCAGAACTTAATAATCCTAAAAATGAACGGGTTTATTGTTGTCTTTCGCATATTGAAATGCATCTGCTAGTACCTTTTCCTGACCTAAAGTTTTATCTTTTACAGCTAAATTGATTTTAACTAAATCCTGATAAACAATACGTCCGGCACCTAAATTCATATGTCCAACTTCACTGTTTCCCATCTGTCCTTCTGGTAAACCAACATTTTCACCATCTGTGCGTAATTGCGCACTTGGGTACTTGGTATATAAAGAATCGATAAAAGGTGTGTTGGCATTGTCTATAGCCGATACTTTTGGGTCTGGAGATTTCCCCCAACCATCTAGTATCATTAAGATGACTTTTTTATTCATAATAGATTTTATTTTGAATGTAAAGATAAAAGTTTAAAATGGCTTTAGATAAATATTTGAATGACAAATTAAGGGTTTTTGCGTTTTTCGTAGGATTTTTAATCTAAACAGTTTTTCAATCGATTTTTCTTTAATAAAACATTAACAAATTTGAAGTCAAATAGTTATTCGTGAATTTTTCTTCTACAAAACTGTAACATATTTTTTTAGAATCGTCTTTAAGGTACAATCAAAATCAAAAATTAAATCTTAAAAACGTATTCATCATGAGAAAAATCGAAAGTTATTATTCAAATTTTAGGCAGTATTCTGAGCCAGAATTAAGGCCTTCAACACATTACAAATTTAGTAGTCAATTAAGGGATATTTTGGTCTGAAATAGGTCATTTTTATCTAATGTTAAATCGATGTTAAATTTGTGTAATTCGTAAAATTTAAGCTTCTAATAGTCTAATTATTATTAAATTTGTAAAAAATTCCTATTATTTTAAATATACTGTATTATGAAAAATGTATTATTAGTTATCGCATTCGTATTTGGAGCCGTTTCAACAAACGTTCAAGCTTCTAATTTTATTTCTAATTCAAGTTCAAATACACTTGAGGTAAGTGTGTATAAATCTGATGTTAATTTATTATGTACTTCTATAGCAAAAGGAGATACTGAAATCGTTAAAAAATTGATTGCAAACGGAGAAAACGTAAATAGAAAATCTAACGGACTTACTCCAGCAATGTACGCAGCAAAATATAATAGAGTTGAAATTCTTCAACTTTTAATTGAAAATGGAGCTAATCTAAGAACTCGATGCAATAAAGGGTATACTGCTTTAGATTATGCAAAAGCAACTAATGCTAAAGACGCTCAACAAATTATTGAAGCTGTAGTAGTAAGATAATAACACCAAGACAAACAAACTAATTTATTAATGAAAGAGGATGCCTATTATGGGTGTCCTCTTTTTTTTAGACACTATCCTAAAAAGTGTGTAAGTTCAAAATTTCAGGGTTAGGTTATTTATAACTTAATCCTGTTTTCAAATATAGCTAAAAATTGATTTAGTATCACTCCCCAATTTCTGATTGGCATGGTCCATTTTTTAGTGCTTTCTCTCAAAGCTAAAAACACGGATTTCATAACTGCTTCATCGGTTGGAAACGAGAGTTTGTTTTTTGTGTATTTCCGTATCTTTCCATTTAGGTTTTCTATAAGATTTGTGGTGTAGATTATGGTTCTTATTTCAATAGGAAAATCAAAGAATACTGTAAGCTCATCCCAATTATTTTCCCAACTTTTAATGGCGTAAGAATATTTAGAATCCCATTTAGTTTTGAAGTCATTTAAAGCAGCTTTTGCAGCTTCTTTTGTAGGAGCAGTATAGATTTGCTTCATGTCACGAGTAAATTCCTTTTTGTCCTTCCAGACCACGTAACGACACGAATTTCTTATTTGATGCACAACACAAATTTGAGTCGTTGATTTCGGAAAAATAGTTTTAATAGTATCCGTAAATCCATTTAAATTATCGGTAGCTGTGATAAGTATATCTTGAGTTCCTCGAGCTTTAATATCGGTTAAAACACTCATCCAAAAGGCTGAAGATTCATTTTTACCTAACCATAATCCTAGGACTTCCTTTTTGCCATCTGTTCTCAGGCCTACTGCAATATAAATAGTCTTGTTTATGACTTTAGAGTTTTCCCTAACTTTAAATACGATGCCATCCATCCAAACAATTAGGTAAGTGGCCTCCAAAGGCCTGTTCCGCCAAGCAATAACATCTTCTGTAATCTTATCTGTAATCCTTGAAATAGTGGATGTAGAAATATTAAAATCGTACAGCTCACGTATTTGTTCTTCAATATCACTGTTACTCATGCCTTTGGCATAAAGCGATATAATAATATTTTCGATGCCTTCTGTTGTACTTTCTCTTTTCTTTACAATTAAAGGATTAAACGAACTATCACGGTCTCGAGGAACTTGAATCTCTGTTTCTCCTAAAACGGATTTTAATTTCTTTTTAGTGTAACCATTTCGAAGGTTGGCTGCTTTGCTTTTTTTGTGCTTATCGTAGTCTAAATGGGCATCTAGTTCCCCTTCTAGTAACTTCTCAATACCACGTTTGTGCAACTGTTCTAAAAAGGATGTTAGCTCTGGTGCATTCTTGAATTGTTTTAAAAAGTCTTCGTTTAATAAATCTTCTGGTTTCATAAGTGTGTAAAAGTTAAAATTAATGAATAAAAAAATCTCAGATTAATATTTAACCTGAGATTTTAAAACTTACACAGTTTATGAGATACTACCTTTTTTTATGCTAGTAATTTCTTTATGGAACTTGATGCTAAACTTAAGGCATAAAAAAACCGTCTAAAATATAATTTTAAACGGTTTTTGATTTTGTATTAGGAACGGATTAAAACTTTGCGAAAAGCTTTTCCATTTTTTCTTTTTGTTCTAAAGCTAAAGCTTCATCTACTAAGATTCTTCCACTGTGCTCATCTGTAATTATTTTTTTACGAGATGCAATTTCCATAATCACCTGTGGTGGAATGGTGAAGAAAGATCCTCCAGAAGCGCCTCTTTCTACAGCAACAACAGCTAAACCATTTTTAACGTTAGTACGAATTCTTGTATAGGCCGTTACTAATCGCTCTTCAATTAAAGTCTTGTACTCGTCAGATTTTTTAATTAAAGCCAACTCTTCTTTTTCAGTTTCAGCTAAAATAGCATCTAATTCACCTTTTTTGTGTTTTAAATGCGCTTGACGTTCTTTAGAGCGTTCTTTAGTTTGATTAATTACCTCCTTCTTTTGTTCAATTTGAACTTTGAATTCTTTAATGTGCTTTTCAGCTAATTGAATTTCTAAATCTTGGAATTCAATTTCTTTTGTTAGTGAGTTGTATTCTCTGTTATTTCTAACATTTTTTTGTTGCTCACTGTATTTTTTAATTAAAGATTTAGCCTCTTCAATTAAATTCTTTTTAGATTTAATTTCTTCGTCTAAAGTTTCTAGACTCGCATCTAATTTCTCAAGTCTTGTGTGTAGTCCAGCAACTTCATCTTCTAAATCACGTACCTCTAAAGGTAGTTCTCCGCGAACGTTTCTAATTTCATCAATCCTAGAATCGATAAGTTGTAGATCGTATAAAGCTCTTAAACGTTCTTCTACAGTTACTTCTTTACTTTTTGCCATACTTTAAAAATACTTAACAGGGTTTGTGTCAGTCTTTGATAAAACGATTGCAAAATTAGTAATTTTTTTTGTAAGAAGTGCTACTAAACCGTTTTTTGTAAACTGTTCGCTTTCAAAATGCCCGATATCGGCCAAAATCAGCTTATTTTCTGCCGAAAAAAAGTCGTGATATTTTAAGTCTGAAGTTATAAAAGCATCAACTTCAGTCCGTTTTGCGTTAGGAATAGCGAAACTTCCTGAACCTCCTAAAACGGCAATCTTTTTTATAGGTTTCTGTAATAAAGCACTATGACGAATACAGGCTGTATTCATTTTAGTTTTTACATACGATAGAAAATCTGCTTCACTCATTTCGGTTTCAAATTCGCCTACCATTCCAATTCCAATATCTTGGTTTTGGTTCTCTAGAGTAATTATTTCGTAAGCTACTTCTTCATAAGAATGGGTGTTGAATAAGGCTTTCAAAATTTTAGACTCTAAATGTTTCTCAAAGACAACCGAAATCTGAGTTTCCTCTTCGTAGTGAAGTGTTCCTTTTTCACCTTTGGTCGGGTTAGCGTTCGAATTTCCGTTATATGTACCCACGCCATCGGTATTAAAACTGCAATCTGAATAATTTCCTATATGTCCTGCACCAGCAGCAAACAGAGCTTTGCGTAAAACTTCAGCTTCTGTTTTAGGAACATAGGTTGTAAGTTTTTTTATGGTGTTTTTTTGCGGAACCAATATCGACGTGTTAACCAGGCCAAGTTGTTCGCAAATCATTGCATTTACACCTTGAATATGGTTGTCTAAAGCTGTGTGAATGGCATAAATTGCAATATTGTGTTTTATGGCTTTTAAAACCACGCGCTCCACATAGGTTTTCCCTGTTAGTGATTTAAGTCCTTTAAATATTATAGGATGAAAGCTTACAATTAAATTGCAGTTATTTGCAATGGCTTCATCTATAACAGGCTCTAAAGTGTCTAAAGTGACCAAAACTCCAGTTAATTTCTGATTTTTATCACCTACAAGTAAACCAACATTATCGAAATCTTCGGCATATTGTAAGGGTGCAAAATCTTCAAGATGATTTATAACGTCTTGAACAATCATAATATTTTTGGTATTAGGTTTAAAACAAAGATAAAATATTTACTTTCGTTACAATGAAATTATTGCGTTACATCTTCTTTCCTATCGTGCCAATATATTATAGTGTAACTTGGGTGCGAAATAAATTGTACGATTTGGGTGTACTAGAATCTAAGTCGTTCGATTTTCCTGTAATATGTGTGGGGAATTTAAGTGTTGGAGGAACAGGTAAAACACCAATGATAGAATATTTAATTCGCTTGCTTAAAGACGATTATAAAGTTGCGACTTTAAGTCGGGGTTATAAACGCAAAAGCGAAGGTTTTCAAATAGGAGCTCCTGGTGTTACAGCTGATGTTTTAGGTGATGAACCTTTTCAATTCTACTACAAATATGCCGATAAAATTAAAGTTGCAGTTGATGCAAATAGAGTAGAAGGCATAGAGAAATTAAGAGCTACAACACCAAAACCTGAAGTTGTTTTGTTAGACGATGCCTATCAACATAGAAAAGTAAAAGCCGGATTCAATATTGTGTTAACCACTTTTTCTAATACGTATACGTCTGATGTTGTTTTACCAACAGGAAATTTAAGAGAACCTAAAAGTGGAGCAAAACGTGCAGATGTTATAATCGTTACAAAATGTCCGGTAAGCATTACAGTTTTAGAGAAGAAAGCTATACTACAAGCGATTAAACCTGAGCTGCATCAACACGTGTTTTTTAGTTCTATTAGCTATGCAGATCACGTTATTTCTAAAAGAAAACAAGTGCCATTAGAGCAAGTTCCTAAATTCACCTTAATTACCGGAATTGCAAATCCAGCACCTTTAGTAGAGTATTTAAAGGAAAAAGGGTTGGATTTTGAACACTTGAACTTTAAGGATCATCACGATTTTAGTGCGGAAGAGCTTGATGTATTTAAGCAGAAACCATTTATAATTACTACAGAAAAAGATTTTATGCGCTTAAATCAGTTTTCGTTTCTCGAAGACAGTTTATTCTATTTAAGTATAGAAGCTGTTTTAGATCGACCTTTAGTTTTTAATCAAACTGTGACCAAGTTTATAAAAACATTTTAGCTCATTTTTTGTTTATTACCAATTACGGCGCTGTATAATTTCTTCTCAAACTCATCTTGTTTAAACGGCTTAGAAATAATATCGTCGAAACCAGCTTCTTCAAACTCGTGCATTTTATCTTCAATGGTAACAGCGGTTAAAGCAAAAATGTTTAATTCTCTATCGAAGGTTCTAATGATTTTAGTGGCTTCAATCCCGCTAATTCCAGGCATATGTATATCCATTAAAACAACATCGTAATGGTTGTTCTTCACTAAATCTACTGCTTCTTCACCATTATCTACAACATCGCACATCAGCTTCATTTTAGTCAGAATCTTTTTAGTAATCATTTGGTTGATTTTGTTGTCCTCAACGACTAAAATTTTAATGTTACTTAATTCTAAATCAGAAACATCTTTAAAATAATTTTTACGGTCTTCTACAACCACCTCGTCATTGGTATGTTTTAACGGGATTTCAAAAAAGAAAGTAGTTCCTTTATTTAGTTCACTTTTAAGATTGATTTTTCCATTTAAAATGTCAATCAAACCTTTAACAATAGATAAACCTAAACCGGTACCTCCGTATTTTCTATTAATTTGAATAGAGCCTTGAGAGAAACTTTCAAACATATGTTTCTGTTTTTCCTCGGTAATACCAATTCCGTTATCTTCAATTTCAAATTTTAAGGTGTAAATGTTGTCTTTAATTTTCAACTTTTTAACGCGAACCCAAATGTCTCCGTCTTTCGTAAACTTTATAGAGTTTCCTATTAAATTGATAAGGATTTGAGATATTTTTATCTGGTCGGCATTAAAGGTTGTAGGAACATCGTTACCGTACTCGAAATGAATTTTTACATTATTGTCTTCGGCAGAATTGTTTAATGCTGAAATAACATTTGCTATCGTCTTTTTTAAATCGAATACTTCATATTCAATATCTACTTTATTAGCTTCAATTTTATTAATTTGAAGGATGTCGTTTATAAAGGTTAGCAAATAATCGCCAGAAAATTTTAATGATTTTAAGTGCTGAATTTGATCTGGCTTAGGGTTTTCGTCCAATAACATATTGGTTAAACCTGTTACGGCATATAGCGGTGTTCGTAGTTCGTGAGTTACAGTCGATAAGAAGTTGGCTTTGGTTTTTGATGCCAATTCGGCTTTTTCTTTCGCCAGAATAAGTTCGCCGTTTTTCTTGTGCAACATATTATTGGTTTTTAACCTTATGTTGTTGTTTTTGTATAAAGACAAGGTTAATAACGACAGAATAGTAATTAAGGCAATACTTAAAATCGTAGCTAATTTGTTTAAACTTTTGTCAACTTTTAATTTCTCTAAATCGGCCTCTTTTTCTTTTTGAAACTGGGTTTGATCGTCTAAAATAAATTTAGCACGCTTTTCTGGAGATAGATTTTTACGCTTAAGCTCGAGTAAAGTTTCCGAAAGCGCGATATGGTTTTTTAAATACTGCGTAGAAAGCTTATAATTACCTAGCTTCTCGTTTAATTCGCTTAAAATTAAATATCCATGGCTTAGCACATCGGTAAAACTATTACTTTCTGCCAATATCAAACCTTGGTTTCCTAATTTAAGCGCCGTGTCGTTATCATTTAAATAATAATATACTTTGGCTTGATAGATTAGAGCACTACTTCTAATTTTTGTTAAATCGTAGCGTTGGGCTAAGGCTAAAGATTTATCTATTCGCTCTCTAGCTTTTCTGTATTGCTTTAAATACATGTAAGCCTTTCCTTCGTTTAATAGGACTTCGGCAGCAAATTCGTCTAAGTTTTCTTGTTCAAAAAGAGTTAAAGAAGCTGTGAAATAAATTAAGGCCTGTTCGTAATCTTTTAACGTCATATAAACGTTACCCAAGGTTTTGTAGGTTTCGGCAATGTTAATGTTATCCTTAGCAAAACGTTGTACTTCTATCGCTTTGGTTAAGGTTTTAATTGCTTCTTCTGGCTCTTCAATAATATATTCAAGTTTCCCCAGTTTAGAATAAATTAAACCAATACTTTTTTTATTCTGAATGTTTTCAGCAAGTTTTAAAGCGGTCTCTAATTTTTTCTTGGCCGGATAATAATTATTATTGTCGATATCGTATTGCGCCTGGGTAATGCGATAATCTATAGTGTTTTGTATGGTTTCGGGGTCGGTGCTTAAAGTATTCTGCGCATTAACAACGAAGGTTAGCAGCATAAGAATTCCCCAGATATAATTTTTGATGTTAATCATGTAAACGTCAGCTTTACGTGTAAATTAATTTTACCCGTTAAAAGTAACTATTTTTCCGATAACTTGCATATTAAATCTATGATTCTACTCGAATATCCTGTTTCATTATCGTACCAACCTATAATTTTCACCATATTTCCTATAACAGAAGTCATTTGCGAGTCGAAAATACAAGAATGAGGATTACCAACAATATCTATAGAAACGATGGGGTCTGCGGTATATTCTAAGATGTTTTTAAATCGAGATAACGAAGCTTGTTTAAAAGCATTATTAACATCTTCTATAGTTGCCGTTTTTTTTATATTGAAGGTAATATCTGTTAGCGAACCATTTGGAACCGGGACACGAATACCACACCCTCCAATAACTTCAGAAAGTTCTGGGAATATTTTAGTTAATGCTTTGGCTGCTCCCGTTGTTGTAGGCACTATAGATTGACCAGCAGCACGTGCTCGGCGTAAATCCCGATGGGGCTGATCGTGTAAACTTTGATCGGTAGTGTAGGAGTGAATGGTTGTAATATATGCTTGTTCTATGCCAAAATGATCGTTTATAATCGACATCATTGGAGCAGCATTATTAGTGGTACATGAGGCGTTAGAAATGATTGTCTCGGTGCCATCTATTAAATTGTCATTCACACCAAGCACTATAGTTTTTATATCATCTTCATGTGCAGGAACGCTTAAAATAACACGTTTAGCACCATTTGTAATATGATGTTGTAAAGCCTCTCTAGTTTTAAATTTTCCTGTAGATTCTATCACATAATCTACTTGGTATGGACGCCAATTAATGTCTTTTGGATGCTTTTCATTTAATAACGGCACAGATACATCGTTAACAATAATGTGTTGTCCTTTGTGCGTTACGGAGGCAGGTAATACACCGTGAATGCTATCGTATTTTAGCAGATGACTTAGGGTGTAAGCATCTGCTAAATCATTTATAGCAACAACGTTAATGTTGGGATTGGATTGGAGCAAACGGAAAACACGACGTCCAATACGTCCAAATCCATTTATGGCAACATTAATCATTAATTAATATGTTTCTGTGCTTTGTATGAAGAACGAACAAGAGAGCTACTTTCTACGTGTCTAAATCCTAGTTCTAATCCAATTTTTTCGTATTCAGCAAACTGATCTGGCGTAATAAATTGCTTAACCGGTAAATGTTTTTTACTTGGTTGTAAGTATTGACCAATGGTAACCACGTCTACATCATTATCTTTTAAATCGTGAAGTGTTTCTATAACCTCTTCGCGCGTTTCTCCAAGGCCTAACATAATACCAGATTTAGTTCTACGTTGTCCTTGAGATTTTAAGTATTTTAATGTTCCTAAACTACGGTCGTATTTGGCTTGAATACGAACTTCTCGAGTTAAACGTCTTACTGTTTCTATATTGTGAGATACCACTTCTGGAGCCACATCTATAATACGGTCTATATGTTGTTCGATACCTTGAAAATCCGGAATTAGGGTTTCAAGTGTTGTATTCGGGTTCATACGTCTCACCGCTTTAACGGTTTCTGCCCACATAATACTTCCCATATCTTTTAAATCATCGCGGTCTACACTTGTTAAAACAGCATGATTAATTTTCATTAATTTTATAGAACGGGCAACTTTTTCTGGTTCATCCCAGTCTACGGTTTCTGGCCTACCAGTTTTTACACCACAGAATCCACAAGAACGTGTACAAACATTTCCTAAAATCATAAACGTTGCTGTGCCTTCTCCCCAACATTCTCCCATATTTGGGCAACTTCCAGAAGTACAAATAGTATTTAAACTGTACTTGTCTACTAAAGTTCTTAATTCGGTATATTTTTTACCTGTTGGTAATTTTACTCGTAACCATTTAGGTTTTGGTAAGCGATCAGGTAGAATATTTGAAGCTGTTTCTGAATTCATAAATTTTTCCTCTTTTCGAAATGCAAAGATACGAAGTATAATCTAAAAAATATGTTATAAAGCCGTTAGATACCAAATGCTAAATCCAATTAGGAAGATGATACCTAGCCAACAGAGTATGTGCAACGGTTTAGACAGTTGCCACGCTTTAGGTGTGTGTTTACTAGATATTAAAATATAATTTGTAATGGCGTAAAAAGGTGCAGTTAAGAATGAAATAATAGTTGCAATTTTAATTAATAATGCCATTTCTGAAGCTAGGAAGTAAAAAATAAATATGGTGCCAAGGCATAAAAATAAGGTCCAAAGCCATACATAGTTTTTAGTATTGTTTTGAAATAATAATTGGGTACAGCGGTTCATAGCACGAGGAGAGGCATCTAGAGTGGTTAATGTAGTACTAAACATGGTTGTTAAAGCGGCAATTCCTATAATTAAATAGGCCCAACTCCCTAGACTTTTAGTGTACATGGCTATTAGCTGATTTGCAAATACAGTGGCAGAATCACTAAATGTTTCTCCCGAAGGAAACATAACGAGATACCCCAAGGCCATAAATGCGAGTCCTAAAATTATGGTGGTAAAGAAGCCAAGATTAAAATCGAATAACGCCGATTTTGGTGTAATCTCAGAATTGCTTTTCTTCTTTTCTATGGTCCAAAGGGAATGCCAAATAGAAATGTCTAAAGGCGCTGGCATCCATCCCATAAACGCAATTAGAAACCCGATTTCTATACTGTTTTTAGGAAGTACTTGTTGAAAATTTAAGGTCAGATTCGCAGACGAGAAGGCAAAGTAAACCGCAATTAGGGTGCTAATACTTAGCGTAACTATAATAATTTTCATCAGTTTATCTAAGACCTTGTACTTCCCGATAATCAGAATTAAAAAGCACACCACCAGAATTATAATGGTCCAATGTTTAATGCCAAGAGTACCTCCAAATAGTGCCGAAGCTATTCCTGCCGTTACAATGGTTACCGCCGTTTGTATGGTAAACATAGTGGCACAAGTAATAATGAAATAAACAAGTAATACACCTTTGCCAAGTTTTTTATAACCGTCCAAAAGACTTTCTCCTGTAGCTGCTGCATATCTTGGTCCAATCTGAAAAAAAGGATATTTAAAGAGGTGTACACATAGCAAGGCCCAAATAAAGCCTAAACCAAAGTCGGCTCCGGCTCGAGTAGATTGAACTAAATGAGAAACGCCAATAGCAGCACCGGCGAATAATAATCCTGGGCCTAGCCGTTTTAAAAAATCATGCATTTTGGATAATCTCGGCTAGTAGTTTTTTAGCACGTAATAGTTTAACCTTAACATTATTTATGGGTTCCTTAAGCTCGTTAGAGATTTCTTTATAAGTCAGTTCTTGAAAATACCGAAGATTAATCACTTCTTGGTAGTGCGGCTTCAATTTTTTAATGTCTCTGAGGAGTTTTGCTAGATTTTGATCGGTAATAATCTTGTCTTCAGCCGAAGGAGTTTCGTCTAAAACTTGATTAATAGTATTTTCATCTTCGTTGGTGATTTGTCTAGAAATAGAACTTTTTTCTTTCCGAAGTAAATCTATATGCAGATTTTTTGAAATGGCTATAAGCCACGTTTTAAATACATAATCGTCGTTATAGGTGTCGATCTTGTCGAATGCTTTAGAGAAGGTCTGAATGGTAATATCTTCGGCATCATTCTCGTTTCCTATACGTTTTAACTGAAAACCATAGACATCATCCCAATAGGTATGTAGTAGAAAATTAAAGGCTTTCTGATCGTTTTCTTTAGCTTTGCTTATGGCTTTTTCTATTTCCAAGTATGGGGTTTTGATATCTTATTAGATATAAATATAGTTAATTGTAGGAGAATAAGGAAAAATTCTAAGAAAGGGATAAAGAATACTAAATCCGGTTCGTCTAGCTTTTTCGCAGTTTTTCCCATAATTAACCATTGCACGAGAATACGTAAACCAATTAAGCCTACTACAATTTCCCACTGAAATAAAAGTGAAAGTAAAACAATGGCTAGAACCCAAAATAAGAGTTGAGTACTGTAAAATAGGCCTAGTAAAAACTTATGGCTTTTTTTATAATGACTAACGGTAGAGATGTGTCTGCGTTTTTGATTTATCCACGCCGTTAATGTTTTCTTCGGAACCGATTCTGTAAAGCTTTCGGTTGTAAAACAGAGCGCAGTGTTTTTACTCGTGGCCATTTGGTTTACAAACAAATCGTCGTCACCCGAGCGAACATTCATATGATTTATAAAGCCGTTAGCCTCGAAAAACAAAGATTTAGTATAGGCTAAATTTCTACCTACACCCATGTACGGCATGCCTAATTTAGCATAAGAAAAGTATTGAGAAGCGGTTAATACGGTTTCAAATCGGATGATTTTATTGAGTAACGAGTTTTTAATTTTAGCATAAGCTCCATATCCCAATACAATCGATTTTTGATTATCGAAAGCCGAGGTCATTTCCGAAATCCATTGTGAGGAAACAGGTTTGCAATCGGCATCAGTAAAAAGTAAATGATTGTATTTAGAAGCTTTTATACCAAGTGTAAGGGCATATTTTTTGTTTGCCCAAAAGGCTTCTGTGTTTTTTACATCAACAATTTTTATGTTGTTATATTGCTCAGAAAAGTGTTCGAAAACGGCTAAAGTTTCGTCTCTTGAAGCATCGTTAATTAAAACGACTTCAAAATTGGGATAATCTTGATTTAATAGCGAGGGTAAGAATAATTTTAAATTTTCTTCTTCATTTTTGGCACACACAATAACAGAGACAGGAAGGTCTTTGGGTTGTGGTTTTTGTTGTGCAAGAAATGCGAAAGTTCTAAGAAAAATTAAATAATAAAATAACTGTATAAAGACAATTGCTACAAAAATGTAGAAAATAATGTCGAGTGCAATCATGTATGTTTTTAAGAGTGTTGAGGTTCGCTACAGTCTTTAAATTCGTCTGGTGATTTACCGCAAAAGCCACAAGATTCTCCAGATTGGTTAAGTGCCGGATTTTGGCTAGCACAAGTTCCTGCAAACTTACCATCTTTTTTAGCCCAAATCTTAATAGCAATCCCTGCGAATCCTAACCCTAATAAAACTAATGTTATAAGAAATAATTTCATAACCAAATATTTAAAATGAATAGATGTATTACTAAAACAATCTATTATATCTAAGTGCAAAGGTACTACTTTTTAGAATAAGAGTAAAACAAGTAAGCCTCACTTTTTTGTAAAAGTGAGGCTTAAGTTGTGTAGATTTATTTTGTTTTATTCTCTGCTGTTTAACTCAATTTCTGCTACAGAATTTTCTAAAGATGCGTTCGTATTTCCGCCTTTTGGTTCAATAGTTATGTTAAGTCCTAACGCATTTTCGGTATATGGAATCGATTTTAATTGTCTGTCGGTTTCGTCTAAAATACCTAGGTTAACCATCTTACCATTAAGTTCTGCCCAAATTTGGTAACACTGTTCTTGTGGTAAGTCTGGTAGCGATACCACATCAATCATAGATGTTTTGTCTTTAGGGTTAATGTAAGCTACGGTTTTTAAATTTTTAGCGCGATTATTTCCTTTAATAATGTATTTCTGTGTTTCAGGATTATTGAGTTGCTTAAACTGGGCCATAACATTGTCCAGTTTTTTGTTGTTCATTTCTATATCACTTCTCAAATCGAAAATTTCTTCAACCACTATTTGGTTTTCTTTTTTCAGTTCTACATTTTGACTAAAAAAGATAAATGAAGCACAGGCAAAAAGTATAGCAACAACACTGGCAGCAATGGAATAATATTTAAACCACGGCTTTTGTTTGGTTTCCAATTCAGGTTGTAATTGAATTACAGGAGTGTCGTTATCTATAGTGTGTAATATCTTATCTAAAACAGAAGAAGGTGCTTCTACTGCATGATATTTTGATACTATTTCTAAATTATGTTGCAGTTGATTGTATGCATTTTCAACCTCTGGAAATTTAGAGATGTAAGTTTCAACTAATTCTGTTTCTTTCGCAGTAGTAGCTCCTATTAGATAGTTTTCTAGAAGACCAGAATTTAAAAATTTATGTATTTTTTCATTCATGACTGTAATTTATTCTGGATCGTAAATTTTTTTCAATTCACGAAGTCCTATTTTTAATCTCGATTTTATAGTGCCTAACGGAATGTCCAATTCATCGCTGGCCTCTTGCTGCGTCATGCCTTCAAAAAAGAGAGCATTAAGTACTATTTGGTACTTGAGGTCTATAGACTTTAGGTGTTTTTTAATGTCCATGACATCTTGATTTACACCATCGGCCGTTAATTGATATACGTTTGAAACATCAATTTGGACTTCCTTGTTATCTTTATTCGATACCGATCTTACTTTGTCTATAGCGGTATTGTATGCAATGCGATACAACCATGTGAATAGTTTGGCTTTACTTGGGTCGTAAGATTTTGCTTTCTTCCAAACTTTAATAAAACTTTCCTGAAGTACATCTTGCGCTAAATCTTCGTCTGTAATAACTTTAGAAATGACACCTAAAAGCGTATCTGCATAATGCTCATATAGTAAAGCAATGGCTTTCTTGTTGCCATGCTTTAATAATCCAACAATCTCCTGTTCAATAGGTGCAATCAAAATAATAGCATTAAGTTAGCATAATCACAATAGGTTGTAATTAATCAAAGTTATATAAATTATTGCTAATTATAAGATATTAACCTCGGATTCGATACTAATATTGAAAATTCTTTGAATAGTCTGTTGAATTATTTCAGATAACTTAAGAATATCCGATCCTTTTGCTCCGCCATAATTGACTAAAACCAAGGCTTGGTTTTTATGCACTCCATAGTCTCCTAATCGTTTACCTTTAAATCCGGCCTTTTCTATAAGCCAGCCTGCTGGGATTTTTACTTCGGTTTCTGAAACTGGATAACTTGGTATATCTGGGAATTGATGTAATAAATGAAGATATAAATCTTTTGAAACAACGGGGTTTTTAAAAAAGCTTCCGCTATTTCCAATGTCTTTTGGGTTTGGTAATTTACTATTTCGAATACTAATAACAGCCTTAGAGATATCTTGTATGCTAGGATTGCTAACCTGCATGTGTTCTAGTTCTGTAGTAATAGCCCCGTAATTGGTGTGTAATTCGTGGTTGGTTTTACTTAGTTTAAAAGTAACCGATGTAATAATATATTGCCCTTTGGCCTCTTGTTTAAAAATGGAATTTCTATATCCAAAATTACAAGCAGCTTTGTTAAAGGTGTGTAATTTTAAAGTTTGTAAATGAATAGCTTCACAAGATTCAAAAACATCTTTTAATTCTACACCATAAGCTCCAATATTTTGAATAGGCGAAGTGCCCACATTACCAGGGATTAACGATAAATTTTCTAAGCCACCATAATCTTGGTTTAAGGTCCACAATACAAAATCGTGCCAAATCTCCCCAGCATTGGCTTTTACTAAAACGCTATCTTCCGTTTCAGAAATAATTGAAATCCCTTTTATGTTAATATGAATTACTAAAGCATCAACATCTTTAGTGAGTAACATATTACTGCCTCCGCCTAAAATAAGTTTGTTCGGATAGTCTTTAAGCGATAAAACGGCTGTTAATTCCTCTAGAGTAGATATTGCAACAAAATGTTTTGCTGCAACATCTATTCCGAAGGTATTATAAGGTTTTAAAGATATATTATGTTGTATGTTCACTAGTCTTTGTAAACTTTTAAAGCCTCTTTTAAAATATGTACGGCTTTAATTAAACTCTCTTTGTTAAGGACGTAGGCAATTCTAATTTGATTTAAGCCCTCGCCAGGAGTTGAGTAAAATCCAGCGGCAGGGGCAACCATAACCGTTTCTCCATTTAAATCGAAATCTTCTAAAAGCCACTGAGCAAAAGCATCTGTGTTTTTTACAGGAAGTTCTACGATACAATAAAAAGCGCCTTTTGGGACACCTATTTTAACACCATCAATTTTTCGTAATTCAGAAATTAGCGTATTTCTGCGCTCTACATATTCTGTTTTTACTTCGTCAAAATAACTTTGTGGTGTGTCTAAGGCAGCCTCGCTAGCTATTTGTGCAAGAGTTGGCGGACTTAATCGGGCTTGAGCAAACTTAATGGCGGTTTTAATCAACTCTTTATTTCTAGAAACTAAACACCCAATTCTGGCTCCGCACATACTATATCGTTTAGAAACAGAATCTACCATAATCGCATAGTCTTCTAAACCTTCAATTTCCATGATAGAATGATGTTTTACACCATCGTAAGTAAACTCTCTATACACCTCGTCTGCAATTAAAAATAAATTGTGTTTTTTAACCAAGGCCGCAAGCTGAAGAATTTCATCTTTAGAATATAAGTATCCCGTAGGGTTTCCAGGATTACAAATTAAAATAGCTTTTGTTTTTGGCGTAATTAATTTCTCGAATTCAGAAATTGGAGGTAAGGCAAAATTGTTGTCAATTTTAGAAATTACGGGCACAACATTTACGCCCGAAGCCGTAGAAAAACCATTGTAATTTGCATAAAACGGTTCTGGTATAATAATTTCATCATCAACATCCATGATGCTTCCAAAAGCAAAAAGTAAAGCTTCACTTCCTCCTGTTGTGACAATGATATCGTCGTGATTTACCTCAATGTTATTTTTATGATAATACGCTGCTATTTTAGTTCTGTATTCTTCAGAACCTTCAGAACGCGAATATTCTATAGTTGTTAGGGATATGTTTTTAACAGCTTCCAAAGCAACTTCGGGAGTTTTAATATCAGGCTGACCTATGTTTAAATGGAAAATCTTTTTACCGGCTTTTAATGCTTTTTCAGAATAGGGAACCAATTTACGAATTGGAGATTCTGGCATGTTTTGTCCTTTGGTAGATATTTTTGGCATAGTTTAAAAATTTAAGCTACAAAGTTGAGAAATATTCTTAAATTTTATCTAAAAAAAATCTAATAATCTTATCGTAAAATAAAAATTTGTAAATTAATAAGGATGAATTTTACGAATAAATGAAAAAGCTGTTGTATTTTCTTTTCTTTTTGTTTTGTGGAAGTTATTTAATGTTCTCGCAATCCAAATTTCAACTTCCCGAAGGAAAGAAGTTCGATAAAGTGCGTTTTCAACTTATTAATAATTTAATTGTTATTCCTGTTGAAATTAATGGGGTAGAATTATCGTTTATTTTAGATACGGGTGTGGCAAAACCTATCGTGTTTAGTTTTTTAAACGAAAAAGATACACTTCAAATTAATAATACAGAAGCATATTTTTTGCAAGGCCTAGGGGAAGGAGATTCGTTTGAAGCTTTAAAGTCTAAGGGTAATATTTTTAAAATAGGAGATGCGATTAATCCAAGTCAGGATATGTATGCCATTCATGATGCCACATTAAATTTTACACCGCAATTAGGCATACCTATTCATGGTATTATAGGCTACGATTTGTTTAAAGATTTTGTTATCGAGATAAACTATTCGTCTCGATATATTAAAATTTATAATCCTAATACTTATACCTATAAACCCTGCGACAAATGCGAAACTATTAATTTAGAATTTTATAATAATAAGCCTTTTTTAAATGCCGACATAAAAGTACACGATAATGTAGTGCCTGTAAAATTATTAATAGATTCTGGCGGAAGTGATGCTTTGTGGGTTTTCGAAGATGAATCGCAAGGACTGTATGAACATGAAAACTATTTTATCGATTTTTTAGGTCATGGTTTAAGTGGTAGTGTTTATGGAAAACGCGCAAAAATTCAGGAGCTGCATTTAAAATCGTTTATACTTGAAAATGTTAATGTTGCCTATCCAGATTCTACAGATATTAAACTGGCCAAACGGTTTAAAACGCGAAACGGCAGTGTTTCAGGTAGTGTTTTAAAACGATTCAACTGTATTGTCGATTATAATAAGGCGCGATTAACGCTTAAAAAGAATAAGTTTTTTAAGGATTCTTTTAGTTATAATAAAAGTGGAATAGAATTAGAGCACCATGGCGATATGATAGTGAATGTAGATGAGGTTAATTCTGATGGCTTTTCTCGGAATAAAATAAACATAGATGTAGCTTTAAAGCCATCGTATCAAATTATTCTAAAGCCTGCTTTCGTTATTGTAGAACTAAGACCAGGCTCGCCAGCAGAACGTGCCGGACTTTTAGTAGGCGATGTTATATTAAGCGTGAATAATAGAAAAGCCCACCAATATAAACTACAAGAAATTGTGCATTTGTTTTATGGAGATGTAGGCGAACGTATGAATATTACTATAGATAGAAACGGATTTGTCTCTAATTTTAAATTTAAATTAGAAGCGCCTTTAGAATCTAATTAAAACAAAAAAAAGCCATTGAGTAGGTCTCAAAGGCTTTTTAAATATAATTAATCTTGTAATTATTTTGCTTTACTCGGGTCAATAACTTCTCCTTTAATTTTTAAAGCTACTGTAGGGGTGTCTGCGTTAGAAATAACAGTTATTGTTTTTCTAATTGGCATAACGCGATTTGTATCATATTTTACTTGAATTTCACCAGTTTTTCCAGGCATAATTGGAGCCTCTGGTTTTTTAGGCACGGTACAACCACAACTAGATGTTACTTTAGAAACAATAAGAGGAGCATCACCAGTGTTTGTAAATTCAAATACACGAACACCATTGGCACCTTTTTCAATTGTACCATAGTCTATCGTATCTGATTTAAATTCAATTTTTGCCACTTTTTCCTGTGCTTGAATAGAAAAACTAATCAATCCGATAAATAAAATAGTTATAAGCTGTTTCATGATTTATGATTTTAAATTTGGTGTAAACGTAAATACTTTTTAGTCATTATGCAAAATTTTTAGATGTAATACGACTTCTATTAACATAACATTAGGTTTTGTTAAGCCATAAATACACAATATAATTTTACATCAAAAGAAATATAAGTACTTTTGCCTTTTTAATTCAAAAACTATTCCAAAGTGGAATAAACACCTTTTTTATTAGTTTAAAAATCTAATAATTGCGTGTTTATTTTCATTTTAAGCAATATTAAGATTCAAAATTATGCAGATGGATATTCCTTCAAAATATGATGCAAATACTGTAGAGAGCAAATGGTACGATTACTGGATGAAACATAATTATTTTCATTCTACACCAGATGACAGAGAACCCTATACTATTGTAATTCCGCCGCCAAATGTTACTGGTGTATTACATATGGGGCATATGCTTAATAATACCATTCAAGATGTATTAGTGCGTCGTGCGCGGTTGTTGGGTAAAAATGCATGTTGGGTTCCTGGGACAGATCATGCCTCTATTGCTACAGAAGCTAAGGTGGTTGCAAAACTAAAAGAGCAAGGCATCGATAAAAACGATCTGACTCGCGATGAATTTTTAGCTCATGCTTGGGATTGGACTCACGAATATGGAGGGGTTATTTTAGAGCAACTTAAAAAATTAGGATGTTCTTGCGATTGGGATAGAACCAAGTTTACCATGGACGACGACATGTCTGAAGCCGTTATAAAAGTGTTTGTCGATTTATTTAACAAAGGCTTAATCTATCGGGGTTACCGTATGGTTAATTGGGATCCTGAAGCACAAACTACCTTGTCTGATGAAGAAGTGATTCATGAAGAACGTCAAGGAAACCTATACTACATTAATTATAAAATTGAAGGAAGCGACGATACTTTAACCATTGCGACAACACGTCCCGAAACTATTTTTGGAGATACCGCTATTTGTATTAACCCGAACGATGAACGTTTTACACATTTAAAAGGGAAAAAGGCGATTGTACCAATTTGTAATCGCGTGGTACCTATTATAGAAGATGACTATGTCGATTTAGAATTTGGTACAGGATGTTTAAAAGTAACGCCTGCACACGATGAAAATGATAAGAATTTAGGAGATAAGCATAATTTAGAAGTTGTTGATATTTTTAATGCGAATGCAACTTTAAATAGCTTCGGATTGCAATTTGAAGGTCAAGATCGTTTTGAGGCTAGAAAAACTGTCGCAAAAGAACTTGAAACTTTGGGTGTTTTAGTAAAAACTGAAATCCATACAAATAAAGTCGGAACTTCTGAGCGTACTAAAGCGGTAATCGAACCTCGTTTAAGTGACCAATGGTTCTTAAAAATGGAAGATTTAGTAAAACCGGCAATCGAAGCGGTTTTAGGTGAAGATGCCGAAATTAAACTGTTTCCTAAGAAATTCGAAAACACATACCGTCACTGGATGGAAAATATTCGCGACTGGAATATTTCGCGTCAGTTATTATGGGGACAACAAATCCCTGCTTTCTATTACGGCGATCGGAAAGAAGATTTCGTAGTTGCAGAAACTATTGAAGAAGCTTTAGAGTTAGCTAAACAAAAAACTAACAACCAACAACTATCAACTAGCGATCTTACGCAAGATACCGATGCTTTAGATACATGGTTCTCGTCTTGGTTATGGCCAATGAGTGTTTTTGATGGGATTCGTAATCCAGAAAATGAAGACATAAAATATTATTACCCAACCAACGATTTAGTAACCGGTCCAGATATTTTATTTTTCTGGGTGGCTAGAATGATTATTGCGGGTTACGAATACAAAGACGAAAAACCGTTTAACAATGTGTATTTAACGGGATTAGTTCGCGATAAGCAGCGTCGAAAAATGAGTAAATCTTTAGGGAATTCTCCAGATGCTTTAAAATTAATCGACGATTATAGTGCCGATGGTGTTCGTGTTGGTTTGCTTTTAAGTTCCGCTGCAGGAAACGATTTAATGTTCGATGAAGCCCTTTGCCAACAAGGAAAAGGATTCGGTAACAAAATATGGAATGCCTTTAATTTAACCAATTTATGGGAAGTTAGCGATGCGATTGAGCAGCCAGAATCTAGCAAAATAGCGTTAGATTGGTACGAAGCTAAATTTCAAGCTGCTTTAGTAGAAATAGAAGATCACTTTAGTAAATACAGATTAAGCGATGCTTTAATGAGTATTTATAAGTTGATTTACGATGATTTCTGCGGATGGTTGTTAGAGATTGTAAAACCAGCATACCAACAACCTATTGATGCTAAAACGTACAATAGTGTAATGGTTCGTTTCGAAGATAATTTAAAAATTCTTCACCCGTTTATGCCGTTTTTAACCGAAGATATTTGGCAATATATTGCCGAACGTACTCCAGAGGAAGCATTAATTGTTGCAAAATGGCCAGAAGCGAAGCCCATAAATACAGATTTAATTGCTCAGTTTGAATTTGCTTCTGAAGTTATTTCGGGTATTAGAACAGTAAGAAAAGATAAGAACATTGCTTTTAAAGATGCTATAGGATTTTCTGTAATCAATAATGAAAACGTAAATACAGCTTTTGATTCTGTTATTGCGAAGCTAGGAAATTTAGAAGCTATCAACTACGTGTCTGAAGCAGTTGAAGGCGCCTTAACATTCCGAGTAAAATCTAACGAGTATTTTATTCCTATGGAAGGCGCTATCGATGTTGAAGCTGAAATTAAGAAGCTAACCGAAGAGTTAAACTACACCGAAGGTTTCTTAAAATCGGTTCAAAAGAAATTGTCTAACGAGCGTTTTGTTAATGGAGCACCAGAACAAGTCATTGCCAACGAACGTAAAAAAGAAGCCGACGCCTTAGCGAAAATTGAAACGATAAAATCGAGTTTAGTAAGTTTGAAATAACACGAATTTTAGTATATATAATTAAGCACCTCTTTAAGTTTTGTTGAGGTGTTTTTTTATGCTTTGAATTGTCGTCAATCTGAACTCATTTCAGATTCTCATTATAGAAAAATTTCTTAGCTTGTTGTGTGATGCTGAAACAAGTTCAGCATGACGGTTGGATTCTCGATTCTTGAATTTCAAATTGCTACATTTCTAGATTATGTCATTGTTGTATTATTCTCTGGTAATTGAGTGCTGTAATAGAGAGCAACGGAATTACAGTGTATCGAAATACTATCTTTAAATCTTCAAAACAACAGATTTCAAATCAAATTGTGTCAAAGCTTTACTATCCTTATTGTTTAATTATGTGATGCTGAAACAAGTTCAGCATGACGATTGATTTCAAATGAGCGTGTTAGATAAATTGGAGCTAATCTGAAGTTTAAATTTAGATCTTGATACCTTGAAATAATGCTAGCTAATTAAGGTCTTGTAATTCCGAGGAAAGGAGGAATCAAATCTTCAAATTTTCAAATCAATACATTTTCAAATTTGTTCTTTAACGTCTTGATTCTTGATTCTTGGCTCTTGTTTCTCACTAACTAAATCCCAAACTTTTTCAGCATGCCTTTCCAACGTAGTTTTCTAATAAAATTGCCTTGTTCTGGAGATACCAAAGGTTGCACATTATTATTTTTGGCTTTAAAGTAACCCGACATATAATCGTTAAAAAGGGACAGGTTCTTTTTCTTCATCGCTAATTTAAATGCAGAAATGGCTGTAATGGTAAACCCGTAGCGCATTTTGTACATGGCTTCACCTTGCATGTATTTAGAGCTTTTATTGTAGCTCGCTCCCGTAGGTTTTAGGTGTTTTACATGTAAATTGTCGTCTGTAAGAATGTTCCAGTGATAAAACTTAGCTAATAGCTCGTCTATGGTATCCCAGCCCATAGCAGGTTTAAGTTTTCCGATGTCTAGGAAGCATTGTTTTCTATAGGCCTTCAAGGCCCCACGAATGTGATCTTTGTTTGTTAAATCTTCTAAAATCCAGTCGTTATTTTTTTCGATATAACAAAAACCAGCAGCCATGCCTAAAGTAGGGCTAGATGAAAAGTGTTGAGAAATCGTTTCAAGATAAGTATTAGGAAAGATTAAATCGGCATCAAACTTACAAATTACATCGTAATCATCATCTAAGGTGTCATAGCCTTTATAAAACGCATTGATGATTTTAGAACCTGGTAAATGCTTGTCTGAAGACACCACGTTGACTTGGGAAATCCAATGGTATTTAGAAATAAAAGACTCAACAATACTTTGGGTTTCGTCAGTAGAATGATCGTTTACAACTACCACCCGTTTTGGTAACAGCGTTTGTTTAGCTAAAGATTCCAAAGTTAAGCCAATAGAATCGGCTTCGTTATGCGCGGGTATGACGATATAAAAATTCAATATAAAAAGCTGATTTAAAAATTAAATCCGTTCGGCATATACGATATAATATCGCGGTGTAAAGCGTCTTAAAATAGGACGAATTCCGATTTTGTTTGTTGGGTTGGTCCATTTATGGCGCGCTTTAATTTGCCATCCCGTTTTTTCTAAAAGCCAGTCGAATTGCCAATCTTCAAACTCGTGGTAATGTCTGTCGCGCATATCGGTTTTACTTCTGTATGCTTCAGCAAACCATAATTTAAGCGGTACACTAGCTACTAATTTATTGGCTTTGATGTCTTTTAAAACGGTAAAAGGAGAAAGGAGGTGTTCAAATATTTCAAAAGCGGTAACCACATCGGCAGTCGAGTTTTTTAAGGCTGAGGTATCGATATCTAAATCTTCGCCAGATGTGTTTTTAACTGAAAATCCATGTTCTTCCATAACTTTAGTAAATGGATTTACAACACCTAAATCTAAAATATGAGACTCTTTTTGAACGTGTTTCTCTAGGAATTCAATAGTGTTTTTATAGCGCTTATGCGGAAAATGACTTTCGTACATGGTATTCTATTTCCGCATAAGCGGTACTTTTAATATTTGTAAACTATGGCGTTAATATGCATTCCTGCTCCAACGCTTGCAAATATAATAACATCGCCCTTGTTAAGGCTATGATTTTCAAATTTATTGTGCTTAACCAAGTCCAGAAGTGTAGGTACGGTAGCAACCGAGCTATTTCCTAAGTTACCTATGCTCATAGGCATAATAAACTCTGGAATTGGTGTTTTAAATAAGCGATAGAAGCGCTTTAAAATGGCATCATCCATCTTCTCGTTGGCCTGATGAATAAATATTTTTTTAACGTCCTTGATGTCCACGCCGCTTTGATCTAAACACGCTTTCATGGCAGCCGGAACATGGGTTAAGGCAAATTCGTAAATTTTACGGCCATCCATTTTAATGTACTTGGTATTCGGGTCTAAATCTTGATTATTAGATTTGCCAAACGATAGGTAATAGGCTTCGTCAAAGGTATAGCTTGCTGTTTCGTGGGCTAATATGCCTCCGTCTTCTTCTGTAGCCTCTAAAATACAAGCACCAGCACCATCGGAAAAAATCATGGCATCGCGATCGTGTTTATCGACTACTCGAGATAAGGTTTCAGAACCAATAATTAAACAGCGTTTTGCAATACCTGCTTTTATAAATGCTTGGGCTTGAATAACGCCTTCAATCCAACCAGGACAGCCAAAAAGTAAATCGTAAGCCACACATTTTGGATTTTTTATACGTAGTAAATGTTTTACTCGCGCACCTAAACCAGGCAGCATATCACTTTGAATGTTGCCGTTTTCTATATCTCCAAAATTATGAGCAAAAATAATATAGTCTAAAGTCTCAGGATCTATGTTGGCATCGGCAATGGCCTTTTGGGCAGCAAAAAATCCGATGTCTGAAGAGGTTAACTCTTCGGTGACGTAACGACGTTCAGAAATTCCTGTAATGGATTTAAATTTCTCAATTATGACAGTATTGTCATTTTTAAAGTCAGATCCATCATCATTAAGGAAATAATGATTAAGAAAATTATCGTTTTTTTGAACAACTGAAGGTATGTAACTTCCTGTTCCTGTGATTTTTATGTTCATTAAAAAGAAATTGCCTTTATAGCATGTTTTATCTTTATGAAGATAGTTACAATTACTAGAAAGGCAATTTGTATTTTGAATTATTTTACGATGTCCAAACCGGTACTTAGGCTTCCATATAGGCTTCAATAGGGGCGCAAGTACATATTAAATTTCTATCTCCAAAAGCATCATCTACACGACGTACTGTTGGCCAAAATTTATTGTCGCGAACATAATCTAACGGAAAAGCAGCAGTTTCTCTAGTGTATGGGAAATCCCAAGTACTAGCTGTAAGCATTTCTAGAGTATGTGGTGCATTTTTAAGTACGTTATTTGGTTCGTCTTTAGATGCACTATCGATTTCTTTTTTAATAGAAATAAGAGCGTCACAGAAACGGTCCATTTCTTGTTTACTTTCACTTTCTGTCGGTTCAATCATTAAAGTACCGGCAACTGGAAAAGATACTGTTGGAGCGTGGAATCCGTAATCCATTAAGCGTTTAGCAATGTCTGTAACTTCTATACCGTTAGCTTTAAAAGGTCTGCAATCTACAATCATCTCGTGAGCTGCACGACCACATTCTCCAGAATATAAGGTGTCAAACTGACCTTGTAAACGACTTTTAATGTAGTTGGCATTTAAAATAGCGGTTTTTGTAGATGCTAATAAGCCTTGTTCACCTAACATTTTAATATAACCATAAGAGATTAAACATACTAATGACGATCCGAATGGAGCAGCAGAAATAGCTTTTATGGCTTGATCTCCTCCTGTTTTTATAACTGGGTTTCCTGGTAAGAACGGTACTAATTGCTCGGCAACACAGATTGGTCCTACACCTGGTCCACCACCACCATGAGGGATAGCAAATGTTTTGTGTAAGTTTAAATGGCAAACATCTGCACCAATGTTTCCTGGATTTGTTAATCCAACTTGTGCATTCATATTTGCACCATCCATATACACTTGTCCGCCATTATCATGAATAAGTTGGGTAATTTCTTTAATTGCCGATTCGTAAACTCCATGAGTTGAAGGATAGGTAACCATTAAACAAGATAGGTCGTCTTTGTGTAATTCTGCTTTTTCACGTAAATCATCTACATCGATATTACCTTCGGCAGTCGATTTAGTAACGACCACTTTCATTCCTGCCATTACTGCACTTGCCGGATTTGTTCCGTGTGCAGAAGAAGGAATTAAACAAATGTTTCTATGATGATCGCCACGAGACTCGTGATATGCGCGAATAGCCATTAAGCCAGCATATTCTCCTTGAGCTCCAGAATTAGGCTGTAACGATGTTGCAGCAAATCCTGTGATTTCGGTTAATTGATCTTCTAAAGCTTTTAATACGGTTTGGTACCCTTTGGCTTGTTCTACAGGAACAAATGGGTGAATGCTTCCCCAGTTAGACCAACTTAATGGTAACATTTCTGAAGCAGCATTTAATTTCATTGTACAAGATCCTAAAGATATCATCGAGTGATTTAATGATAAATCTTTACGTTCAAGCATTTTTATATAACGCATTAATTCCGTTTCAGAATGATGCGAGTTAAATACATCAGAGGTTAAAAAGTCTGTTGTACGTTGTAAGTTTTCGTTTATATTATTGGCTTCAGAAATGGTTTCTAAAGCAATAGGGTCTGCTTTTACAACTTCAGCAAATACAGCAATAATTGCATTGATATCTGCAATAGAAGTTGTTTCATTTATAGAAATAGTAACCGTATCTGCATCTGGATAGTAGAAATTAATTTCTTTAGCTTCTGCAAGTGCTTTTACTTTTTCGGCATCGGCTTCGATATTTAAGGTATCGAAAAAGGTGGTGTTGTTTTGTTTAAATCCCATGCTTTTTAAAGCATTAGACAGGGCAGATGCTTTGTCGTGAATAGCATTTGCAATAAAGGTTAAACCTTTAGGACCGTGATATACGGCATACATTCCTGCCATTACAGCTAATAATACTTGTGCAGTACAGATGTTAGATGTTGCTTTGTCACGTTTAATATGTTGCTCACGAGTTTGTAATGCCATACGTAATGCACGGTTACCATTTACGTCTTTGGTTACTCCAATGATACGTCCAGGTAAGTCACGTTTGTAAGCTTCTTTAGTCGCAAAATAAGCGGCATGTGGTCCGCCGTATCCCATAGGAATACCAAAACGCTGAGTGGTACCAATAACCACATCGGCACCAAATTTTCCTGGTGCTTCAAGTTTTACTAAACTTAAAATATCTGCAGCAACAGCTACTTTAATGTCGGCTGCTTTCGCGTTTTCTATAAAGGTTTTAATATCGCTAATTAATCCGTCTTTTCCAGGATATTGTAATATAGCTCCAAAAAATTCAGAAGAAAAATCGAAAGTTGTTTCATCTCCAACAACTAATTCTATACCTATCGGATTAGAACGGCTTTGTAATAAGGCTAAAGTTTGAGGTAAAATAGCTTCAGAAACAAAGAATTTATTTACACCCGCTTTTTTCTGTGCTCTGTCGCGAACAGCAAACAACAAACTCATAGCTTCTGCGGCAGCTGTACTTTCATCTAAAAGCGATGCGTTTGCAATTTCCATACCCGTAAGATCTGTAATCATGGTCTGGAAGTTTAATAAAGCTTCTAATCGACCTTGAGCAATTTCTGCTTGGTAAGGCGTATAGGCAGTATACCAACCCGGGTTTTCTAAAACATTACGTTGAATAACCGCAGGTAAAATGGTTGGGTGGTAACCTAAACCAATATAGGTTTTAAATACTTGGTTTTGTTTCGATAACTCGTGAATATGAGTTAAATACTCATGCTCTGTCATAGGCGCGTCTAAATTAAGCGGCTTTTGTAAGCGGATACCATCAGGAAGAGTCTCGTAAATTAGTTGATCTAAACTGTCTACACCAATTGTTTTTAACATTTGGTCTTGGTCCGCTTCTCTAGGACCAATATGACGCAATGAGAAAGCATTTGTATTCATTGAAATATGATTGTGATTTGCCGCGCAAAAGTACGGAATTTGACTAGTATTTTAGGTAAGAATTATTAAAGAATTATGTTAAAGGTTTGTGTTAATTTAACTTTATTTATTTTTACCATATGATGATGTTAAAACAACTTTTTAAATTTTACCTAAATGCCAGTATTCATGTTGCATTATCGGTATTTGCTTTGGCTTGGATTACCTTAATAAAATTCGAATTACCTTTCGATGAAAATGTATTGTATTTTATATTTTTTGCATCGGCAACAGGATATAATTTTGTGAAATATTTTGGTTTAGCTAAATTTCATCGTCGTGCTTTGGCGAGTTGGCTGCGTGCCATTCAATTATTCTCGCTCCTATGTTTCGTGTTTATGTGTTATTTTGCTTTGCAGTTAGAGCGAAATACCATGCTCGTTATAGCTGGGTTTGGAGCCATAACATTTATGTATGCCATTCCATTTTTACCAAAACGTTTTTTTGTAGATAAGAACCATAATTTAAGAAGTATTGGTGGTTTAAAAGTATATGTTATTGGTTTGGTTTGGGCAGGAGTAACAGTGTTATTGCCGCTAATTAATGAACATTATACGCTTAACGATATCGTATTTTTAAATTTTATTCAGCGCTTTATTTTTATTATAGCACTTATGATACCTTTCGAACTTCGCGATTTAAAATACGATAGTTTAAAACTGGGTACAATTCCGCAGAAAATAGGTGTAAAGCGATCCAAAATTGTAGGTGTGTTGTTGGCACTTGTGTTTTTCTTTTTAGAATTTTTTAAACCCGATTTAAAGGGGAGTCATATTCTAATAACGCTATGTATTGCGTTTCTACTTATACTGTTCACTTTGTTTTCTCGAGAAAAACAAAGCGATATTTATACGGCTTTTTGGGTTGAAGGAATTCCTATTGTTTGGTTGTTGATGGAATTAGCGGTGTTGTAACTCCCAATTAATTATAGGGCTTTTTTGCTAAACACTTCTTTTTTTACGGCCTCAAAATCGGTATATTTAAAGATGATTTTATAGAGGTGATAACCTTAATACCTAACAAAATGATTGAACAAATAAAAACTTTCGATTCTAATGTTTTAGCATTTGATGTTATTGACAGTTTTACTGAAACAGATGAAAAATTAGCACAAAAACTTTTTAATGAAAAATTAGATTCGGGCTTTAAAACTGTAAATGTTTTAGTGAAAATAGACGAATACAAAATATCGCAAACAGAGGCTAAAGCCTTTTTTGAAGATATCATCTTTCTTATACGGAAATTTAAAAATCTTGGAAACCTAGCGATTGTTGGTCATTCAAAAATTTTAAAGGCATTAATACCTATTGATAATTTCTTTTTTGAAAGACTAAAGGAAGGAAAATAAGAACAATACTTTGATGTCTCTCAGCTTGAAGAAGCTTTAGCGTTTGTTGCTGAAAATTAATTTAAAGTGTTTTGAATATAGGGAGGCAGTAGGGAGGCAATAGGAAGGATTGGTGAATAGAACACAGATGGGAATAATTATATCTCCTAAAACGGTTATAATTTCTGGTTTTTTAATTCTTTTTCTAAACAAGACTTCATTTCGGCTTTAGATTTGGCATCTAAGCACACTATGTTCGAGCTTTTAATGGTGTCGGTTAACTTGTGATTTTTTTGAGCATGCTCTTTACAAAATCCGCAAAAAAATACGTGCAATCTAAGTTTTATACGTTCCCATGTCGTAGACTCTTCGTACTGAGAGCGGTCGCAAATTTCTGCGGCTTCCTCGCAAGACAAAAATAATTTACTCATAATTAATACCAGTTTTTTTCTAGGCAACTTGAAAGGGCTGTTCGTGCTCTATGGATAATAACCCATAAATTAGACGGTGTAATATTTAGTTCATTACAAATAATATCGGTGTCGTAATTTTCTATGGTTTTCATTTTAAAAACCTGGGCTTGTTTTTTAGGTAATTTATCTAAACAATTGTAAATAGCTTCGCTAAGTTCTGTGTTTTCAATAAGGTCTTCCGCGTTTTTATAGGCTTTGTCTTCTACGCGCTCTTCTAGCCATTCGCCTTCGTCTTCGCCATCTGTATTGTAAGACATGCGAACTTCGGCTTTACCTTTTTTCGAATTTATTTTTCTGTAATAATCTATTATTTTTCGTTTTAAAATAGAAATTAGCCATGTACGTTCGCTAGCTTCTCCTTTAAAATTTTTCATAGATTTTAAACCAGCAAAAAATGTGTCTTGCACCAAATCTTTAGCAATTTCGGTATCACTAACTCGAGATATCGTGTAGTTATAAAGGTAGTCAGAATAAGAATCTACCCATTTGGTTGCATCAATTTTGTGTTCTGGCATAAAAAGAATTGTAGGTTTGTTAAATCAAAAATAGGAAAACTATTTCAAACGCCTACTTAGGTTTTTGTTAGCTTTAACATTTAAAAAAAAGTTCATAACCTTTTATAGCTATGAACTTTTTAAAATTTATTTAATTAAGCCTGCACGTTTTAATAAAGCTTCTGGCTGAGGTTCTTTTCCTCTAAAGCGTTTATAAAGTGTCATTGGGTCTACGGTACCTCCTTGCGAGAGTACGTGGTCTTTAAATTTTGTAGCCACTTCAGTGTTAAAAATACCTGCTTCTTTAAAGTATTCAAAAGCATCGGCATCTAATACTTCTGCCCATTTATAGCTGTAATATCCAGATGAATATCCGCCTTGAAAAATATGAGAAAATGCTGTACTCATACAGTTTTCCTTTACGTCTGGGTATAATTTTGTGTTCTGGAAAGCTACCAATTCATGAGCTTTTACGTCTTGTATTTGCGACGGATCTATCCCGTGCCAACTCATGTCTAATAATCCAAAACTAATCTGGCGTAAGGTTTGCATGCCTTCGTGGAAGGTAGAAGATTCTTTGATTTTTGAAACTAATTCCATTGGAATGACTTCGCCTGTTTTATAATGTTTAGCAAATAACTCTAAAGCTTCCTTTTCGAAACACCAGTTTTCCATAACCTGACTTGGTAATTCAACAAAGTCCCAATATACACTGGTTCCCGATAAACTTGGGTAGGTAGTGTTAGCTAACATGCCGTGTAAAGCATGTCCGAATTCATGAAATAATGTCGTTACTTCATTAAAGGTTAATAATGATGGTTTGCTTTTTGTGGGTTTGGTAAAGTTGCATACTATAGAGATATGCGGACGCTCGTTTTTACCGTTTTTAATAGCTTGCGATTTGAAAGAAGTCATCCAAGCTCCGTTACGTTTTCCTGCTCTTGGGAAAAAATCAGCATAAAAAATGGACACTAATTCGCCGTCGGTATCTGTAACTTTATAGGTTAAAACATCGTCGTGATATTTGTCTATCGTATTAATTTCTTCAAAATGTAAGCCGAATAATTTCTCGGCAACCAAAAATGCACCAGCCGTTACTTTTTCTAATTGAAAGTATGGTTTAAGTTTCTCGTCGTCTAAATTGAATAATTTTTGTTTTAGTTTTTCGGCATAGTAAGCGCCATCCCATTTTTCAAGGTGATCGATATTATCGATAGATTTTGCAAATTCTTCTAAGTTTTTAAACTCGTCGTGCGCTGCCGGTTTTGCCTTTTCTAATAGTTCGTTTAAAAATTCGGAAACATTTTCTGGTGTTTTGGCCATACGTTCTTCGAGCACAAAATGCGCATGTGTTTTATACCCCAGTAAATTGGCACGTTGAAAACGTTTTTTTGCGATGTTTAATACATGGTCTTGATTGTCGTACTCGTTATTATGAAAGCCTTTTTTGCCAGCGGCAATGGCCAGTTTTTTACGTAGTTCACGATTGTCGGCGTAAGTCATAAACGGAATGTAGCTCGGGTAATCTAGGGTAATTAACCAACCATCTTTGTCTTTAGATTCGGCCAATTGTTTAGCTGCTTCTTTTGCACCTTCTGGAAGTCCGCTTAAATCATCTTCGTTTGTTATATGCATTTCAAAGGCATTGGTTTCTGCCAATACATTTTCTCCAAAACTTAATTTTAATTTGCTTAAATCTTTATCTAAAGCGCGAAGGGTTTCTTTTTTGTCTTCGGCTAAATTTGCACCATTTCTAGAAAAACTTTTGTATTTCTTTTCTAATAACATGGTTTGTTCAGCATCTAAATTTAAATGTGTTCTGTTGTCGTAAACAGATTTTACACGTTTAAAAAGTGCTTCGTTTAAGGTGATATCGTTTCCGAATTCAGATAATAAAGGAGAAACTTCTTGAGCTATTTTTTGAATATCATCGTTGGTTTCAGCCGAATTTAAATTGAAGAAAATACTGGTAACGCGATCTAATTGTTCGCCAGAAAATTCTAAGGCTTCGATAGTGTTTTCAAAAGTAGGAGGTTCAGTATTAGAAGTTATCGCATTAATTTCTGCTTTAGTGTCTTCAATTAAAGTAGTAATTGCCGGCAAAAAATCTTCATTTTTAATTTCTGAAAATGGTGCTGTATTATATGCTGTTGAAAAGGATTTTAATAGAATGTTCATTTTTTCGACTAATTTTTATAAATAAATGTTAAAAAATGTGATTTGATGCTTGATAACTAAGGAATTGTTATATCTTTGCAAAGATTTTTTTCATATAAGAGCTGGTTACTCTGAAAAAATTTATTGATTAATAGCGATAAAAGCCTCGATACTTCGAGGCTTTTTTGGTTTTATAAGCTTTTGGCCGATTCCATTACAGCTTGCTTTAGCCCTTCTTTATATTCCAAGATTTTATCTAAAACCGAGCGGTCTGAGCTTCCTATAATTTGTGCGGCTAGAATACCAGCATTTTTTGCTCCATTAAGTGCAACTGTAGCAACAGGAACACCACCAGGCATTTGTAAAATAGATAATACAGAATCCCATCCATCTATAGAATTGCTACTCTTTACAGGCACGCCAATTACCGGAAGTGGCGATAATGAGGCAATCATACCTGGTAAATGTGCTGCACCACCAGCTCCAGCAACAATAACTTGTATACCTCTAGTGTGCGCGTTTTTTCCGTAGTCGAATAATTTTTCTGGAGTTCGATGTGCCGAAACGATATCTACTTCAACCTCTATATTAAATGTTTTTAAGATGTCTATAGCATCTTGCATAACAGGAAGGTCACTTTTACTTCCCATAATTACGCCTACTTTATTCATAATATATGTTTTATGCATTATCTATATGTAATGCGTTTTAAATTTTTAATGTATACCCATTTTTGACCCTAATTATATACGAATTAGTTTGAGTATGATCTCGACTTCGTTTGATTTGACAAAAGCATAATTAAAAGTCTATCGTGTCTATTCGGTAATAACTTGAATAGAATTTTTTACGTTTTCTGCTATTTTTCTGGCTTCAACGATATCTTCATTTACAATCGTAACATGCCCCATTTTTCTAAACGGACGGGTTTGTTTTTTACCATAAATGTGTGGTGTAACACCATCCATTGCCATAATGGTTTCAATGTTTTTGTACACTACATCTCCGGTATGACCTTCGGCACCAACCAAATTCACCATAATACCGTTTAATTTATTCGCGGTATTTCCTAATGGTAAATTTAAAACCGCTCTAACATGTTGCTCGAACTGAGAGGTAAAACTTGCCTCTATAGTTTGATGACCAGAATTATGAGGTCTTGGTGCCACTTCGTTAATCATAATCTCATCGTCTTGAGTCTGAAACATTTCGACAGCTAATAAACCAACATGATTAAATGCTTGAGCAGCTTTTAAGGCAACATCTGTAGCTTTTTTAGCAATGTCGTCATCAATACGTGCTGGACAAATTACATATTCTACTTGGTTGGCTTCAGGATGAAATTCCATTTCTACCACCGGATAGGTTTTAACCTCACCAGATACATTGCGGGCTACAATTACAGATAATTCATTTTTAAACGGAATTAAGGTCTCTGCAATACACTCTACATTTGGTAAGTGTTCTAAATCTTTTGTTTCGCGAACAATTTTTACGCCAGTACCGTCGTAACCAAACTGAGCACTTTTCCATACAAACGGAAGTTCTAATCCGCCGTTAGAAATGGCATCTTCAATTTCAACCGTATACGCAAACCTTGAAAATGGTGCTGTTGGTAATTTATGATCGACATAAAACAATTTTTGAGTTGCTTTATTCTGAATGGTACGTAAAGTTTTAGATGAAGGATATACGTGTATGCCCGATTTTTCTAAATCTTCAAGCGCATTTACATTTACATTTTCAATTTCAATCGTTAAGACATCCACTTGTTTTCCGAAGTTAAAAACAGTATCGTAATCCATTAAATCTCCTAAATGAAATTCGTTACTACCAACTTTACAAGGCGCTTCTTCACTAGGGTCTAAGACACAGGTGTAAATATCGAATTTACGGGTTTCGGTAAGAACCATTTTACCTAATTGTCCACCACCCAGTATTCCTAATTTGAAATTTGAAGAAAAATAATTCATTATATTGCTGTTTTACTTGTGTTTTAAACCATGCAAAAATACATTTTAATATGAAATTTATTCTAATTTTAAGAATCAATACTATGAAACCTTTTTCTAAATTAGATTATAGGTCTCAATTGATTATCTTTGCCAAGAATTAACAAAAACCGGTTATTTTATGATTAAACTTCACGATAAATATTTTAAGCCATTTGTATCGGCTAAAGAAATAGACGAAGCCTTACAACGTATGGTAGATCAAATCGCTGTAGATTTTGCAGATGAAATCCCTGTTTTTGTTGGAATTTTAAATGGATCGTTTATGATAGTGAGCGATTTTGTTAAAAAATATCCAAATCCTTGCGAAGTCACTTTTATAAAGTTAGCATCTTATGAAGGGGTAAAATCTACTGAAGATATTCAGCGTTTAATAGGTTTAACCCAAGACTTAACGGGCCGATCGGTTATTATTTTAGAAGATATTATTGATTCTGGAAGAACCTTGGCAGAAGTACATCGCATTTTTAAAAATGAAAACGTAAAATCTTTAAGTATAGCCACACTCTTCTTTAAACCAACGGCTTATAAACGCGACTTTAAACTGCATTATGTGGGGATAGAAATTCCAGACAAGTTTATTGTGGGTTACGGTTTAGATTATGATGGATTAGGAAGAGATTTACCAGAAGTATATCAAATTAAAACCACTCAACATATGACAAATTTAGTCCTATTTGGACCTCCAGGTGCTGGAAAAGGAACACAAGCAAACTTCTTAAAAGAAAAATATAACCTAGTACATATCTCTACAGGAGATGTATTTAGATACAACATAAAAAACGAAACCGCTTTAGGGATGTTAGCAAAATCTTACATGGATAAAGGGGAATTGGTACCAGATAAGGTGACCATAGATATGTTAAATGCAGAAGTTGAAAAGAACGCCAAAGCAAACGGATTTATTTTTGATGGTTTCCCGCGAACAAATGCACAAGCAGCCGCTTTACAAGAATTAATGCAAAGCAAAGATTCTGAAATCAACGCTATGATTGCCTTAGAAGTAGAAGATAAAATTTTAATAGAACGCTTGTTAGAACGCGGTAAAACTAGTGGGCGTTCAGACGATGCAGATGAATCTATTATCGCAAATCGTATAAAAGAATACTATTCTAAAACAGCTATTTTGAAAGACTATTATTCTGAACAGGATAAGTATTTTGGAGTAGACGGGGTAGGTTCTATCGAAGAGATTACAGAGCGTTTAAGTGCTGTAATCGATAAATTGTAATTGCAATTTATCAAGAATTATATAACATTTTAAAAACTTCATTTTAGAGGTTCAAATAATTATGACTGAAGGAAATTTTGTAGACTACGTAAAAATTCATTTAACATCTGGTAATGGTGGTAAAGGATCTACGCATCTACATCGTGAGAAGTATATCACAAAAGGAGGTCCCGATGGGGGAGATGGTGGTCGTGGAGGTCATGTTATTGTAAGAGGTAACGATAATTTATGGACACTTTTTCATTTAAAGTTTCAACGCCATTTAAGAGCAGGACATGGCGAACACGGTAGTAGTGGTCGTAGTTCTGGTGCAGATGGTGAAGATGTGTATTTAGATGTACCTCTAGGAACCGTTATACGGGATACAGAAACCAACGATGTAATTTTCGAAATTACAGAAAATGGTGAAGAACGTATTATCTGTCAAGGTGGTATGGGTGGTCGTGGTAACTGGCATTTTAAAAGTGCTACAAACCAAACCCCACGCTATGCACAACCTGGAACACCTTTAGAGGAAAAGCATGTAACTTTAGAGTTGAAATTGCTTGCCGATGTAGGTTTAGTTGGATTTCCGAATGCTGGAAAATCAACGTTATTATCGGTGATAACCTCTGCAAAACCTAAGATTGCAGATTATGAATTTACAACTTTAAAGCCAAATTTAGGAATTGTAAAATATCGCGATTTCCAAACTTTCGTAATGGCAGATATTCCGGGTATTATTGAAGGTGCTGCAGAAGGTAAAGGCTTAGGGTATTACTTTTTACGACATATAGAGCGTAACTCTACTTTATTGTTTTTAATTCCTGCAGATGCTGAAGATATTAGCAAACAATACGAAATCTTATTAGATGAATTACGTCGCTACAATCCTGAAATGTTAGATAAGGATCGACTTATTGCTATTTCGAAATGCGATATGTTAGATGATGAATTACAAGCCGAATTAAAGGCTGAATTGGATGCTACATTACCTATAGATTATATTTTTATTTCGGCAGTAGCACAACAAGGAATTACAGAATTAAAAGATAAACTTTGGAAGATGTTAAACTAAATTTTTCAAAGTAAGCAATTTAAAAAGCTGTCTAAAAAGCAATAAAATCCGTCATTCTGAGTTTGTTTCAGAATCTCATCACATCGAAAACGAATTATGTGAGAACCTGAATCAAGTTCAGGTTGACGAAAATATTACTTTTCGGACAGCTTTTTTTATGTATTCAAAAGACTAAACTCAATAAATCGCTCTTACTTCGCTACACGGTCTTGTAACTATGAATTAGAGATAGATTATACTTTAATTCACAATTAGTTTTTTATTACCCATCAAAATGTTATTCGCAAAAAATGATGCGATATACACACCTTGGCTTAAGTGGCTGATATCAATTTGAGTTTGGTCAGGATTAGTAATTTCTATCGTTTGTATTTTATATTTATTTGATTACATTAAGTTGTTGTAAAAATGTATTAGAAAATGAAATTTCTAAGGATTTTGAAGAACAAGTAGTATCGATTAAATTAAAAATGACAAAATGGATAAATTACAAGATAAAGTAGCGTTAATTACTGGAGGAACTAAAGGAATAGGATTTGGAATAGCAGAATGTTTAATGGCTGAAGGCATACATGTCGCAATTACGGGAAGACAGGAATCTGCCGCTCTAGAAGCTGCAGAAAAACTTAATTCAGATTCCAAAACAGGAGCGAAGGCTATCGGCCTAGAAGCCGATGTTCGCAATTATGATAGTCAGAAACAGGCCGTGAACAAGGTTTTAGATACATTTGGCCAATTGGATATTGTTGTCGCCAATGCTGGAATTGGGCATTTCGCCTCTATAGAAGATCTAGAACCGCAACAATGGCAGGACACTATAGATACTAATCTTACGGGTGCATTTTATTCTATTAAAGCCAGTGTAGAGGCACTTAAAAAAAGTAAGGGATATTATATTACGATTTCTAGTTTGGCGGGAGCAAATTTCTTTGCAAACGGATCTGCCTATAATGCAAGTAAGTTTGGAGTGACTGGATTTACTCAGGCCGTTATGCTCGATTTACGTCAATATGGCGTTAAAGTAAGTACTATTATGCCTGGATCGGTATCTACCTATTTTAATGGTAAAACGCCAGATAGTAGCAGTGATTGGAAAATTCAAAGCGAAGATATTGGTGAGTTAGTGGTCGATTTATTGAAAATGAACCCGAGAACCTTACCGAGTAAAATAGAGGTTAGACCTACAATGCCGCCAAGCAAGTAGAACCTGTATTAAAATTACGATAAAAGCCATCTTAACACGGATGGATTTTATTGTAATATTAAAACTCATTTCGCCAGGGTATTTCAACTTAAAATTAAGATGATTAATTGGTAGATTGGATTCTTATACCTTCACTATGACTACTAAATTCTGGAGCATACATGCTTTGTATCGTGGTAATACCGTTACTCATATTACCTGCGTTATTTACTCGTAAATCATATTCAAATACAAAAATCCCTTTTGGTAAATTGTCGAAAAAGAAATTTGTAGCCGCATCTCTAGTGCTTTGATAATACGCCAAACCATCTTGGTACTTGTAGCCAGATAACACATCTACGGGTTCTAATCCAGAGGCCCGCATATCTTTCATATGAATGAATTCCATAGGACGATCAGATTTTAGGGTGATACGTACACGAATTAAATCTCCAACTTTTAATGTGGTTTCTGGATTCACTTCGGTTAAGATTTCACCAGTATCTGTATTCGATTTTTTAAATAACTTTTTGGTTAATTGTAACGGGGTTTCTGCTGAGGTTATCGCATCTAAATCTTCGAAATATTGCCAGTATAAACTTCCCCAAGCCATATTTTTATTTGAATTATTCAAGGTGATTTCGGCTAAATCTGAAGTGATTTCATTTGCTTTCCAAGTGGTTTTAAAATAGCCTGTTCCGGCTTCGATTGCGGCGTCTTGTAGTTTGGCCTTAGGGATAGGTTTTCCGCCTACACTAATATCCAAAGCATCAGAAATTGATAACCAATCGGAGCCTTTCAGTAAAATGGCATATACAGCATCGGTAGTCGATTTTGTAGTAGACCAACGGTTGGTTTGTTTTTGTTTTAAAAGCCATTTGGTTAAATTATCGATGGTGTTGGTGTCGTTTTCTAGTTCTGAAAAGACCTCAATTAAAAGCGATTGGGTTTCTATTGGGGCTTGATGCCAATACCAAGAAGCGGTATTCGATTTCCAATACATCCCTAATTCGTCACTGGTTATACTGTTTTCTTTTAAAGATTTTAAAATAGCAGTAGCAGTTTTGGTGTCACCAGAACGCTGAGCAATTAAAGCCATTAGGCCTTTGTCGTATAAGGATTTTTTGGTCCAATAGCTTTTAATTTGTGATAGGTAATAGGCCTGTATTTTTTTAAGCGCTTCGGAAGGTTGTTCTTCGGTATAAAAACTTCTCATATACAAGTAGTGTAATTGCATACTAGTTAAATGATCGGCATTTAAATCTGGTTTTTCATTACGTTTTGTAATTGCTTGGTAGCTGGCTATAAATTCTTGATCGGCGTATTTTAGCGCTTGCTTAAGCATCTTGGTAGCTGGTTTTATAGATAGGCCTAAATGTTGTAAATGACCAAAGCCCGTAAGGATGTGTTGCGTAATAAATCGGTTGTCTCTACCGCCAGCAAACCAAGGCCAAGCACCAGAACCTAATTGATTACTTTCCAGTTTTTGAAGCGTGGCTTGCATTTTAGCACTCATCGTATTTAAATCGAACAACAACCCGATACGTTTCTTTTGCTCCGTTTCGCTTTGTGCATCCCGTAACCAAGGTGTTTCTTCAATAAGAATCGATTTTAAATCTTCGTTTTTCTCTAAATTACTTAGCAGGGTTTCTTTAGTTGCCCAGTGTTTAAAAACCTCCTGAATTCTAGGAGTGCTCGTTGTTATATGGCTGGCTAAAGCATTGGCATAATATCTTGAAAATATTTGCTCGTTACAATCGTAAGGATATTCCATAACATACGGTAAAGCTTGCACGGCATACCAAGCCGGATTGGAGGTCATTTCTAAAGTCAGTTGATGATGGCTTAAGGTTTTGGAATTGCTTTGTTTTAAATTGTCGAGCGTAAATGTTCGCGATTCGTTTGCGTTAACCCATAACGGTAAACTTTCGGTAACTAAAGTTCGATTGGATAATACTGGTAAACTATTTTGTTCACCATCGCTAAAATCACCAGCTTTTGCTATAATTTTATATTGCACAGCGTCTACAGTTTCTGGAATTTTAAGACGCCAAGAAACCTGTGTGTTATTATTTTTATCGACAGTAAAATGTTTTACAGCTTCAGTATTTTCTAAATTAATGTCGATAGATTTATTGGTAACGGCATCAAAAAGTTGTAAAATGGCTTCTCCTTCTAAGGTGTTGTCAGATAGATTTACAATTTTACTACTAATGATGATGTCATCGCCGTGACGTAGAAAACGGGGCACATTGGGTTGTACCATTAATTCTTTTTGGGTAACTGTAGTAAGGGTTTTTACAGCACTATTCATACTCGTGGAATGTGCTAATAGTTGCAATTTCCATTGTGTCAAAGCTTCTGGGGATGTAAAACTAAAACTGACATCACCAGCGCTATTAGTTTGTAACTGCGGAAAGAAAAAAGCCGTTTCTTTTAGGTTCGTTCTTGTTTTTACATCTTGAAAAGTTGAACCATTTTTAGTTGTTATTAAAACAACGCCGTATAATGCTTTGCGCCCGTAAAGCGCCATAGCTTCCTGAGGTTTTAGTACTTCAAGACTTAAAATATCTTCTTTATTTACGGTATTTACTTCAGATGCTACTCCATCAATTATAAATAAAGGTGTGTTTTTGCCTGATAATGAATTCACCCCACGAATAGGAACACTAACGTCTTCTGCAACCTCTTCCATTACAGTTTCTTCTATTTCAACATTATCTTCAACGATTGAAATAACTTCTGATGAAGGCGGTGGCGACACGGCCATACTAGCACGTTTTTGACTTAAATATTGACGATTAATCCACTGGTTACCATTAAAATTAAAACCAAACCAATTTATTGCATCGTACAATTGCGGTGTTACTTGTATTTGTTCGGGGTTATAATTAAAGTGTATATAATGATTACCAAAAGATGAATTTGCTCTCCAATTATTATAAGAACCATATCGCGGCTGAGAAATAGCATATAGGTTCCAACTGTGTCTGTAAAACTCATCTAAAGAGGCGTCGTACATACTTGCTAAGACTTCACTGCTTAGTTTCTCCCCTCGGGGGCCAGAAATATTAAACTCCCAAGTTTCTTGAGTTCCAGGTTGTAGATTATCTCTAAATGTTTTGGTGGTAATGCGTAAGTCCGTTTCTGGATAGGGTACTGTAATAAGCTCGGTTCCCGATTTAAAACTATTGAAAGCGGCATAGCTGTAATGAACGGCAAAGCCACCTAAATCGTTTTGTGAGACAGGAATAGTAATTGTTTTTTTATTCTGGTTTAAAGTCACAGTATGACGTGCATAAACTTCATAATTTTTTTCTACTTCAACTGTAACCACTAAGTGTTTGGCTGCAGAACTTAAAGTTAACGCGACTACATCGTCTGGCTGGTACTCTGATTTATCCGTCTGAATTTGAAATAATCCATGGTCTGCAACGGTAGTGTCGTCTGGACTAAATAACTCGAAAGTTGTACTTGTTGTAATGTGTTCCGATTGGGCTGTAGTACTTTCAAAGATGGCGATATATTGTCCTGAACCCCATGACTTTATGTTTTGTAAATTCAGCTTTTTAATATCTGCTGTGTTTACAGTTCTTTCAAAAACTAGTTTTCCTTTTGTCCAGTTATTAAGGTCGTCTTCATTACTATAAGCATCGTATGGAAATGCGGATTTGAAAGTGTCTTTATCTATAATTTGATAATCGGGAGCTTCCCAAGGACGTGTTCTTAATACATTGTTCGGACCTTGTAGTTTATAAATTTTCATACTGCCTTTAACGGGAACAAATTCACCATTTAAATTCATGGTTTGTATACCTATGGTGTGGTCTTTCTCGGTTTTGTTTAATTTGTTTTCAATCTCTAAACGTGCTTTGGTGGTGTGGTAACCTACAGAAACTAGGGTAGACGAAGAACGTGTTTCTCCGTTAATATCGGTGATATCTGTAGTAACTTCATAATTAAAAATTGGGAACGCTGATTTATCAATAGCTTCGTCAGCAAGAGCTTCAAATGTAAAACTAAAATCACCATTGCTATCTGTAGTTAGTTGACCATGTGTTATTTCTTGTGCCTCATTGTAATAATACGGTCGTGTTCGGGAATACCAGTTTGGGAATTCTGTCTTGCGTGTTACACGATAAACAACCTTTGCTCCAGAAATACTACTAGCCGAAAACGCTAAAGCTTTTCCTGAAATAGTAACAGAATCATTAATTTTATAAGTTTCTGTTACAGGGTTGAAAGTCGTTTTAAATGTCGGACGTTTGTATTCTTCAACATTAAAATAGGCTCGCGAATTAAGTTTTTTTTCGCTATTTGCACTACTAACTTCAATATAATATTCACCATTTAATCCGGTATTGGGTAGAATAAAGTCGCCGTGAATAGACCCAAAGTCATTTGTTTTTAAAGTCAGTGTTTTTACGTTCTCACGATTAACGTTATATAAGGATATCTCAAGGTCCTGTTGTGTTAACACGGCATTGTTATCTGCTGTGGTCTGCATTGCGATAGCCTTAAAATAGACTGTTTGCCCAGGCCGATATAGGCTTCGGTCTGTAAATAAAAATGATTTGTAGGTGATCTCAGGGTTATCTGTATTCCTTTTGTGATAATACCACAGCTGAAAATTATCGAAATATGCCTTGTCGTTTGTACTGTTAATGGCTAAATTTAAACGAACGTATTGGCTTTTAGTCGTTTTCGGAATCCGAATATTGCCGTAACTATCGGTTAGGTTTCGCTCTGTTTTCGTTTTGTTGTCATTATAATGGTAAGTTGTAATGACTTCTGTATTTGTAATAGGTTGGCCTGTATTTCTATTTATAATTTGAAACACTAGATGTTTGTCGTTATCCTTTTTTACCAAAGCCATATTAGAGACCTGAAACGTCGTGTAGCCTGTTGTTCCCGATTTGGGGTCTATAGCCGCAATAAAGTAGATGCCATTGTCTAAGGCAGGAACTATAACTTCGGTAGTGTGAGTTTGGAAGTCTCCTTCGCTCTTTAATTGTGCGCTCCAAGTTTTGCTATATTTTAAAGTAGCTGCAAAACTGTCTTTCTCTTTTTGGCTGTATAATTGTCTAAAATCTAACTTAGATTTATGTGATAGTTTAGTCACTTTAAATTCAAGAACGGCTGTGTTTTTATATGTGATTAACAAACGAGATTTTGCTTGAATAGGTAAAGCAGATTCTGTGGTGATTCTAACCTCTGGCTGTAAGATTTCCGACTTTAAATTTAATGCCCGTTTTGCTATACGCGTTTCAGGAAAAGCTGTGTTAATTTGGTTGCATAATGCAACAGCGTCTTTTAACTTCCAACGTAGTTCCGTTGAGGTTTTATTAAAATATTGGTCGCCTTGAATTTTATACATTCTAGCACGCTCTAAATCGTAGCTCGCAGATTCTGGGCTGTTCTTGTAGCGTGAGCTTTCGTTTTGTAAGGCATCAATTAAAAATTCTTCTGAGTCTTTAAAAACAGCTTTGTCTTTTACAAATAATAAACGTTCAATGTCTGTTGAAACTAAAGCTGCGGTATTCTCTGTTTGTAGATGAAAGCAAATGAGATCTTGATAAATTTTTAATGCCTGAAACTCTAATGAAGCCGTGTCTTTGGTTTGAAGTTTTAATTGTGAAAATGTTTTAGAATCACATAAAAGTCCAGGGTCATTTATTTCAAATTTATAAGCAGGTTTTGTAATGTTTCGTTCGGTGCTTTTATAGAATTTTAAAGCTTCATGACTTAGTAAATCGTAAAGTGTTGGTCGGTACAGTTTTGAGTCTTTTTGTTCTAATAATATATCTGAATAGGCATCTATTGGTGTTTGTTTTAAGACCGTTTCATTGGCTAAACTATTTTGAAAATGTAACTGAATTTCATTAAAAAGCGTTTGTAAATCCCAGGTTCTAAAATCGGTTTCCGTAACTTTCGAAGCAGTTTTAGTACGCTTATAAAACTGATAGCGGTTTTGCTTAAAGTAATCCCAATATAAATTGGCCAAAATACTTTCTAAAATATTTTTTGTGGGCGCTTGGCTTTTGGAAATTTCAACTTTAAAATTGTTTATAATACTAAGTTGCGCATCTACCTCGAGTACTAAAGCGAATTTACTTTTATACAACATCGCCTTAATATGTTGCGGTTGATTGTTGGTTTTAAGGGCGATTTTATCTATTTGTTCTACTTTATTTAAGGCAGATTTTGGTAAATCGGCGAGTTCTAAAACTTCAACTTGCGACCATAATGAATCTAAATTTGGTTGCTGAGCCCAAACAACAGTGGTTATTAAAAGCGAGAAAAACAGGGCGATGTTGGGTTTCATATTTGAGGTTGTCATTTATTGAAGATTGCATTTAATGGTTTTTTGACATCAAAAACAATTCCGCTATTATTTTTGAACTTAAAGTTACCGATTTTTACTCAAAAGAAATTCAACCAATTAAATTTAAGAAAGTATATTTTTGTAAGATGAAGCATTTCTTTTTAATGGTGATTTTCGTTTGTTTTTTTCTGCCACAAGTCGTGTGGTCACAACTCGATTTGTCTACCGCCGAAATGTATTTTCAACAGGAAGCCTATACCGAAGTGATTAAGGTTTTAGAGCCGCTAAAAGATCAAGATCTAGATGTTTCTGCTATAGAAATGTTAGGCGATGCCTATAGTTATACCTTGGCATGGGATCGATCCATTAAGGAATATAACAAATTAGTTGGTTTGCATCCAGATTCGGCAAACTACCATTATAAACTAGGAGGCGCATTGGCCATGAAAGCTTTGACGGTTAATAAATTGTTAGCTCTCCCTTTGGTTTTTGAAGCCAAAGACGAATTTTTAAAAGCATCAGCATTAGATACCAATCATATTAATTCCCGTTGGGCCTTGGTTAAAATTTATATGGAATTACCTGGAATTTTAGGCGGAAGTAAAACTAAAGCACTACAATTTGCAGAGGAATTAGAAGCGCTTTCTAATGTTGACGGATATTTGTGCAAGGGGTATATTTATGAATTGGATAAGGATTATGAGCAGGCTGAATTATATTACAAACGGGCGGTAGAAGTAGGGGGCTCTAAATTATGTTATACTTCGCTTTCAGAATTTTATTTAAAACAGAACGAAACAGATAAGGCTATTCGTGTTTTAAAGGCAGGATATAATCAGTTACAAGATGAAGAGTTTCAGCAAAAATTAGCGGAGATTAGCCAATAATCTTTCCAAAAACGTACTAAAACCTGTATCTTTACAAACTTCAAATTAAGTTTATGAATGTACATTTTATTGCCATTGGCGGAAGTGCGATGCACAATTTAGCCATGGCCTTGCATAACAAAGGATATCTGGTAACGGGAAGTGATGATGAGATTTTTGAGCCTTCAAAATCAAGATTACAAGCAAAAGGATTATTGCCAGAAGCCTTTGGGTGGTTTCCGGAGAAAATTTCAAGTAATTTGGATGCGATTGTTCTTGGAATGCATGCCAAAGCTGATAATCCAGAACTATTAAAAGCTCAGGATTTAGGCCTTAAAATTTACAGTTATCCAGAGTTTTTATACGAACAATCTAAGGAGAAAACCCGTGTGGTAATAGGCGGTAGTCATGGTAAGACCACGATTACATCTATGATTCTTCATGTAATGGAATATCACGACCGCGATGTAGATTATATGGTGGGTGCCCAACTGGAAGGCTTCGATGTGATGGTGAAATTGACAGACGACAATGACTTTATTGTACTTGAAGGGGACGAATATTTAAGCTCACCCATAGATCGCCGACCTAAATTTCACCTGTATAAACCTAATATCGCCTTGTTAAGTGGCATTGCCTGGGATCATATAAACGTGTTTCCTACGTACGAAAATTACGAAGAACAATTTAAGATTTTTGTAGATAGCATCGTCCGTGGAGGGAGCATCACTTATAATGAAGAAGATGAAGCTGTAAAACGTGTCGTTGAAGCTTCGGAAAATACTATTAGAAAATTACCTTATCATACACCAGCATATACTGTTGAGCATGGTGAAACTATTTTAGAAACTTCGGAAGGACCATTACCTATTGAAGTTTTTGGTGCACATAACTTGAACAATTTGGCCGGTGCTAAATGGATTTGTCAGCACATGGGAATAGACGAGGAGGATTTTTATGAAGCTATCGCAACATTTAAAGGCGCCAGTAAACGTTTAGAAAAGATAGCCGAAGGTAAAAACAGTGTAGCTTATAAGGATTTTGCTCATTCACCTAGTAAAGTAGAAGCGACCACAAAAGCAGTAAAAGCACAATACGAAAATAGAACCTTAGTGGCCTGTTTAGAATTACATACTTATAGTAGTTTAAATGCCGAGTTTTTAAAAGAGTATAAAGGAGCTTTAGATGCGGCCGATGTTGCAGTGGTTTTTTACTCGCCTCATGCTGTAGAAATTAAAAAATTAGAAGCGGTTACTAAAGCGCAAATTGCTTCAGCCTTCGAGCGAGACGATTTAATTATTTATACCAATCCGGACGATTTTAAGAATTTCTTATTTAGTCAAGAGTTAGAGAATTCGGCACTGTTATTAATGAGTTCTGGAAATTATGGCGGCTTAGATTTTAACGACGTAAAAACGCTAATAAAATAGCTTAATATATCAAATTAAAAAAGCGAGATCTTAATAGGTCTCGCTTTTTTTGTGATTAATAGTTTGTTATTTCGAATCCTCGGTACTAGAGTCTGCAGTAGCATCAGAATCCATATCTGTTTTTAAAGGTTCTACTAAAGGAGCTTTTAAATTTTTGTCTGTTTTAGATTTTGAAGCAGGTTTTTTAGGAGTAGGCGCATTAAGCGAGAAATTTTCTGGTACATTCCTTAAATTAAGGTCACGTTGTGGGAATGGTATTTCTATGCCTTCCTCTTTAAAGCGGTTGTAAATCGCAATAGAAATATCGCTTTTAGCTTGTAAACCAACTTCGTAATGCACCCAAAATAGTAATCTAAAATTAAGAGAACTATCTCCAAAATCATTAAAAAGTGCGCGGGGTTCAGGATCTTTTAAAGTGAATTTATGTGCCTGAGCAATTTCAAAAAGAATTTCTAAAACCCGGTTCGGATCGGAATCGTATGATGTTCCTATTAGGATTTCAACACGTTTCGTGTTATTGGAAAGCGTCCAGTTTATTAAATCGTTAGATATTAAATTATTGTTAGGAACTACAACTTCGGCACCATCAAAAGTGCTTATACTAGACGACCGTACGCCAATACGGTTAACTGTTCCTAGTAAATTATTTACCTCTACTGTGTCTCCTGGTAAAATTGGTCGTTCAAAAACCAAAATTAATCCGGAAACAAAATTGGAGATCACGGTTTGTAAACCAAAACCAATACCCAGACCTAAAGCTCCTGCCATTAGGTTGAATTTACTTAAATCGACACCTAAAGCACCCAAGGCCAAAATAATTCCAAATCCTAAGATAAAGTAGCGAATAACTAAAGAAACAGCAGCAGGAATCCCTTTAGGTAACTTTAAAAATCTTAGAACACCATCGCCATCATTTATTAAAAACGAGACGAGTTTCGTTAACGCGTACGATATGATTAACGTAAATAAAAAACTTAAAACACCTCCAAGAGTAAAGGTTAAAGTTCCCATTGTGTAAGGCTCGCTAACGGAATCAGAAATGGATACCAATAAAGGCCTTAGTAAATCAATCATATTTAAAAAGTACATAAGCCAAATAACGATAATAATGGCTCGCGACGTTTTAAGGGTGCGTTTTTCAATGCGTAAACGGTCGTATTGATTATAACTTAACTTTACACCGTAATGGCGGTTTATTACCCCAACAGCTATACCGTTAAAAATCATTAATAAGCTGTAAAAGAAGGTGGTTAAAATACCACCTTGTGTACAAATTTTTAAGGTGATATCTGTTAAATTGGTATAGCCAAATAAATTTGAAACGATTGATACAATACTTAAAAAATACACGATTGGAGTTAATCGGATTAACAGCGTTCCGAACCAATCTGAATGCATACGGCGGGTCTTTAAGTAAGGATGCGTAAAACTAAACAGGATTGCAATTACAATAAGGGCTTCAAATAGTATGTAAATTCTATAGTTTGCAGAAGAGAACCATATATAAGATTTGGTCGAGTCGAGGATAAAAAACAAAATAACAAAATATATAATGTTCTTAAACTGTTTGTGCATGTATGGTCTTATTAATGGAATAGAACATACAAGGACAAGGAATGTTAAAATATCTTGAAATAATTTAGGCGTATTGGCGAAAAATATTTTTGCCGCCAGTAGAGAAAGAAATATAATACAAATATTTCCTTGGTTTAAAATAATAAGTTTTGCCCTTTTTAATTTATCGGTTTTTTCTTCGTAAACATATTTTATAAATCCATTCTTCAAATATCGTATGGAGATAATTATAAAATATACAAATACGAAATAAGATATAATTAGCGCGATGTTACCTTTTAAAAATTGAAAGGTACCAGAAACATTATTGTGTATAGATTCAACCTCTTCAGATTTATCTACATTGCTAACTTCTGGGCTTTTAAAGGATGTATTCCATAAGGCATCATGCCGTTTGTAGAAAATGTCGTATAAATCGGAATTTTTTAAATCTAATAAATTATCGATAATATTTTCGGTAATATTGATTTGATCGTTTATGCGGGTTTCTAAAACCAGATAATAATTGTTGTTATTATTTATAGTTTTTTTGAGGTCTTTTGCAGATTCCCATATCTCATTTATAGCAGACAAAACTTCTGGTGGAGCACTCTCATTTTTAGCCTTTTCATGACTTAAGCTCCAAATTTTTTCCTTTCTTTTAATATCCTCTACTAATCTTGAATTACGCTCTTCTTGTTTTTGGATTGTAGATTGCCAGCCCGTTAAGGTGCTTTTATAGCCATTCCATTTAGAAATGAGGTTGTTTATTTTTTGTGTATTTGGTCCTTGTTTAATAAAGGATTCTACTTCGTCTGATTCTTGGAGCAGGAATTCTCCATGTTTCACATATAAAGAATCAATCTTTAAAACCTCATTAGGTTTCGCCGTTTTTTTAGAAATTAATTTTAACTGATTTTTCGTGTTATCAATTTCCTGAATAATATTTATTAAAGGGATCGCTTTAGGAGCATCTACCTTTGTAGAATCGGCTTTTTCGGGTAAAATTTCTGGTAGTATATTGGTTTGCGCATGCGATATAAAGCATGTAAAACATAGTACAACAAGAAGAAATCGATATATGCTATTGGTTCGGGGATTCATAATTTGAAATGCGTAATTTAAAAACAAATATAAAAATTAACTTAGGACTAACTTAAAAGATCTAAAAATGGTTCAATACTTGCCTTATTGGCTTCTATTAGTTGGGTTTTTGCAATGTGTTGAGCGGTTGCACTTTTGTTTTGAGATAATTTAAATTTGCCTTCCCAATTTAAGATTTCAATGGTAAAACCGGAAACATAATTAATAAACTGCTCCATTTTTGGGTCGTTAAGCTCTAAACTATAGGCTTGGTTAGGCGATTCTAAAATCGAGGTCATAGTAACCATAGATTGTTTAACACGTTCCGGATCGTTTATTTTTGTAACCTTACCCTGAATGTGCACTTTAATATAATTCCATGTAGGTAATTCGGGAGTTGTAAACAAACTCGGTGAAATATAACAATCTGGCCCCGAAAATATGACGGTTACCGGATTGTTGTTTGCCAATAATTTTGTGTGCGGATTATTATTGTCTATGTGTCCAACAAGTTTACCATCCTCAAAAATTAATGGTAAATGCGTTATAAACGGCGTGTTGTTTTCAACAGAAATAAGCGTAGCCAACGGGTACGTTTTAATCACGTCTATCATGTGATTTTTATTGAAGTCTTGATGGATTTTAGGTGGGTAATTCAAAGCTGAAAATTTTTTAATTATACGCCAAATTGCGACAAATGATGATCTAAATGTTTGTACTGCATTTTACCCCATTGTTCGGGTGTAAAATAACCAAAAAGCGGATGATTTGGCCAAGTTTTAACATCTGTTTTTTCTGAAAATTCTGCGATAAGCTGTTCTAAATGTTCTCTTTCTGTGGTAAAGGATTGAGGCGTAGTGACTCTAAACTCTTCAATTGTGGGTAAATCGTGTTTCCAAGGGGTGTTGTTATATAAAAAAGGTTTATATAATTTCATCATTAAGCGTTTAAAAAAGCTTAGTTGGGTTACTACAACTTGTTTTTGTAAAGCTATATTTAAAGGACCTTGACAATGTTTTAGCATTTGTCCCACATCCATTTTTCCCCATAAAGCTTGGCTGTTATTATCAAGTAAATCTAGTCTTTCAATGATGGAACGTGCTGATTCTGTTTCAAATAAAGATTTCATAATACGTGAATTTAGTTGCTTCAGTAATTTACAATTTTTATATTTATAATTATGTCAGATAAAAAGACTCCATTTTCCATTAAAAATTGGTCGGAAGACGACCGGCCAAGAGAAAAGTTGCTTTATAAAGGTCAAGCTGCTTTAAGCGATGCCGAATTGGTTGCCATTTTAATTGGTTCGGGTAGCAGAAACGAAAGCGCTGTAGCGTTAACTAAAAGAATATTGGCTAGTGTAGACCATAATTTAAGTGCTTTAGGAAAGTTGTCTATTAAACAATTAATGACCTTTAAAGGGATAGGAGAAGCAAAAGCTATAAGCATTGCTGCGGCTATGGAATTAGGTCGACGCCGTAGAGGAGAAGAAGCTATTGTCATTAAAAAAATTACATCGTCTGCATCGGTATTCGAAATTATGCAACCTATTCTCGGCGAGTTACCACACGAAGAATTCTGGATTATTTATTTAAACAATTCTAATACCATTATTCAAAAACAACAACTCAGTAAAGGCGGAATTACGGGAACTTTGGTCGATGTGCGATTAACTTTAAAAATGGCTTTAGAGCTTGGGGCAACAGCACTAATCTTGGTGCATAACCATCCGTCAGGCACTTTAAAACCCAGTCTTGCAGACAAACAAATTACGCAAAAATTAAAAACAGCAGCTTCTAGTTTGGATATAAAAGTATTAGATCATGTTATTGTAACAGAGCATGCCTATTTTAGTTTTGTCGATGAAAACGAGATGTAGTATGCTTTATACTTAAGAATCTATGCGGATACGTGTAAAATTCATTACTTTTATTACTTTAAATCTATTGTGTGCTACTAGTCTATACTCATAAAATAACACCGCGTGTAAAATTTGCATTTAAACATCTCTGTACCAGAATTCTCGGTATTCCGGTGTCGTTTACTACCACTATAGAAACGTTTATCGCTCACGATAGTTTAAAAATGTCGTACACAAAACAAGCCCTAGGAGGTGAAATTTTTGTACGTAGTCACGATTTATTGTTCGAGCAAGGTCTGTCAGATCCAGATTTAAATGTTTCGAAATGGGAAGAGACTAAATGTTTCTTTTTTAACGGCGATAAAAGTGCGATGCCTTACGATATTTTTGCAGCATCATTCTATTTGTTAAGTCGGTACGAAGAATATTTACCACATGTAAAAGATGAATACGGGCGTTATGAGGCTAAAGAAAGTTTAGGTTATAGGCATAATTTTTTAAAACAACCGGTGGTCGATATTTGGGCTTATAAATTTAAAGCGGTTTTAAAAACACATTATCCCGACTATAAATTCGAAGAGCGGGATTACATGATTAAACCCGTAATAGATGTACCATCACCTTACGAATTTAGGTTAAAAGGCCTTATGCGCACCTTTGGTGGTACGCTTAAAGATTTGTTCGCCCTACGATTTAAAAAAATATATTACAGATATATGGTGTTGTTTGGCTTAAAACGCGATCCATACGATTCGTTTAAGTATATTTTAAATAAGCAAAAGCAAACGCCATATAAGTTTCATTTTTTCTTTTTAATAGGCGATTATTCTACCTACGATAAAAGTGTTAGCGTATTTAGAAAAGACTTTGTGTCTTTAATTAAATCGGTTGCAGATTATTGTAAAGTAGGACTAAAAGTATCTTATTTTGCTATAGAAGATCAAGATATTTTGAAGACTGAAAAATTGCGGATGGAAGGTATCATTAATACCTCATTAATAGAGTCGCGTAACTCATTCTCGAAATTAAATTTACCAGATTTATATAGAAATTTGGTAGAGTTAGAAGTCCAAGACGATTATACTATGGGCTATGTTAACGAATTAGGTTTTAGAGCTGGTACTTGCACACCATTTTTCTTTTACGATTTAGATTATGAAGTACAAACACCATTGCGAGTAAACTCGTATCACGTTATAGACTCCGCCTTATTAAAAAATGCCTCCTTATTAGATAAAAAAGAATCGCTACAATATATTATTAATCAGGTAAAACGGGTAAATGGCGAATTTGTTCCTGTATTTCATAATTACACGTTTAGCGGACTAGGGAGATGGAAAGATTTTAAAGAATTATTCAATATTATTTTAGATTCTACAGATGATGAAAACTAAAATAAAAGATGTCTTTTTTGACTTAGACCACACACTTTGGGATTTTGAAAAAAATTCTACATTAACATTTCAAAAAATATTTGAAATCAATGAACTTCAACCAGATTTAAATTTGTTTTTAGATGCGTATGTTCCTATAAATGAAACTTATTGGCGACGGTTTAGAAACAATGAAGTCGATAAGGAAACCTTGCGATTTGGAAGACTTAATGATGCCTTTAACGCTATAGAATTTCCGGTAGATGCGGCCCTCATCTATAAATTATCTGAAGATTATATCATGCATTTGCCATCGTTTAATTACTTATTTGAAGATGCTAAATCGATGTTAAACTATTTGCACTCCAAATATAACCTTCATATTATTACAAACGGATTTGAGAATGTGCAAGCGTCAAAATTAACGAGTTCAAAAATTAATCAGTATTTTAAAACAGTTACAAATTCTGAGGAAGCCGGGGTGAAGAAACCGCATCCCGATATTTTTAACATGGCCTTAAAAAAGGCGAATGCAAAAGTAGAATCGAGTGTTATGATTGGCGATAATTTAGAGGCCGATATCCTCGGTGCACTACAAGTTGGATTTCAGGTAATTTATTTTAACCAAGTGCCCTTAATACATCATAATCACATCCCACAAATTAATAAGCTAAAAGCTTTAAAAAACTATTTATAAATTTAATTAACTTTATTCAAAACTATAATTCTCATGAAAAAAATAATTTTACTAGTATGCTTATGTGTATGTTTTAACAGCGTTGCTCAAGCAAACTTAAACAATTATAAATACGTTATTGTTCCGAATTCTTTCGATTTTTTAAAAGAAGCTAACCAATATCAATTAAATGAATTAACGCAATTTTTGTTTGAAAAGTACGGATTTACAACAGTAATGTCTGAAGACAGTATACCCGCAGATTTAAATGCAAATGGTTGTTTAGGATTGCGATCTAATGTATTAAACGAATCTAATTTATTTACTACCAAGTTAAAAGTACAATTAAGAGACTGTAAGAATGTGGTGGTTTATGAAACCGAAGAAGGGATTTCAAAAGAAAAAGATTTTAAAAAGGCGTATCATGCCGCATTAAGAAAAGCCTTTAATTCATTTAATCAGGTAAACTATAAATACGAGCCAAGTGCGAATACCGCCGGAGCAGCTGCAAATGTTGGTTTCGTTACGCAATTACCAGAGCCAGTACCATCACATCCAGTAGCTTCTACACCAGAAGGTGCACCAAATACTGTTGCTACAATTGAGGCAACTTCAAAATCAGGAATGTTGTATGCGCAACCAATTGCGAATGGTTTTCAACTGGTAGATAGCACACCTAAAGTGGTGTATAAGTTGAAAAAATCGAATATGGATGATGTATATTATGTTGAAGGTAAACAAGCGATGGTTAGAAAATCTGGAGACAAATGGGTTTTAGAGTATTATGAAGGCGAACAATTAAAGCAAGAAACTTTAAACGTGAAGTTTTGATACGATTACCGGAGGCTGGAATTAAGAGCCGAGAATGAAGAGTATAGATGCAAGAATCTAGAGCCAAGAGTCAAGATTAAAAAATCGATTTAACAATGTCATTTCGATACACTGTAATTCCGATGCTCTTCATTACAGCACTCAATGACCAATTAGAGTCATGTAAAATTGTAATAATTTGGATATGTTAGATTGAAACGTCATGCTGAACTCGTTTCAGCATCTCATAAGATGATGCGCTTAGTCGATGATCCTCTGAAACTAGTTCAGGGTGAAGAAATCTACTGATTTCAGGAGCTAAATGCAATGTTATTTTGATATTACTTTAATGGAATGAAGGATTTTTTATTCAGAAACAAGAATAAAGAGTCAAGAAACAAGAATAAAGAATCTAGAGCCAAGAGCCAAGAGTCAAGAGCCAAGAGCCAAGAGTCAAGAGTCAAGAGTCAAGAGTCAAGAGTCAAGAGTCAAGATTGAAAAATCGATCTAACAATGTCATTTCGATACACTGTAATTCCGATGCTCTTCATTACAGCACTCAATGACCATTTAAGGTAATGTAAAATTGTAGCAATTTGGAAGTATTAGATTCAAGCGTCATGCTGAACTCGTTTCAGCATCTCATAAGATGATGAGCTAGTCGATGATCCTCTGAAACTAGTTCAGGGTGAAGAAATCTACTGGTTTCAGGAGCTAAATGCAATGTTATCTTGATATTACTTTAATGGAATGAAGGATTTTTTATTCAGAATCAAGAATAAAGAGCCAAGAACCAAGAATAAAGAATCTAGAGCCAAGAGTCAAGAAATAATAACCAAAAACAAACAACTACAATTTAATACCCATATTTCGCTTTCCAGCGTTGTTTTAAAAAGTTACGATCGGATTGCTCTCTAGCATTAGCACCAGGCTCATACAGCTTGGTGTTTTTTATTTCTTCGGGTAAGAATTCTTGTTCTGCAAAATTATTGGCGTAATTGTGCGAATATTTATAATCTTCACCATATCCTAATTCTTGCATTAATTTCGTAGGGGCATTTCTTAGTGGTAGTGGCACCGATAAATCTCCGGTAGCTCTTACTAATTGTTGGGCTTTACCTATAGCTTCATAAGCCGAATTGCTTTTTGGCGAACAAGCTAAATACGTGGTGCACTGACTTAGTGTAATTCGAGATTCTGGGTAGCCAATGGCAGAAACAGCTTGAAAGGTATTGTTTGCAATAACAAGCGCCGTTGGGTTAGCATTACCTATATCTTCACTAGCTAAAATTAATAGGCGACGGGCAATAAATTTCACGTCTTCTCCACCTTCTATCATACGGGCTAAATAATACACTGCGGCATTGGGGTCGCTTCCACGAATCGATTTTATAAACGCCGAAATAATATCGTAATGTTGTTCGCCTGTTTTATCGTAACGTGCCGTATTATTCTGAATTTTCTCTAAAACAATCTCGTCCGTAATCAAAATCTCATCACCTTCAAAAGTGTTGACCAGTAATTCAAATAGGTTTAAAAGTTTTCGTCCGTCACCTCCAGAAAGACGCAATAACGCAGCCGTTTCTTCAAGGTTTATGTTTTTTTTAGACAGGAAGTCATCTTTTTCAATGGCGCGGAGTAAAAGCTGCTCTAAATCGGTTTTGTCAAAGGCTTTTAAAATATAGACTTGGCAACGCGAAAGTAGGGCAGGTATCACTTCAAAACTTGGGTTTTCGGTAGTCGCACCAATTAGTGTTACCCAACCTTTTTCTACGGCTTGTAATAACGAATCTTGTTGCGATTTACTAAACCTATGAATCTCATCGATAAACAAAATGGGGTTTTTGGTAGTAAACAAGCCACCACTTTGTTTGGCTTTATCAATGACATCGCGAATATCTTTTACACCAGAATTTATTGCACTAAGAGTATAAAACGGTCTGCCGGATTGCGATGCAATAATATTGGCAAGCGTGGTTTTTCCCGTTCCTGGAGGTCCCCAAAAAATCATAGATGAAATTAAACCTTGTTTTAACTGTATTCGCAAAGGACCTTGCGGACCAACAAGATGTGCCTGACTAATATAATCGTCTAAGGTTTCTGGACGTAATCGTTCTGCTAAAGGTGCGTTCATATTACAAAATTACTGTATTTTTTAGTTCTAATAGTTATATTCAAAAGTTTACCGACTGACATTTTAACCATTTTAAAAAAACGGTTTACAATTTGATTATCTTTTATCACTTGTAAAAACAATATTTAATATATGAACCAACACGACCATTTTAAATTCTCGAACGGAGTGCTTGCCTATCCGCTGGCTTTTGTTCTAATTATTTGGTATGTGTTTTGGTTTGAGATAGAAACAAATATTTTCTTTAATAAGTATGGTATTTACCCGAGAACCTTGGAAGGGCTACAAGGCATAATATTTAGTCCTTTTATTCATGGTAGTATTTCTCACCTGTATCAAAATTCCATTCCTTTATTCGTGTTAAGTGTGGCGCTTTTCTACTTTTATAGGCCTATAGCATGGAAGGTTTTGGGGTATGGAATTTTAGTTTCTGGCTTTTTAACGTGGTGTATTGCTAGACCTTCGTACCATATTGGTGCTAGTGGTTTAATTTATGTCTTGGTAAGCTTTATTTTTTTTAAAGGTGTTTTTGCAAAGTATTACAGATTGATCGCCTTATCGCTTTTGGTTGTTTTTCTCTACGGAAGTATGATTTGGTATGTTATTCCCATGGAAGGTAATATATCTTGGGAAGGGCATTTGGCAGGGTTAATAACAGGGCTGCTTTTTGCTTTTATTTTTAAAAGACAAATTGCAAAACCTAAAAAATATGTTTGGGAAGAAGATGATTATAATGAAGAAGACGATGCTTTTTTAAGGCATTTTGATGCCGATGGTAATTTTATTGAACATAAACCAGAGGTAGAGGAGGAAGCAGAACAAGACAGACATGAACATGATTCAAGTCCGTATCGCTATGTTTTTAAAGAAAATAAAGAAGCTGATTAACGGCGTTGTCTTAAAGCCTCGTATAAAAAGGCACCACAAGCTACCGATACATTTAAAGATCCTATTTCGCCTAGTAAAGGTAATTTAGCTTTGGCATCTACCAATTTTAAAACAGACGGATTAATACCTTTACCTTCCGAGCCCATAATAATGGCACAAGGTTCGGTAAATGACACATCGTATAATAGGTCTTCTGTCTTTTCTGTGGCAGCAATAACTTTTATACCCGATGCTTGCATGTAAAACAAGGCATCTTTAATATGGTCGACTTTACAAATAGGCATTTTAAAAACGGCACCAGCACTAGTTTTAATAGTATCTCCGTTTACAGGTGCACCTCCTTTTTTCTGAATAATAATACCATCTACTCCTGTACATTCTGCAGTACGAATTATGGCTCCAAAATTCCTAACATCACTTAATTGATCTAACAGCAGGAATAGGGGAGTCTTGCCAGATTCTGTAACTTTGGTTACGAGTTCTTCGATATCCCAAAAGGTAATAGGTGCAATTTGGGCAACAACCCCTTGATGGTTTTTAGAAGTTAATTTATTTAATTTTTCTACAGGAACGTAAGAGAAGTTTATACGTTGTTTGCGTAAAACACTTTCTAATTCATGAGATAATTCGCCTTTAAGTCCTTTTTGAACAAATACTTTATCTATGTTTTCTCCAGCTTGGATGGCTTCAATAACAGCACGAATTCCAAAAATTTGAGTCTCTTTTTCCATGCGTCAAAAGTACAATAAAATATGAATAGGTTATTAAAAAGTTTACGTTAAGCCGATCTCTATTTTTAACAAATCGATTTAACTGTTGGTGAGAACTTTAAAATGTCATTACAGTATCAAGGAATTCTGGTTTGCCTCATTGTAGCACCTTGGTAATGTAACTATGAATTAATGTAGCAATGTAACAATGTTTCATTTAGAAATGGAACAATGTGTCAATGCAATCATATAGCAATGTTTCAAAGTAGAAGCTTGTCAGGTTGAGATATTTTTGTTTCAAAAAGAAGAGTCTGTCTAAACAGTTTTAGATCTCATCATTTTAAATTTATTTCAAAATCTCACCATATGGATAACTATATCTGTGAGAATCTGAATTCTGTTCAGGTTGACGAGAATTCAACTTTTTAGATAAGCTCCTAATTATATTCCAAAAAAAAACAGCCGACTAATTGGGTTTGCTAGTCGACTGCTTTTCAAAAAAAAATGTTATGTAAAGAAACTAAAACTTAGTTAACATCCCAGAATAATTTGGTTGTTTGCTCGTCTCCACCGATAGCAGCAGATCCAGCAATCCAGTTCGTTTCGTTTAAGTTTTGTTCGTTAATTGGGTATGTATAACGTGTTGGTACTGGGTTTCCAGTATCAGCAGGAAGGTTAAACATTGGTGTGTCGTAAGTTCTCCAAACAGTCCATCCTTCAAACCCTCTGTTGTACATGGCTAACCAGAATTGATTTCCAATAGATGTTTTCCAGTTTGCAGCATCGTAAGCTACTTCTGGCTTAGCTAAATAAGCATCAACACCAGTCGCTCCCCAGTCTTCAAAAGAAGCGGCGATACCATTGTTATAGAATTCTTCAGCAGAATCACCTACTGCAAAACCTCTTTGTGCAGCATCGGCTAAGAAGAAAGATACTTCAGCATAATCTAATAACACGCCTCTAAATTCAGGGTTAAGCATTACTGGACCAATATGTGTATAACTAGCAAAACTGTTATTATCACCGTAGATACCTCCATCGTAGATACCGTCTCCTAAGTTATTATCGAAATAGATAGCACGTCTAGGATCTTCTAAATCGTTCATAAAATCTACTACTGTATTAGCAGGAACAAAATCTGAACGTCCGCTTTGTACTAAATCTACCCATAATGGGTTTGTGTTAGGAGTTGCTGATTGATATTGTATTGTAGCATTGTCTGCATTAGATGTATATACACCCGATGCAACTGCACCTTCAACAGTTGTTTGCGCTAAAGAAGCCATTCCTGGAGCATCAACTATACGCATTCCAATTCTTAACTTTAAAGAGTTACCGAATTTCATCCATGCAGCGATATCTCCACCGTAAATGTTGTCTTCAGAAAAACCAGTTCCAGTAAGGTTTGGTATTGAAGCATTTAATCTTGTAATTAAATCTTCGTAAATGCTAGCTGCATCATCGTATTCAGGCGTTAAATAAGAATCGATATCTAAAGCTTGAGAATAAGGAATGTCTCCGAAAGTATCAACCAATTGTTGCCAAGTATAAACTGCTAAGATATCTATTTGAGCCAATTGAGTTTCTCTATCTTCTTCAGTTAAACTTTCATTAGCAATTGTGTTTTCTTTAGCTGTTTTTAAGTCTAATAAAACGTCTCTATATAATTCTGACCAGTGATTTTGAGGAATATTCCTGTTATTTAAATCGTAGTTGGCTTCATCGATATAGGTTGTTTCTGTCCAATATTGCCCAAGTAATCTAAACACGTTTGTGTTTACGTTTGTACTTGTCATTTGGTTAAACAAACTTACTGTAGCAGAGTTAAAAAGGAAACCTGCTTCTACCTCAGTAGGATTTTTTGGGTCTTTATTATAGTCTTCATATTTTTCGTCAGACATACAAGATGCTAGAACAATACAAGACAATGCTGTTATAAATATTTTTTTCATGTTTTTCTTTTTTTAGAACTGTAATTTTACACTTGCACCAATTTCTCTAATTGCTGGATAAGCACCAGATTGATATCCTTGAACGTTACCAGAACTTAATCCTGCTTCAGGGTCAGAGAACGGTACATTCTTATCGATAATCCAAAGGTTTCTACCTATTAAAGAGAATGTTAATCCTGTAAAAGGAAGTCTATCTAATTGGTCACTATTAAAGTTATAGCTTAAACTAGCTTCTCTTAATTTAATGTAACCTGCATCGTATACGTGTTGAGAGTTTGAAGCTCTAGCATACCCCCAAGGGTTAGCATAAGTACTTGCATTTGCTCTTACAGTATTTGTTGAACCGTCTGCTTGAACACCTGGTAAAATAACCCCACCACCATTAGCTAAAGTGTTTCTTACAGGGTTTCCTAATTCGTTAGTACCTGCTGTAAAGTCGTACATTCCTGTAGCGTAACCATACCAAGTATCTAATGAGAATACATCTCCACCTTTTTGCATGTCTAATAAGAAGCTAAAGTTGAAGTTTTTGTAAGTGAATGAGTTGAATAAACCTGCTTTCCAGTCTGGGTTCACATCTCCAATTACATTGTTGTTACTACTAGTTGTTACATAGTATCCGTTTTCACCTACAATAGGTTGTCCGTTATCATGGTAGGTTAAATCTGTTCCTCTAATAGTTCCGTAAGGTTCTCCTGGAGTTGCATTTATACTAACTCCTCCTTGTAAAGAAGCTAAAACTAAATTGTCTATACCATCCATTAGCTCTACTACTAAACTTTCGTTTTTAGACCAGTTTACATTCATGTCCCATTGGAAGTTTTCTGTACGAACAGGAGCGATGTTTAATGTAACTTCCCAACCTTTATTAGATATTGTTCCTGCATTAAATATTTTAGAAGTATATCCGGTTGAATTAGATAAAGGTACACTTGTAATTTGGTTTTCGTTAAGTGCATCGTAATATGTTACATCGAAACCAAAACGTTTTTGGAAAAACTGCATTTCTAAACCAACTTCCCAGTTTGTTTGTTCTTCAGGAAGTAAATCTAAATTTCCTTTTGTGCTTGGGTTTGTTGCACTACCACCATTAAAAGGCGTGTTAATTACATAAGTATCAAATACGTTGTAAGCATCTGTATCGTTACCAACGATTCCGTAGTTACCTCTTAACTTACCAAATGTTAACCAATCTGCTTGAAATAATTCAGAGAAAATTAAAGATCCTGTTGCAGACCAGTAATCGTAACGGTTATTGTCTATAGGTAAAGAAGAAGAACGGTCTGTTCTAAATGTACCTTCAACAAATGCGAAGTTGTCGTAACCTAAACTTGCTTGGATGTATTCACCATCTACCATTTTAACATATTCAGTTTCTGTAGGTGCCTCAATAGCACTTACACTGTTAGATAATGCATATAATCCTGGTAAACTTAAACCACCGTTAGTTTCAGCATAAATACTGTTTAGCTCGTTTCTTCTTAAGTTAAAACCAGCAATACCAGAAAGGTTTAATTTGTCTGTTAAGTCTTTGTTGAAAGATAACATTAAGTCGTAGTTATATTCTGCTACGTTTCTGTTGAAACGTGAGTATTGAGATACATCTACAGAACCTACAGCAACTCTTTCTTCTTGTAATTCAGCATAAGTATCGTAAGTGAAACGACCTAAAACGCTTAACCAATCTGTAATTTCATAGTCTAAAACTACATTACCCCAAAATCTGTTACGTGTATCTGTTTCGTAGTTTTCGTAACGTGTCCAGTAAAAGTTATCTGAGTAAAGTGGTGCTGTGTTAGCAGAGCTATTAGAGTTCCAAGTAATGTTTTTACCTGTAGACAGGTAAGCATCTCTTTGTTGTGCTAAATCTACGTTAGTTTGGAACCATTGTCTAAACTGTTGCATAGGGTTTTTAGAATCGTATCCTGTACCGTAACGTCCTTTACCATCTGTTTTCGTAAAGTTAAAACTCGTAGAGGCTGTAAGTTTATCTGTAAGATTTAAAGATCCATTAAAGTTAATGTTGTTTCTTTTAATCTCAGAGTTTGGTAAGTTACCTTCTTGTAACATGTTTGTATATCCTAAACGGAATGTACCCTTTTCGTTTCCTCCCGTTAAATCAACAGAGTTAATTAAGGTTGAAGATGTTGTCCAAACAGAGTTTGCATCGTTATCTGCATACTTCCAAGGCGTTGCTTGTTGGTATCCGTCTAACTCTGGGTAGATAGACGTCCATTGGTAAACTAATCTATTTGGGTCGAAAGCAGCACCATAAGATGCATCTTCTCCAAAAGGTACAGTTTCGTCTAAAATTCCGTCACCATTAACATCCTCTAAGTTGAAATATCCATCGCTACTCGCGTAGTAAGGACCGTAACCTGCACCATATTTCTTTTGGTACGTTGGTAATGTTTCTTTGTCTGGAGCACCAACAGTAATACTAGAGTTAATAGTAACTCCAATACCCTTTTGTTTTTTTTCCTTTTTTCGTTGTAATCATAATAACACCATTCGATGCTCTAGACCCGTATAATGCAGATGCAGCAGCACCTTTTAATACGTTAATAGACTCAATATCGTCTGGGTTAATGTCAGATGCAGCGTTACCGTAATCGTATCCTCCACGACCTGCTTGTTGATCTGAAGTGTTAGAGATTCCGTTATCGATTGGAATACCATCAATTACAAATAAAGCTTGGTTGTTACCTGCTACAGAACTGTTACCACGGATTACTACGTTTGTAGAACCCCCGATCGTTCCTGAAGGCTTAACATTTAAACCGGCAACTTTACCAGATAAAGAGTTTACGAAGTTTTGCGCTTTTACTGTAGAAACGGCGTCTCCGTCTACTTCTTGACTCGCATAACCTAATTGTTTTTTCTCTCTAGAAATACCTAAGGCAGTTACAACTACTTCATCTAGTTGAGCCAAATCTTCTGCCATTACAATACTTATGGTGTTAGAAGCTCCTACTGTTTTAGTTTGAGTTTTATACCCTATAAAAGAGTATGATAAGGTAGCACCTTGAGAGGCTGAGATGCTGTAATTTCCATCAAAATCTGTTTGGGTACCTGTTGAAGTGCCCGTTACAATGATGTTAACTCCAGGGAGAGGTAACCCGTTTGAATCTGAAACGGTTCCTGAAATTGTTTTTTCTTGAGCAAACGTAATTTGCACAACCAACGCTAGGAATAGCGTTAGAATTCCACTAAACTTTGTTTTCATGTTTATTTTATTTGAATTAGTCTGATGCTAAAATCATAATTATAAGTTAATAAAACAATAATAAATCCTTAAAGTTTGATGAATTCCCTGTTTTTTGATTAAAAATCAATAATTCGGGAATAAATAATCAAGTTGTTGAAAATAATTAGGTGTTTTTTTCAATTCAACATATTTCCTTTAAGCGGATTTTCGTTTTATTTTCATTAATTCAAAATTTTAACTTTAAAAACTGACGCATTTGTCCATTTTTAAGGCTCAAAACGTTAAATAGCGTTTTGAGGGAATAAAACCATGATAAAAGTCATTGTTTTTTATGTCTCAATATCGGGTTCTAATTTATTGTAAATGATGATTATTTAGTTTTCGTCAAAGACAAGGCGTAAGGTTCGATTTAAGATGAAGTTTTGTGGATTAAAATCTAATAGGATGTTGGGTTTTGGAAGTGTAATAATTTATTGGGCTAGGATAGGGCGTTAAGAAATTGTTTTTTAATGGACATATTGTATTTGTATAGTAAATAAAAAAAAGAGGCTGCCTTTTCAGGTAGCCTCTTTTGTAATTTTAAATTAATAATTCGTTATTATCGACCAGCGTTTACGTTGTCATCGATATTTACGTTGGCATCAATTTCTTCTTGAGGAATTTTCAAGAAAAATCTATTATCGTTTGGTGATAATGAAGCCGATTCTTTAATACGGTGGTTTCCTGTTCTAGTAATTCCTCTTTGTAATCGTTTAGCATCAAACCACTCTACACCATTTTCAGCGTATAATTCTTTTCTTCTTTCCACTAAAATTTCTTCAAATAAAGCGCTTCCAGAATTAGACGACTTAACAGCATTAGGATCTCTATTAGATTGGATTGTGTAAAGTAAATCGTGTGCTTTAGCTTCATCGCCTAAACGATAATTAGCTTCTGCTTCAATTAAAATCATTTCAGGCGTTCTGATGTAAGCGAAATCAGAATCGAAATTAAATGTAAATTTAGTTGTGATGTAATGTCTGTAGTCAGCATCAGGAACACCATATCCGTTTACAAACAAGTTTCTTACATCTGAAGTTGAAAATAAATTCACAAAATCGTTGTTGAAGAATGTTGCTTGGTAAGATAAGGTATAGTGGTCTGCCATAGAGTGAGGTGCTCCCCAGTAGTAGTTAGACTGATCTGTAGACTGTGGTGCAGCCCAAATCCATTCTATATTGGTAATGTCGCTAAAACCTCCTGCATATCCGGCAGCATCTAAAACTGAAAGCGGGTCGCCTCCGTAAGCTGCAATTGCTGCTGCTCTTGCGCCTTCCCAGTTTTCTGTAACTTGGTACACTTGCGCTAAGATAGCATTCGCTACATTTTGGTTAACATAAGATTTACCTAATCTGTAATCATCTAAATTATCTACAGCGTACGTTAAGTCATCAATAATTAAGTTGTATACTTCTTGAAGTGTAGACATTGGTTTACCTTCTAAAGATAATTCAAGGTAAATAGGAGGAGCAGGAAGCGATGGGTCGTAAGCATAAGTGTGTTGGTACTCCATAGCTAATTGAAAGTACATAAAAGCTCTCATGGCTCTACCTTGTGCCACTAATTCTACTTTATCTTCCTCTGGAATTGCGCCACTTTCGTTAACACCATTTACTAGTGTGTTTGCTTGGTTAATAATGTAATAAGGGAACTCCCAGTTAAATACAGTTCTTCTATAAGTAGGCTCTCTGTTATCGTTAGAATAATCGAATCCAAACCAGTTATTGGCTTGTATAACATCGTTTCCTTTCATCGCTCTAGCAAAGAAAATAGAGTTTACACCAGCAGCATCTGTACTTGTAAATTGGGCTCTAAAACGTCTTAAGATACCAGATATAAAGGCTTCAGCACCTTCTCTTGAGTTAAAAATTACTTCGGCAGTCACAGATTCCGTAGGTTTCGGATCTGTTAAAATATCTTCAGTACAACTTACAAGTGCTGTAGCACAAAATACTGCAAGGATAAGTTTTGATATATGTTTTTTCATTTCTTTAATTTTTAAAATTGTAAGTTAACACCTAATGACATAATTCTTTGGTTGTAGGTACGACTGTTAGTTGTTCCTGCAAAACTTTGCTCAGGGTCTAAACCTTTATGGCTTTGTAGTGTCCATAAATTGTCTCCTTGGAAGTACACTCTTAATTGAGTGAATCCTAATTTTTCAGCAGTGTTTTGGTCGAAGTTGTAACCAAAGTTTAATGCTTTTAATCTTAAATAATCGTTTTCAAATAAGAATCTAGTAGATGTAGAGTTAAAGTCGTTGTTGGCAGTTGTAAGCATTGGTACATCTGTAACATCGCCAGGTTGTTGCCATCTGTTAGCAATATCTTTAGAAGCTGCTCTACCAACACTTTCCATACTTCCCATTAAATTTGCGTAAGAACTATCGTAAATATAAGATCCTACACTAAAGTTAAATAAGAAACTTAAATCGAAGTTTTTGTAACGTAAGTAGTTATTCATACCTCCAACTAAATCAGGAAGAGAAGAAGCACCAGTGTAGTTTCTAGACGCTTCGCTATATTGTGTTGTAATTTCTTTTTCTCCTGTAGGCTCTCCATCGGCATCAAGTACATCTTTATACCATTGTCCCATTCCAGTTTCAGGATCTACACCTGCCCATTCTTGCATGTAAAACTCGTAGGTAGATCTACCAACTTCCCAACGTTTTGTTCCGTTAATGAAAGATTCTTGAGTAAGTTCTGTAATTTCCATTTCGTTTTTAGAAATGTTGAAATCAGTATTCCATTGGAAATTTGTATTTTGAATGTTTCTTGTTTTTATTTCTAATTCAAAACCATAGTTTTTAATGGCACCTACGTTAGTCGTGATGGCATCGTTACCTGTTGAGATAGCAAGTGGTTGATTGTAAATTAAGTCTTTAGATGCTTTGTTGTAGAATTCTAAACTACCAGAGATTCTGTCGTTAAAGAAACCGAAATCAAGACCAATGTTAGCAGATGCTGTTTTTTCCCAAGTTAAATTAGGGTCTGCAACACTACCTAAAATTACTCCTGTGTTATCTAACTGGTTCCATCCTGTCTCGAATAAAGATAAATAAGGGAAGTAAAGTGGTGTACCAGCACTATTTAAAATATTGTTATTACCTAACTCTCCATAAGATCCTTTAAGTTTTAAAAAACTAATAATAGAGCTGTTGTTTAAGAAGTTTTCTTCAGAAATTAACCAAGATCCCCCAACAGAGTAGAAGTTACCCCATCTTACATCTTCTGCAAATCTAGACGATCCATCTCTACGGAAAGATCCTTCAATAAAATACTTTTCACTATAGTTATAAGACGCTCTTGCTAAATAAGACATTAAACCTTCGTCTGTAAAAGCACCACCAACATATTCTGGAGTCGTGCTACCGTTAAGTACTTTTACATTAGGTAAAAATCCAACACCTTGTGCTGTTAAATCGTCGTTTTCTCTTTTATAAGTTTCAGCGATTAAATTAGCACCGATGTTATGATTTCCGAAAGATTTGTTGAAGTTTAAAGAGTTTGTCCAGTTTCTTGTAGTAACAAAATCTCTATCTTGAGATACTCTACCTCCTACGTTCGCTGCATATCCGTATTCGTTACTTACATATTCGTAAGAGTCGAAAACATATTTTTCGTAGTAGTACTGCGATTTAAAGCTTAAGTAATTTGTGAAGTCCATTTGGGCATACCCGTTAACAGAAGTTAAATCTCTTTTATAACGAACATCGTAGTTGTATAGAGCACCTACACCATTTTCTCCTCCAAATACTGGTCTTACACCGTTTACTGCTTGATTACCATTATTTCCGTAATCGTAAATTTTTTGTCCATTCCCGTCTAAAATTAAATTTCCATTCCCATCTCTTTGGTAAAGTGGGTAATAAGATGACATACTATAGTACCATTGTTGTGCACTTTGGAATGAAGTACCCGATTGAGTTGGGTAGTTTTGATCTGATGCAGAATAAAATACACTAACCCCTGTTGTTAACCAATCTAGTACTTGAGAATCGATATTCATTCTTACTGTACCTCTAGAGAAGTTAGATGTTTTTATAGCTCCTTCTTGGTCTACGTAATCTACACCCATGAAGTAGTTTGTTTTATCGCCACCTCCAGAAACATTAAAAGAATATTCTTGTCTAAGGGCGCTGTTGTTAAATAATTCGTCGCTCCAATCGTTATCCCAAATTTTTTCTGTAGTCACTAAGTTTCCGTTAACATCTACAGGAGCTCCATTGCCGTAAGGGTCGTAACCTAAAACAGATACTAAACTGTTTGTTGCACTTTGCGCAGCGTCTTGAGCGCTAAGTCCGTCAGTGTATACACCTTCGTTTCTTAGAGCTTCCCAAGTGTATTTTGTAAAATCATCTGTAGAAATCAATTCGTGGAAGTCTACCGCTTGGTTAGCAATACCAGTTTTTGCATTAAAGCTTACTTGTACTGGCATGTTTTTCTTACCTCTTTTAGTAGTAATTACAATTACCCCATTGGCACCTCTAGAACCGTATAGAGCAGTAGAAGACGCATCTTTTAAAACACTCATGCTTTCTACTTGGTCTCCACTTATGGTGTTAAGGTTTCCGTTAAAAGGCGCACCGTCTACAATAATTAAAGGATCTGCAGATGCGTTAATCGATCCAACCCCTCTAATTCTAATAGTAGGGTTATCTCCTGGTTGTCCACCGGCTTGTACAATGTTTACCCCAGAAACAGTACCTTGTAAGGTAGAGGTAACAGATACAGTTTGTTGTTTTTCTATAACCGAAGCATCAATTGAACTTACCGCTCCAACAATAGATCGTTTCGTTTGGCTACCATAAGCCACAACTACTACTTCGTCTAGTTCTGCTAATTCTTCTTCTAATACCATGTTAATGGTATTGTTTTGACCAACAGTAACTTCTTTGGTTTTGTATCCCATGAAAGAATACGAAAGGACACTACCTACCGGTGTTGAAAGGGAGTAA